>NZ_NMOK02000052.1:0-527587 GCF_003399985.2 Paenibacillus sp. ATY16 | reverse complement strand
ATCTTGGTACACAGACTATTTTACGTCATCCGTTTCGCAAACGAATAAAACCCTGCGAGGGTCTTATGTAGCTGGCCGCTGCTCTATTTTTATTAGATAAGACCCTGACAGGGTCTTATTTTGGCTACAACTCGTTTTCATTGTTTCAGCTGGTACCTCCCAGAGAGCCTATTTCCGTTTCGGGCGCCATCCTGCTCACATAAGGCCCCTAAAGGACCTTAAGCACCCTGTAGCGTGGCTTTTCAGCAACTTTAAGGTCCCTAAGGGACCTTAAGCCAAAAATAAAAGGGATGCGCGTAGCCCCGAGTCCCAGACTCGGCAGGCTACGCGCATCCCACTCTACTTAAAGCTCCCGCATAAATTCGTCAATATCTTTATCCGCTTTGGACTGATTACACTCATTGCAGGCGCATACGCAATTATCCGGCGTGGTATGGCCGCCCTTTGCGCGCGGCAGCATATGGTCGATGGTATCGCCGTATTGCCCGCAGAAATGGCAGGTGTAATTGTCTCTTGTCAGGATATAGCTCCGGAAATCCTTGTTACTGAACAATCGGCGGATCGTGGTCCGGTTCACGATAACGGCAGCCCGCTCCTTCACGAGCGTAACCGCAAGCTCCAGTTCAATCTCCTGGTGCCATCGCCGTCCTTTATCGGTCTTGCCGCGCATCCAGACCGTTCCTTTGCGCGTCGTCCGCAGCAGACTGGCATCCGTCGGCAAATAATTCGCCGGCAGCGGACGGGGACGGTATTTCCCGCCGGCTCCGGCAGTCCGCGCCGGAGCTTTGGACGGTCTAGGCCGTTTTGGTGCCACGGCAGGAGCAGCTGCCGCAGCTGGCTTTGAAGCAACAGCCTGCCCAACGGCATGCTCAGCTGGGCTTACCGGTACGGCTGTGGCCGCAACCGCCTCGGGCATCGCAGCCAATGGCGCTGCCGGCTGAACAGCCGCCTCTTGATTAGCGGCAGACACCGTAACCGGAGCGGTAATCCGGCTTCTAGTTTTCCGGCAGCTCCGGCAGGAACCGCGCCGTGAAGCCGGTCCCGAACGTCTGCCCGTACGGCGGAGAAAATCCGTCACCGGCTTTTGCTCCAGGCAATGCACGCATTGCTTATATTGAGTCGTTTGCAAGTTATCGGTCATCGGTAGTGCCGGGTGTTCGAGCACCCGCCTTTCACCCCATTACCCTTTATAATTACAGCTTCATCCGATAGATCGGTTTATTCTCCAGTCCGCGGACAACAGGCGTCCATGGCTCGCTTTCCGGAGTTGTCTGGAGGGCATCCTCGACCATTTGAAGCTTGGCGTCCATCGCATCGATATGATGCAGCGCCACGGCTTCCGCCGTTTGCGGCTGAACGGGACTCCCCCACTCTCCCAGATTATGATGAGACAGCACCATATGCTGCAATCCCAGCACTTTTTCCGAATCCAAATTAATATTGCAGCGGATGGCCGCTTCCGTAATCCAAGTCGACGCCAGCGAAATATGTCCCATCAGCTTACCCGAAAGGCTGTAGTCGGATACGATGCCAAGCTGCGCGATCATCTCCTCGGGCTTGGCGATATCATGAAGAATAATACCCGCTTTAAGCAGATCCGCGTCCAGGAACGGCCGCTGCTTGCACAGAAATTCCCCGATCTCCAGCATTCTGGCCATATGGTAAGCAAGTCCGGCAAAATACGCATGATGATGCGTCTTGGCTGCCGGGTAATGCGTCAGCTTTTCCTCCACCTTCGACACGCAATAAGCGACAATCGCCTTAATCTCCGTATCTTGAATACTGTCCTTCGCTTTATAGATCGTATCGATAAGTTCATTGGAAGCAACCGGCGCCGAACGGATAAAGTCTGTCAGCGTAATGCCGTCTGCATCTACTGCTGGACGCATGCGGGAAATCTTGATCTGAAGCTTCTCTCGGTACAAATGGACAATCCCCTGAACCTTAACGAGTCCCATCGTGAAAAAGGTTTCTTTGTCCTGCGAGGAGACATCCCAAAACTTAGCCCCCAGCTGCCCCGTACTATCGGCTAGTACAATATCGAAATAATCCTTTGGTGTTGTTGCATTGGTCTGTTTGACTTCCAGCTCTTTAAGCAAATAGAAGCCGGTAAAATCGTCCTGATTGCGAAGATCTTTAATTTGCGTCATTCGTGTTCCTCTCTCCAGCTGCCCATAACACTTGCGCAAAGATGCCGTCGTTATGGGACACATGATGCTCCTATTATACTATGAAATGACGCGCTGCGGCGCGATAAAAGAAAGAGGCTGTCCGCCCGACATTTTGTCGGATGGACAGCCTCTGCCTTTTTTACTCCTACGCTGTTGCCGGCGCCGAAGTCGCCGGTTCTTCGGGAGCCCCGGCTTCGCCGTTATCCTTATGCGTCTCTACAAATTCATGAGCCGCAAAAAGAATAGCAGCCGCTTCCGCGCGGTTTACGACTTGCTGCGGGTGGAAATTGCCTTCCGCGTCAAGCGCAACGATCTTGTACAGCAGCGCGCGCTGAATCGTTCCTTGATAATCTACCGTTATATCCTTCTCATCCTGGATGTTGATATACATCTTGATCAGCGGGTATTGGCCGGTTTTCTCAAGGGCCTGAACCAAATAATGAGCGAACTGCTCTCTGGTAAGCGGCTTATTCGGGTCGATGTCAGCCGGCAGATCCAGTCCGTTATAGTGCGCGATGACGAAGCTCTCCGCGTACCAGGCATCATTTTTCACATTGGTGAAAAAGCCGTCCGCGGTAGGAGCTTGATTGAAATCAATGGCGGCCAGGCTTAACTGCATCGTGCGGACGATCAGCTCAATCCCTTGCGCTCCCGTAAGGTTCTCTTCCGGATGGAACTCCGAGGAAGATACCCCTTTCACAATGCCAAGCTCCTGGAGAGCTTCAATTTGCGCGCGTGCCAGTATTGGCGATGTCCGTAAAGCTGGAATGATCGGCGGCAAGCGCCTGGCCGGATAACGCTCCGAACAAGACAGCGGCGGAAATGGCCGCGGCAGTGATGCGTTTTTTCATAATCGTATGTCCTCCTTCATCCTCTAAGCTGTGATATTGAACAGCTGTTCAAAGTTATGGACGAAGGTGCCTCGCTAAAGGTTGCTAAAAGCTGATTTCCCGCTTGTTCTTTTTGGCGGCCGTCATCCTCATATACAAATAAAGCAAGGTGAACCCGACCAGTCCGATTAACGCCATTCCCGTTCCGGTCCAATAGATGGACTTTGGCCCGACTTGCTGGAACAGATACCCGCCGAGAAATCCGGATGCGATTCCCGACAAGCCGCCCCATGTCAACGCATAGACCGCCTGCCCCGATGCCCGCAGCTCGCTGGGTACGAGAAGTGCCGTCAACTGCGTACCGATATAGTAGAAAGCTCCGAACGTCAGACAATGCAGCGCCTGGATGAAAATAATCTGCTCCGCGTTGCCCGCTCCCGCCATGAGGAACCAGCGAAGCGCATACAGCAGGCTGACGAGAATCAGGCAGCTGACCATCGTCCGGGCATGCTTGGACAAGTACCGGTCAAAGAGCAGGAATACCGGAATTTCGAAGACGGAGGACAAAAAGGCCGACCAGCCCACAAGATCCGTATGCCCGCCAAGCTCCGTCATGTACAATCCGATAAACGTTGTGTTCATCGAGTTCGGAATCGAGATCAGAAGCCCGATTACGAGAAACACGAGAAACACCCTGTTGCCGAGCATCTGCCGGTAATTTACGCCCTGAGCCGTCTTTGGCGAGGATCCTCTTGGCAGAGTAAAAGCGAATCCGATCGCGATCAGCATCATAATCGTATACACCAGCCATAGCCGGCTGATGCCAATCTGCCCGAGTATCGGCCCCGTAACCAGAGCAAGTATCGCCCATCCGCAGGATCCCCATAACCGGAATGCCCCGAACTTGTGGCGCGTCCCTTCGATGCTGTTCAGGATCAGGCTGTTGCTCTGCGAGAACAACGGCATCTGGAAAAAGAAAAAGAGCAGCATGCAGCCAAATATAAACGCGTAGGAATCGCTTAAAAAAACGAGCTGCATCGCGACAAGATTGCCGACCAGCATCAGTATAAGGATCAGCCGGATATTGCGAGTCCGGTCGCTCAAATAACCCCATAACGGGTTGGCAATAAGCGACACGATAGGGCCGCCTGCCATAAGAGCCCCGATCTTCAGCGGATTAATTCCGATCGACTGCAAGTAAAGGGCAAAAAACGTGCTGTAGACCGCTATCGTTCCGTAACTGAAAAAATTGAACGCCTTAATAAAGTGAAAGCTTCTTCTTTCTATTTTTCCTTCTATCTCACTCATGTTGTCCATCACCGCTTTCTTTGCAGCCTAGACGGGAATAGCCGTTGAGCTTGACCGGGCGATGACTTCCTCCGCCGTCACTTCGCGGCCGAGCTCCTCCGATAAATAAATCCCTTCGCTGATCAGCATCGTACGCAGCGCAATATCGGCTGTCGGCAGCAGCGGAACCCTTCCTTGCAGTGCCGCAATCCAGTGATGCTGCGAGGAGTCGTAAGCGTCTTCATTCCCGCGAAGCCGGTGCCAGCGCAAATCCATCATGTCCAGGTCAATCGTGCTATCCATATCGATATCGCAAACCGTGCTATGGTAGCTGAATGGCTGGGAGGCTTCGCCCGGCAGTCCGTTAGGCAATCTGACGCCTCCTTCCGAACCAAGAATGCTGCTTCCCTCAAAGCTTCCCATATGAACCGACCAAGCTTCGATCAGGTCAAGCGTTAAACCGCCCTTGAACCGGATAAAGCCGGCGGCCAGCTCCTCTACGTTAAACCCGCTGCTATTCTTGCGTTCCTCCAGCATCGCCATCTCCTGATACACCTTGCCCGAGATTCGTTCTACTTCCGGATTGCCAAGCAAATAGAGCAGCTGTGCCACATGGTATACGCCCATATCGAGCAGAGCGCCTCCGGCAGCCGTTTCTTTGCGGGTGAAAAAGGGCGTCCCGTACCCGTCTACATACGGACGGTTTCTGCGGCGGAAGCCGGTGGACCGCGCATGGTACAGCCTGCCAAGCTTGCCGCCGTCAATCAGCGTTTTGGCTGCTTTCGTATCCTTGCCGTACAGCGTAAACAGCTGAACATGCAGCAGCTTGCCCGTTTCCTCCGCCGCCTCCAGCATTCTTCTGCCGTCCTCGTAAGTACCGGCGATCGGCTTCTCGCAATACACATGCTTGCCGGCCTCGAGCGCGGCAATCGTGACGGGAGCATGGAAGTTATTGTGCAGGCAGACATCAACCGCAACGATATCCTCGCGCCCAATCAGCTCGCGATAATCCGAGTATACATGCGGGATCCCGTATTGCTCGGCTACCCTTCTGGCCTCCGCCTCGTTTACGTCGCATACCGCGATAATCTGGGCGCCGGCGATCTGTCGGTACTTCTCGATATGCTGCTTGCCGATCTGGCCAACGCCGATAATCCCGATTTTAACCGTTTCCATTACCCTTCACTCCTTAAGTCAGCTTCGTCCGCAAGCAGCTTCTTCACCATGCCGAGCAGCCTCTCCGTCTCCAGATACTGCCGCTTCGCCGCGTTGTATTCAATTCCCCAATATCCCTTGTAACCCGCATCCTTCAATGTTGAGATCGTATTCAAAGCATCGCCGGATACGGCGGTTTTTTCATCGAAATGGGTATGGTAGGCCCACGGCGCAACCAGCCTGTCGCCTTCTTTAGGGTCGGCTTTCCACCGTCCGAGATGGACCAGGAAGCCAAAGGCCGGGTGGTCGACCGCTTCGGCGATCCGTTTCATTTCGCGCGGCAGCAGCGATGCGCCCATATGGTTCTCGGGGCCGATCAGGAAACCGTTATCCGACGCAAATTGCGCAAACTCCCTGTATGTCCGGACCGTATAATCGAATTGCTCCTCCGTCATCGTCTCCACGTCATGATAGCTGCCGCCGGTATCTATCCGGACGGTCTTCGCGCCGAGAATGACCGATGCGCGCAAATGCACAATCGCGTTATCATAAAGCCGTTGTCGCACCCCAGGATCCGGATCCCACAGATGAGCGCCGTCGACGGCGAAGTTGACCACCGACATTTCCTTTTCGTCCAAAGCCTCGCGGATTTTGCGGATATAGCTTTCCTCTGCAAGCTGATAGATCGGCCCCGTGCTGCGGTCTATAAAGAAGCCGTTCCACAGATCGGCGACATCCAGCTTGTAACGGTATTTGACCGTTTCCAAATAGCCGAATACATCCATTTTCCCTTCCAGGTACGTGTTGTTAAACGAATAGCCTCCAATTGATACGTTCACGATTCCTCACTCCCGCTGATCAATATGTCCATCCCCTTCCATTATAGGGCTTGAACAGCGCGAAAAAGGGATATTTTTGGCGGCTTGCGGGGTAAATTTCTATTCGCCTTGCAACGCAAGAAGAAGGATCGTTCTCGAAAATGAATGCCTTTTATAAGAAAACAGCAGCTTTCTGCGGCGCTCACGTGTTGGATATTGCCAATATGAGCATAATAAGAAGGAAAAATGCCGCCCGCCAAGCCGAATCAATCTATATTCAAGATAATAATGATACATATTCGTTATTTAAGTTTTAAGGCCTGTTTATAATATAATGGATGCATAAGTAAGTTCTAATTTCCGTCCCTTTGAACTTCAAAATCCTAGACGGAGGTATCTGTCGATGTCATCTGGCAATTTACACAAGCAAGATCCTTGGGCTTCCTATTATGGGCCCAACCTTGGTTACGTCCAAGAACAATACGAACTGTTTAAACAAGACCCTGAATCCGTCGTAGCCGAGTATCGCGAGCTGTTCGAGCAATATGGCGAACCGCCTCAATACGCAGGCCAAACGGCAGCACCAATCGTAACCGCGCAAGCTTCCGGCGGCGCGGCAATCGATGCCAAAGTCCTTCAAAACCTAGTAGCGGCTGGTAAGCTTGTATGGAACATACGCGCTTTCGGCCATTTAGCTGCGGATATCGACCCGCTCGGTATCAGTCCTAAGGTAAGCACCAACATGCTGGAACTTGAAACATACGGTCTAACGCAAGCCGATCTCGCTGCCCTCCCGGCAGAGCTTGTCTGGACGAAAGCTCCCGCTGACGTTAAAAACGGCTGGGACGCGATCGAGAAGCTTCGCAAAGCTTACACCGGAACAATCGCTTACGAGTTCAGCCACGTTCATAACGAAGAAGAACGCGCATGGCTGAAGCAACGCGTAGAGAAAGAAAATCCGGGAACCAAGCTGAATACGGAAGAACGCAAGAAGGTTCTGACGAAGCTGTTCGAAGCCGAACAATTCGAGGATTTCCTGCAACGCACATTCGTTGGCCAGAAACGCTTCTCGGTTGAAGGCAACGACGTTCTCGTAGCTCTCATTGACGAGATGGTCCATGAGCTGTCCAATGACGGCGTTAAACATATTCTGATGGGCATGGCTCACCGGGGCCGCCTGAATATTCTGGCGCATGTGCTCGGCAAGCCTTACAGCAAGATTTTCTCCGAATTCCATAATGCAACGAACAAGAAAATGAGTCCGTCCGAAGGCTCCATCGGCATCAACTACGGCTGGACCGGCGACGTGAAATATCACCTTGGCGCGAACCGTTCGATCGGTACGGGCGAAACGGTTAAGACCCGCATTACGCTGGCTAACAACCCGAGCCACCTGGAGTACGTGAACCCGGTTGTCGACGGCTTCACCCGCGCGGCGCAGGATGACCGCACGGCTCCAGGCTATCCGAAGCAGAACGCGGATCTTGCCGCTGCGATCATTATGCACGGCGACGCCGCTTTCCCGGGCGAAGGCATCGTGGCGGAGACCATGAACCTGTCGCAGCTTAACGGCTACGCGCATGGCGGTACGCTTCATATTATCGTCAACAACAAAATCGGCTTCACTACGGAGAGCCACGATTCCCGTTCGACGCATTACGCAAGCGACGTTGCGAAAGGCTACGAAATTCCTATCGTACACGTCAATGCCGATGACCCTGATGCGGTAATCGCGGCGGCCCGCATGGCAAGCGAATACCGTACGAAGTTCAAAAAGGATTTCCTGATCGACCTGATCGGCTACCGTAAATACGGTCACAACGAAACGGACGATCCGGAAACAACGCAACCTACGATTTACAAAAAAGTAAAAGCTCATCCGACGGTAAGCCGTATCTTTACGGACAAACTGGTTGCGGAAGGCGCGATTACCGAGCAAGAAGCAGAAGGCCTGAAGCAAGAAGTTATCGGCCGTCTGAAAGCAGCTTACGAGGAAATGAAGAGCCGCGAGGGCCAAGAGCCGGTTCATCAAACGCAAGGCCTGCCTAACGATCTGGCAACCGGCGAAGCGGTAGCTCCTATCTCGGTTGAAACCCTTCGCGAGATCAACGCCAACCTGCTGAAATGGCCGGAGAACTTCAAGGTTTATCCGAAGCTGCAACGCATCTTGGAACGCCGCGCAACGGCTGTGAACGACGGCGAGAAAATGGATTGGGGCCATGCCGAGACGCTTGCGTTCGCATCGATTCTGGCGGAAGGCAAGCCGATCCGCATCAGCGGCCAGGACGTAGAACGCGCAACGTTCGCACACCGTAACCTGGTGCTGCATGATGCCGAGACTGGCGACACGTTCTGCCCTCTCCATCACCTGCCTGAAGCGAAAGCATCGTTTGCGATTCATAACAGTCCGCTTTCCGAAGCAGCCGTGCTTGGCTTCGAATACGGGTACAACGTACACGCTCCGGAGACTATGGTCATCTGGGAAGCGCAGTACGGTGACTTCACTAACGTTGCGCAAGTACTGATCGATCAGTTCATTTCCGCCGGCCGTGCAAAATGGCAGCAAAAATCGAGCCTGATCATGATGCTTCCGCACGGTTACGAAGGTCAAGGACCGGAGCACTCCAGCGCTCGTCTGGAACGCTTCCTGCAGTTGTCCGCCGAAGAGAACTGGACGGTTGTGAACCTGTCCAGCGCGGCGAACTACTTCCATCTGCTTCGCCGCCAAGCTTCGATCACGGAAAGCGATGCCGCTCGTCCGCTGATCATCATGGCACCGAAGAGCTTGATCCGCAACCCTCGCGTAGCCGCGGAAATTTCCGAGCTGAGCAACGGTTCGTTCAAGTCCGTTATCGAGCAAAAAGGTCTTGGCGCGAAGCCGGACCGCGTAGAACGTCTCGTTCTTGCGACTGGCAAAATGGCCATTGATATTGAAGAAGCGATCGAGAAAAACGGCGATCAAGAGCTGGATTGGCTGCATGTCGTACGCGTTGAGCAGCTGTATCCGTTCCCTGAGAAAGAAATCGCGGCGATTATCGAACGCCTGCCGAATCTGAAGGAAATCGTCTGGGTGCAAGAAGAGCCGCAAAACATGGGTTCGTGGTTCTACATGGAGCCTCGTCTGCGCAAAATCGCGCCAGCCGCTGCAAGCGTAAGCTACATCGGCCGTCCCGAGCGCTCGAGTACGGCAAGCGGCTTCCAGCAAGTACACAGCTTCGAGCAGCAGCACATTTTATTGCAAACTTTAAAATACAGTCCGACGTTGACATATAACACAGGGAGGTAAGCTCACGTGCAACAAATTATAGTACCGGCAATGGGTGAATCAATTACGGAGGGCACAATCTCCAAATGGGTCGTTAAAGTAGGAGACGCCGTTAAACAAGGCGACGTGCTTCTTGAGCTTGAAACAGACAAAGTAAACATCGAAATCAGCGCTGAGCAAGACGGCGTTCTGCAAGAAATCGTGAAAAACGAAGGCGACACCGTTGAAATCGGTGAAGTCATCGGCACAATCGGAGCTGGCAGCGGCGCTGCCGCTCCGGCACCGGCTGCTCCGGCAGCTGAAGCAGCGCCTGCACCGGCAGCCGCTCCGGCTCCTGCAGCTCCAGCTCCAGCTGCTGCTCCTGCTACAGCGGTAGCCGTTGCTCCGGCACCTGCGGCTGACAGCCACCTGAATGCTTCTCCTGCAGCCCGCAAGCTTGCAAGAGAAAAAGGCATCGACATCAGCGAAGCGCAATCGACGCTTGGACGCGTTGAGCTTCGCCCTGCGGCTCCTGCACCTGCAGCAGCACCGGCTCCAGCTGCAAAAGCGGCTCAACCGGAATTTACGTCGAACAAGCCTTACACTCGTACGAAAATGTCCCGCCGCCGCGCGACAATCGCTAACCGCCTCGTTGAAGCGCAGCATACGGCAGCTATGCTGACTACGTTCAACGAAGTGGATATGACAGCGATCATGGACGTTCGCAAACGCCGTAAGCAATCGTTCCTGGACAAACACGAAGTTGGTCTCGGCTTTATGTCCTTCTTCACGAAAGCGGTTGTTGGCGCTCTGAAAGAGTTCCCTAACCTGAATGCTGAAATCAACAACGGCGATATCATCGCTAAACAATACTACGATATCGGTATCGCGGTATCGGCTAAAGAAGGTCTGGTTGTTCCGGTCGTGCGTGACGCGGACCGCCTGAGCTTCGCAGAGATCGAGAAATCGATCGTATCCCTGGCTAAAAAAGCGCGCGACAACTCGCTGTCGCTGGATGAACTGCAAGGCGGTACATTCACGATCACGAACGGCGGTACATTCGGATCGCTCTTGTCGACGCCAATCCTGAACGCTCCGCAAGTCGGCATCCTGGGAATGCACAAAATCCAGCTTCGTCCGGTAGCAATCGACGCAGAACGTTCGGAGAACCGTCCGATGATGTACATCGCCCTCACTTACGATCACCGTATCGTTGACGGCTCGGAAGCCGTACGCTTCCTTGTAAAAGTAAAAGAAATGCTTGAAGATCCGGAAACCCTGTTGCTCGAAGGCTAAGAGAAGACGGGCCGTACCTGGTCATTATGACTTGGGTACGGCCCTTTTTTATTTTCTATTTTGGATAACCGTTTTTCAATTTCGCTGTCCAGGTAAGCAGCGCCATGATATCCTTACTAAATCCCGTTATCCTGTTCTCCTTTAAATCCTCCTCGATTACATATCTCACGCGATCGTCTTTCAGATTCCTGTATGCATAGGTAACTTCCCTATTTTCGAAAACCATTTTTTCTACCTGCTCGAGCTCCTCCGATTTTAACCCCTGCTTCTCTTGAAGGAACTTATCTATCGTACTTGAATCAAGCTCGATCGTTTTCAGGTCGGACAATCCATTCGCCTGATTTGGATTCGAGATTTTTAATACTCCACCGGTTCCCGCATTCAATACAAGCTCGTATCTTTGGTTGCTTGTCGAGGTAATGGTCAAATAAAACAAACCCTCGGGTACCTCTTTAAGCATCGCTTCTGCATCTTTTCTTTCATCCGATTGTATATTCTGCTCAACGAGCCCCTTAAGCGCGTTTATATCCACCACCTTCACTTCGAATTGAGCCTGATCGGCCGAAAGCCGCACTCCGAAATACTTTTCAAGCGCATTCAGCCCAAGTGACTTTGTGGATTCCACGGCAAGGACTCCCCTCGGCATAGCAATTTCATTATTTTTATTGTTTTCCTCGATTCTCTTAACCATTACGACATTCTTGGGGACGGGATTCATAAGGGATCCACAGCCGGTCATCAGAAGCAGCAGTGCAAACGCTAAGAAAAAACAGGCTAACTTGTTCATAGTGCTGCTCCTCTCCGGCTGAACGTGATACTAAACGTGGTTCCCTGTTCCGGTACACTTCTCACGCTTATTGCGGCATTGTGCAGCGTCGCTATGCTCTGGCAAAGCGAAAGCCCCAGGCCGGCGCCGTTGTTTCTCCTGGTTCGGGCTTTATCCGTCATATAGAACGGTTCGAATATGCGATCCAGATGCTCGCTTTCAATCCCTATCCCTTCATCTTCGATTTCCAGGATACAATTTGCGCCCTGACGGAATGTACGGATCACGATGCTTTGGCATTCCGACGAAGCTTTGATCGCATTGTCAACGAGATTAAAGATTAGAATCTTCATCAAATCTTTCTCCAGCGGCAGACGGGCTGACTCACAGCAAGTCTTTATCGCTATTCGTTTTTCCCTTGCTTTCATTTCCATTGCGGGTTTTATCTCCGCAAGGATCGAGCATATATCCGTATCCTCCATCGGATACTCGGTTCCTTCGAGCATGATTAAATTCATCAGCTTAAAGGAAAGGGATTCAAGCCGCTTTCCCTCGGCTAAGATCACATTTAATCCATCCAGCAGCTGGGCAGCATCTGTTTTTGCCGTTCGAAGGTAGTCCGCATAACCGATAATCGATGTTAATGGCGTTCTTAGCTCATGTGTAAAATTATCGATAAACAATTGCTTTTCCCGGTTGAGTCTCTCCAAATCTTTGATTTTATCCTCTATTACCGATGCCATAGTATTGAAATTGTTGGCTAATACGCCGATTTCATCCTTCGATCCTGATTCCGCGCGCTCGGAAAAAGCTCCGGCTGCGATAAACTGAGCCGTGCGAATTAGACGGTGTATAGGAGTGGTCAGCCTTCTGCTGACGATAAACATGATCATCATGTAAGCGGAACAAGCGACAATATCGACCTTTAGGTAAAATTGATACTGATCCATACGCTCCCGGTAAACGGATGTGATATCTTCCATATACGTAAATGTATATATTTTCCGATTTATTTCCGTAAGGTTGGACGTAAACAGGATGGTTCGGTTTCCGACATCCCGCAAAATATACCTGATTTCATCTGTATTCAGCTTTTCTGTTTCTGCCCGATTCATGGGCATTTCAAAGTCAATGTTGTTATAGACGCTTTTTCCTTTATCATCCTTAATCGTCATATAGACGCCTTCGTCACCAACCTTTCCAACGAATGCTTTAGCAATATTCGCAAGCACGTTTTCCTCGTACTGCTCGGAATCGTAAATAAGGACGACCGGCAATATGGCGTCTACGCTTGAATGAATATTCATATTCTGGCTTAACGCATTATTGATTTCGCGAGTGAGTATCTTCCCGTGATTTCGTTCAATGACGATAACGGAGGTGACATTGAAGATAAGGAAAAATACCAGAATCGAATACGTGAAAATCTTTAGCCAAAACCTCATGGCTAATCCTCCAGCCGGTAACCGATTTTGAAGACGGTTTTGATTCGGTCTTGCAATCCAAGCTTTTTGCGCAGCGACTTGATATGCATGTCTACCGTTCTTGTATCGCCGTAGTAGTCAATGCCCCATACTTTATCAAGAAACTGCTCCCTGGAAAGAGCGAGATTTTTGTTCTTAATCAGAACGAGAAGCAGGTCAAATTCCTTGGGTGTCAGCTCCACCGGCTCATCCTTTAAAGTCGCTATTCTTTTATTCGGATACACACGGACGTCATCAATGATAATCTCCGCATCTTCCTTGCCGTATCGGCGCAGCACGGTTTCAATCCGGGCAAGCAGTTCTATTCCCTCAAATGGTTTGACCATATAGTCGTCGGCTCCCAGCTTGAGGCCGTTTACTTTATCGAATACGGTATTTTTCGCAGTCAAGAAGATAACGGGTATCCCCTTTGGTCTGATTCTTTCCATTAGAGCAAAGCCATCCAGCTTTGGGATCATAACATCCAAAAGAACAAGATCTATTCCCCCTCCCTCAATCGCCTCTAGCGCCGCGATTCCGTCAAAGACCTGTACCGTTTCATAATGAACAAGAACGAGATTCATCTTAATAATATTTGAAATGTTCATATCGTCTTCGACGATCAGAATCCTTTTATCCATGACCAGCATCCCCACTTCTTCCGATTATCCGTTAATCCGGGCATTACTTATTGTAAATGCCAATTCTTAAAAAAAACGAAATATCCGGAATACAACATAATCCAATAATTAGGGAACGGTGCTTTTATCGAATCGCCTCCTCAATGAGTCCCGCGTAGGCTTCTGCTCCTTTCGGCTGCAAATGAACGCCGTCTTTCGTAAACCATTCCGTCTTGCCTTTGCTGAATGAATGCCAATCAATCAATTTCACATTGGAATGCTCATCGGCCGCTTCCGCCAGCGTCTTGTTCACCGTATCCTGCCAATCTCTCGGCACGCGGGAGTTCACCACATAGATTTGCTTGTCCTCTCCGATTGCATCCAGTAGCTCATCCAGCTTATTCGAACGAAACGGTCCATTCGTACCCAGCTCGATGACAATTGTACTTCCCAGTTGATGATCAGCCTTTAATGTATTTACTACATCAATTGCGTCTGATAATTGCCGGCTTACCTTGCCGTCGACCACGATGTTTGGAATAAGCTTTTCCAAATTTGGTTTTACGCCAACGATTACGGAATCACCAATCACCGTTACGCCTCCCGATTGTCCCTCATGCGTTGCTGATGAATGACTTGGTGCCTGTGTCGGTGTCGCCGTATCAGGAGTATTCGCAAAAGTTTCTTCAGTTGTTTCGCTTGGAAGGGCCAGTTTATTCTTTCCGGCACCTTCGCATGCTGTGTTTAGAAGCATAATCACAATTGCCATGCCCAAAGTGATTGTCCGATAAGCATTTTTCATTTTTTTAGAATTCATCGACTTTCTCTCCTTCTTCTTGTTTTTAAACCATGTGCCGTTACGAATCGGATTCTCGAGATAGCGGTAAGATAAGGAAGAAATAATTAGGATTATGACTAATTGAACAAGCTGGTACGGCAGGTTTGACTCCGCGCCGGGTTCCTTGGGGCCAGCCAGCACCTGCACCGGATAATGCCATAAATAAATGCCGTAGGAACGAACCCCGATCCAGCGAAGCGGCTTCCATGCCAATAACCTTCCTATTTTGCTGAACGGGCTCGCTGAAGCGACAATAACTAATCCGGAAGCAACGGATAAAACAAGCATACCGCCTCTGTACAGCGAATCGTCATATTTGTCTATGCTCGCTATCATCCAAATCGAGACGCAAAGTCCAATTGCCCCTATGACATCCAGCAAAACGCTTCCCTTTCGTAGGGGCTCGACAAGGCTGCGGCTAGGAATAAAAATCGCGAATGCTGCACCAATCAATAGCCCAAATGCACGCGTATCGGTACCGTAGTAGACTCTACTCGGATCAGTCCCGGGAATGTATAAGAACGCCATGGCTATAAGTGAAGCAGCCGCAACAGTCAATGTTGCTGCCAACAGCTTGCCTCGCGTCGGGAAAGGAATGAAACGGATCATCCCCCATATGAATAGAGGCCATAGCAGGTAAAACTGCTCCTCCACCGCCAGTGACCATAGATGGCCTATAGGTGATAACGGACTAAAGCTATCGAAATATGAAACTTGCCGATAAATCAGATACCAGTTGCTTGTATAGGTCAGGGCAGATAACAACTCCCTGTGAATACCGGATAATCGCCCGGGGTCGGTAAGCGCCAGATAGACGGTTACGGCAAGAAGCATGAACAGCATGGCCGGAAGCAGCCTTAAGGCTCGTCTGATCCAGAATCGGCCAAGGTTGAACCTTCCGGTGCATCTTCTTTCTTCAAGAAGCAAATCGGTAATGAGGTAGCCGGATAAGACGAAAAAAACTCCAACGCCAAGCAATCCCCCTGAAGCGGCAGGCCAGCCGAAATGATAAGCGATTACCGCGAATACGGCAATGGCACGCAGACCATCCAGACCAGGCATGTATCGGTTTTTCGTTTGCGGCATATTATTCCCCTCCGTCTCCAGCTTTTGCTCCGGTGGTATCCGCATTCGAACCAGATTGTTCGGTGTTATCACTATAATTCATGTCCTTGTCTACATCTAAGTTTATACCGCCAAATGCGTCGATCAACGATTTGAAACCCTGGAAATCCGTATAGACATAATATTGGATATGATTATCCCCTCCCATCAGCAGGATGTTAACGGGCTCTGTTCCGGTCCACTCGACGGGTTTCATGGATTCATCCTCTTGATGCGCGCCGATTTGAAGTTCATTCTTCGATGAGCCAAGATTATCGAGCGCCCGGTATACCCCCATGCTTTGATAACCGAAATAGCCTGAAGGAATTAGAACCAAGACAACGATACTAATCGAAATCATCCATTTCCTTCGAGCACTTGGTGCTTGCTTGTTGCTCACTTTATTCTCCTCCTTGTCTTACCTGATGCAGATACAGTATAGGACAGGGATGTATTCGCGATATGGAGGAGTTGTGATGAAGTTGTAAAGTCGCAAGATAAAATAAGACGTTCCTTAAGTCATTGAAATGACCAAGGAACGTCCCCTGTTTCTATGATGTTGGCCGCTTATGCCTGAACGACCTATAAAAAGAAAGGACTGCTGAGTCATCAGCAGTCCAGCCCTTCCAAATAACTCACGCGGAAAATCATGTCCTGATTGTAATTCCCGAAGCCTTTGCCGAACAACGTCAGACCGCCGACATGGGCGGCGTTGTCTTCGACGGCAATCCTGAAAACCCACTGATTGCGGTTCAAGCCAATCTGGTCGATTCCGACATCCGAAATTTTCTGACCATCGATGAAAGTACCGTTTTTCTGGACGCGGATAATTTTGAGCAGGCCGTACTGATTAACGAAATCCTGCCACCAGGTTGGCGTGTATTTCCCTTTTACGGCTCCGTAATCGCCAGGACTGGTCCACATGCCGATCCGAACACCGTTCAAGGTAAATACGATATCCGATGGCCAGTTCTCGTTGTAACCCGGCGCCTCGGAGCTGATCTCCAGCACAATCTCGAGCTCCTCTGGGCGCTGGCCCGGCAGCAGATAATTCGGGATCCGATATTCCACGTACCCTTTGCCGAACCATAGAATGCCGGCATTCATCCGCTCCGGCTCAAGGAAATACCTCGGGTCATCGAATTGGCCAATGACTTTCTCCGTTGTTGCGATACCGCAGGTCGGATACACCTCAAATTCGGTATAATGGCCGACCGGTATACTGATCTCGTGGGTTTTCTTCGGAGTAAAGCCGGGCTGCGGCAAATCAATCTGGATGCGAGAGGCCGCGATTTCGCAAATTTTATGCGTGCCACCCTGTTTTCTGACCATCTTCGTCTGGATAATTCCCGCCTGCTCGAGCTTGCGGACATGCATCGTTACGATGGCACTGCTCAGCCCAAGAGCGGCAGCCAGATCTTTGACATTCATCGGCTCAGCTGCAGCGGCGAGAAGATCCAGAATATTTAATCGCACAGGACTAGCCAGCGCTTCATAAAGCGGAAGCCAGGCTTGATCGGTATCCGCTTTGATTAACATGTTTCACATCCTGTTACTGAAGTTTAATTCGAATGACGTTCCAGGAAGCTTTGCTGAGAGAAGCTTCAATCGTGCCGTTTTGTTCAAGCTTTGCATTGCCGTTCGCATGCGGTTTCACGTTATCCGGATTTGCTGCCGTATTAACGGCTTGCAAGTCGTCATTCTCAAGGACAATATGCTCGATGACGCGGAACGAGCCAAAGCTGCGAAGATCGATGTCAAACGTTCTCGCATTGTCCAAATCGCGGTTAACCGCAAATACGGTTACTTCTCCAAGCTCCTCGTTATGAACGGCTACCGCTTCCACATAAGGTACATCGGTGTAATCCTTGGAGTCGTATTTATCCGATTTGAGCAAAGGAACCAATACCGTGCCGCGGCCGAACAGGCTTGCATGCATATACGGATAATAGATCGATTGCTTCCATGCGGCTCCGCCGTTCTCCGTCATAATTGGCGCAATAACGTTAACGAGCTGCGCGAGACAAGCCATTTTCACCCGGTCGGCGCGTTTCAGCAAGCTGATCAGCATGCAGCCAACCACAAGCGCGTCCTCATGCGTATAAATATCCTCCAGCTGCGGCGGCGCGATGGACCAAGGCTCGATCTTGCGGTCGCTCTCGTTGGAGTGGAACCAGACATTCCATTCATCGAAGCTGAGGTTAATGTTTTTCTTGCTGCGCTTCTTCGCTTTCACATAGTCGGCCGTGGAAATAACCGTCTGAATAAAGGAATCCATTCCTAACGATTGAGCCAGGAAGTTCTTCGTATCCTTGTCTCTATTTCCATAATACTGATGCAGCGAAATGTAATCAACGTTATCGTACGTCAGATCAAGCACGGTTGCTTCCCAATCCGGGAAGGTTGGCATGCCAAGGCCCGAGCTGCCGCAGGCCACGAGCTCAATCGTTGGATCCACCCAACGCATGATTTTAGCCGTTTCATTGGCAATGCGGCCGTATTCCACGGCTGTCTTTGCGCCAATCTGCCAAGGGCCGTCCATCTCGTTGCCAAGGCACCAGGTTTTAATATTATGCGGGTCTTTGTAGCCATGCTTAATGCGAAGATCGGACCAATACGAGCCGGAAGCATGGTTGGAGTATTCGATCAGATTGCGGGCTTCTTCCGGCCCGCGGGTGCCGAGGTTAACAGCCATCATCGCTTCGGTGTTTGCTTTTTTGCACCAGTCCACAAACTCGTTAAAGCCTACCAGGTTAGGCTCGATTGTCCGCCATGCCAGCTCAAGACGGCTAGGGCGGTCCGCAACCGGACCAACGCCGTCCTCCCAGTTGTAACCGGATACAAAATTGCCGCCAGGGTAACGGACGATAGGTACGTCTAATCCTTTTACAAGCTCAAGCACGTCCGAACGGAAGCCTTGCTCGTCTGCGGACGGATGATCAGGCTCGTAAATACCGCCGTATACCGCACGTCCCAAATGCTCAATAAAGGAGCCGTAAATTCGTTTATCTACTTCGCCTACGATAAAATCTTTGTCAACGATCATCTTTGCACGGTTCGTCATTAAAGAATCACCTCATGATAAATGTATAAATCAATATCTTTATTAAACATCAGCCAATGAAATAATTCAATAACGAATTCTTATATAGTTGAATTAACAAAATTATTAATTATATAGATTAGTTTCATTTTGAAATACCCATTATTAAGAAGTTCTATGTTGAGTCCGCAGCCGGTTTCGACTAAACTGGAATCAGAAGGTAATTTTTCGATATGGTTCGCCATTCTTGCAGGAGATGAAATACGCAATGCCCAGCAAAATTCGCTCATTCGACGATGCAGCCGGACATGTTCTACAGCTTTTGACCTCGTTTCTTCATGTCGACACTCTCTTTATCGCGGTTCAGGAAAGATCAAACCACCGGATCATAGCTGCTTATAACCGCAGAGACACCCTCGTGCAAGCCGGAATGACTTTTCAATCCGATATCAGCGTAATTATTGGACAACGTTCCCACTATATAGTTCCGATATCAACAAGCGATTGCGTTGTTCATGGCGCTCTTTATCTGGTTGACCGGGATTCCTTGTCCCTCAGCAAAGAGGAGCAGTCGCATCTGAATTCCCTAGCCGCATTGCTTGGTTACACCATAGATTTGGAGTTCGCAACCGTTACCGACAGTTTAACCGGGTTGTACAATCGAAGGTTTCTGGACGAGCTGTTCCAGCGGAACGTTGAGGCACCTCTAGGGGTCCTGTTTATCGATCTGAACGACTTCAAGCAGATTAACGATCAATTCGGCCATGAGTTTGGAGACCTGTTGCTCATTGAAATCGCCAAACGCCTGAAGCAGCAAATCCGGCACAGCGACCGGATCGTCAGGTACGGAGGCGATGAGTTTATTATCTGCTTCCAGAACTTAAGCGAGGATAACGGCGTTCGGACGGTACACGACAAGATCAACGCAGCTTTCCTGGATCCGTTTCTTGTTCAAGGCAAGCCCATTAGCCTATCGGCCAGCATTGGCATAAGCTCCAATCAAGACCGGTATACCAGTCTCAAGCAGCTGATTACCGACGCTGACCAAGCGATGTATCGAATGAAGCAGTTAAGAAAAAAACCTTGAAGGGAAAGCGCCATACCTAGGCGCCACACCTTCAAGGTTTTTTGTTTTGCTGCTAGCCGATGAGTCCGCCCACCGCTGTCCATATCCCGGTAATCAGGATGAGCCAAAGCGCGATTGTTTTGAACAGCTTGTCATTAAGCCGTCCAACCGCCTTGATTCCCATAATAACCCCGGCAATAAGCGCCGGAACCGCCCAGCCTACCGTCTTCATAGCCGTCTCGTTAAGCAGTCCTTCATACCTATACGTCCCTATCGTAATGATATTCAAGATCAGGGCGTAAGCCGTAATGTTCGCCCGGAAGGTCATCTTGTCGAGGCCTTGGTTAGTCAAAAATAGCGCCACCGGAGGCCCGCTCATCGAGATGCTCCCGTTCAAAAAGCCGCTTACCGCACCAACCGGCGCATAAGCCAGCCGGCCAAGCGGAAAGCTTTTTCCGCTCAGCATCAGGATGGATACGACGGCGACAAGCAGGCCTGCCCCAAGCTTCAGCGCATTCGCCGGAACATATAGCAAGGCATAGGTTCCAAGCGGTGCCGCGAGCAAACTTGCGGCCATAAGCGGCCAAATCTGCCTGATCCGGATATGCTTCCGGCTGCTGTACAGCACGGCAATGTTGGTTAATAGACTTAAGACAACAACGACGGGGACGGCCTGCTGCATCGGCATCAGCTTTACAAGCAGCGGCATAGCTATTAGAGCAAAGCCAAAGCTTGTTAATCCCTGCACAAAGCCTGCAAGCAGGACAATCATAAAAACAAATAGCAGTTCATCTAGATGCATAACGGAAGGAAAACTCCTGATTCTATTTAAGCAAGCGATAGACGACTTCAGCTGCCTCCGCGCGTGTCATCGATGCTGCCGGGGCAAACCGGTCACCGCTCCGTCCTTTTAACAGCCCTTGCTCATAAGCCCATTGTACAGAAGGCATAGCCCAATCCGCAATTGACGATTTGTCCAGGAACGGAAGTTCCTTGTCGGCATTAGAAGAAGCTGAGGCTGTTTTATGGAAAATTGCATAGGCTTTGGCCAGCATAACGGCCATCTCCTGGCGTGTAATCGAGCCGTATGGCACAAACAGCTCTGCCGAACGTCCTTTTACAAGACCCGCTTCATAAGCCGCCGATACGGCTTCGGCATACCAGGCGGCTGCCGGAACATCGCTAAAGCGCGAATCTTGACCGCCGGTACCGGACAGCTTTAATGCACGAACAAGGATGGCGGTGAACTCGGCACGGCTGATCGCGCGCTCCGGTTCAAAGCTTGCGGCAGCAGTCCCGTTAATAAACTGCTTCGCCGAGAGGGATCCGATCGCAAGCGCTGCCCAATGCGCGGCCGGCACATCCTTATAGGACTTTTTCACTTCAAGCAAACCATAGCTGCTGAAATGCGCAACCTCTGCCTGCCATACGCCATTTGCGAATTGCCCGCCAACATAATGGATGGATCCGTCTTCAGCGATATAATAAATGCCCGTCAATTCCGCGTTCCCGCTTTGCGAAGCCTTCATGCGAAGAGTCAACGGACTGCTGAACTTGGTCAGCTTCTCCACATTGCCGGCCGAATCGGTTACCGACAACTCAAAGTTATAAACGGTGCCAAGCGCTCGGACATCCGCGCCGGTGACGGCAAGCCTTGTATCCGCAGCCTCCCCTGTCACGGGCACGAGGCTTAAAGTAATCTTGCTGCCCGCCTCCGTCTTCAGCTTGCCAAGCAGCTCGGTTACGACCGCCGAAGGAATCGTGAGGGACAGGTCTGCGGCAGACAAAGTAACAGGCCCTTTCTTCAATTGATCATACAAGCCGGCTGGTAAAACGGCCTGCGTTGTTCCCGTCGGCAACTCTACCGTATAACCGCCCTTGCCGTCCGCAGCCAATTGGGAGGAAGTAACGGTAGCAACACCGTTCATGTTATCGCTTGATCCACCGCTATTGCCGCTGCTTGTTCCGCCGTTGCCGTTATTATCGCCGCCGGAGGGCAGATCTCCTACTCTCACCAGCGCAATATCGTCCACGTAGCCCCATGCACCAGCCGGAGCATCCACATCAAAACCAATGGATGCTTTGCCGTCACGAACTGCAATGATGCTTACCTTATAAGAATGCCAATCGTTCCAGCCGGTATTTACAACATCGGTGCTGTACGTTAATCCGCCGGATTTGGCGAACAAGCTTATCTTCTGCTCGTCGTATACGCCGCCGGAAGCCGATGCGCGGAGCTCGTAAATGCCGTTTTCAAGGTTCTCGAAAGACTGCGTAACCGTATGCTTAAATGCCGTGCCCAGCCAATAATTAAGCGCGTACTCGCCGGACTTGGCATTAGCCGCATTATGCTCGACCTTAACCGCTCCGCTATCCCCCGTAACCGTCCAAGGTACAAGAGCGCCGGTTTCGAAGCCTGGATTTTGCACGACGTTAACTTCTGCCGCTTCCACTTTTACCAGCTCAAGCTTGTCAAAATACCCCCATGCTCCTGCCGGTCCGTTTACGTGAATACCGACCTTTACTTGGCCGTCCGTAACCCGAATCTCTCCAATCGTATATTGCTTCCAGACGTTGTATCCGGCATTCGTTACCGGAGTGGAAAGCGTCTGTTCGCCGGTCTCAGCCGTCAGCGAGATCGTCTGGTCCGCATATTCGCCCCCGGAAGCATAGCCGCGAAGCTCATACGTTCCGTTCTCAAGACCCGTTACCGTCTGAGATACCTGATAAGCAAAAGCCGAGCCCGACCAATAATTCAAAGCGTATTCGCCAGCTTTTGCGTTGCCCGCGTTATGTTCGATTTTCACCGCGCCCGTATCGCCGGAAACCGTCCAATCCGCCAGCGTACCGCTCTCAAAGCCGCCATTTTTCAACAGATTCGGACTTCCCGTCACCGTCACTTCTACCGAGGTACGAAGATTCGTGCCCGCCACATTCCCTTGAACCGTAAACGTTCCCGGCGTACTCAACAGCTCCGGGTTATATTCCTCCCATTCAACCGATGCCGCCGTAATGGTCCCTTCGTTATAAAGCACCTTTGTATCTGCCGGCAGTATCAAGGCATCTCCCGTTGCAATCGTAACCGGTGTCGCCGGGTACACGAGGATCGGATCTACGCTTGCGATGCTCCCCGGTACATATTGGAATGCGTTAAGCGAGTCAAGCGCATTGCCGTCATAATCAAACATCGCCTGATTCTCCCATGCATTGCCTTCGCCTTGCTTCCAGCCAACGCCCGGCAGCCAAGCCGGCTCCCAGTAAAAGACCCCGAGTCCCAGTCCGCCTTGCACATGGGCAACGGTGTTCAGCACCGTCTCGGTGACAAGCTTCTGGTTCGCCACGGATGCTTCAAAGCCAACCAGCTTCGTTTCGTTCTCGCCAACCGTATTGGGATGATCATCGCCATTCTCAAGCGTATTGGCATACGACGTTTCCGCCACAACAATCGGCTTGCCGTATCTTGCGGCGATATCGTCCATATTGGATTTCAGCTGCTGGAACGTGCCGTGCCAGAACGGATAATACGACATGCCGATAACGTCATAGTCTACATTCCGCGCTTCCATTGCGTCAAAAAAGCTGCGGAACTTGCCGTTATTGCCGCCTTCCGCCAAATGCAGCATGATTTGCGTCGTTTGACCGTTTGGCGTAGTATCCCGTACCGCTTTAACGCCTTCGCCGATCAACCCGGCAAGGTTATCCATATTGCCGGTCGATCCGTCGGGCAGCAGCATGCCGCTGTTAATTTCGTTGCCAATCTGCACCATGTCCGGATAAGCATCCGCATCCGCCAGATCGCTCATGACATCCGCCGTATAATCATAGACAGCTAACTTCAGATCCGCAAAGCTGAGGTCCTTCCACGCCGCCGGCTTTACCTGCTGACCGGGATCCGCCCAGAAGTCCGAATAATGGAAATCCAGAAGCAGCTTCATTCCTGCCGCCTTCACCCGCTCCGCCATCGCTAGCACATGAGCCTTGTCATTGTAGCCATCCGCTTGCACCGGGTCATTCCAAAGGCGAAGACGGACGTAATTGACGCCATGATTTTTCATGATGGTCAATAGATCCTGCTGGATTCCTCCATCGTAAAACTTCACATTCTTATCCTCGAGCGCCTGCAAAGTCGAAATATCGACGCCTTTAATAAACGTATCGGGATCAGACAAATTGCTCTCCGCCGCCTCCGCTTTTTTCACCGGCCCAACGGCCAGCATCGATGTAAGCGCTAACGTAAATGTGAAAAATAAAAGAATGCTTTTTCTAGTAAGTAATTTCATTTATTTTCCTCCTTTAAAGGTTTTAAAAAAGGAGGAGACATTAGTCCCCTCCTACTACCGGTAAGAAGTGTCATAATAGAGAATATTTTTACGTAAGGAAAAGGGGTGTCCCCTGAGGAGCGTTAGCGTCCGCCTTTGTCTGCGGGAAATCTCCATTGGAGAGTAAATTCGAATTTCCTGCAGACAACAGTGGCCGAAGGGGATACCCCGTTCCGTCGTAAACGGATTCTCTTCAGTTTATTGAGCCGCCAAAAACGCATCGATCTGAGATTGCAGCTCTTTCTGCACCTTCTCGATACCCGCTGCTTTCAGCTGCGCGATCAGATCCGCTTGGCCTTTGTCGATGTCCTTGATCAGGCCGTACTCGAGCGGAATCGCGTAACGAAGCATCACGTTGCCTACGTTAGCTACTTCGTTCTTCACGTTGGCGTCATTGAATACAAAGGTCTCAAGCTTGAAATGGTAAACCTTCTTTTCCCAATCCGTTGCAATCGCGTCTGCTTCCGCCGGATACGATGCGTCTTTGCGGTTCAGAGGGGAGTTCGAGCCCCAGTTGGAGAAGCCGGTGTAGTTCGGCGTGCCAGGCAAAGCGTTAAACTTGTCATCGCCTACTGGCTCATAGTTCGTGCCCGCAATGCCGTACATGAACAGGTCATGGATTTCTTTATCGTTTTGCAGCAGGTCAAGCACCATGAGCGAGCGATCCGCTTTCTTCGACGTCGCATGGATCGCAAAGCCGTTTTGCGTCGAGATTGCCGCGATTTTCTTGCTGTTAGGCGTCAGATCCGCGATGGCCAGCTCAACATTCGGCTGCTCGCGTTTCAGTTCAGCAAGGTTCATCGCTACCGTACCCAGGTTTTGAGCGTAGGAAGCGGTTTTGCCGGCTTTAATATCCTGCCATACGTCGTTTTTGTTGGACACGATATTTTTGGACCATGCGCCGTTGTCAGCCAGATCTTTATAATAAGCAAGAAGGGATTTGAATTCCGGTGTGTCGTAAATGTTGAATACTTTGCCTGTTGCATCGTCCAGCTTGTAAGCAAGCGGCATGCTGTAGTCGACCAGGTTGAAATCATTCGCCTGCTCGAGCAGGATCTGGTCAAGCTCATGCCATTTCCAGCCGTCGGCGCCTTTGGCGTTAAAGCCGTTAATGCCTTTTTCGTTAGCCGCAATCGCCTTCAGGTAAGCCGCGTAAGTCTCAGGGCTGTTAACCGGCTCCAGGTTATATTTCTTGCGCAGATCTTCGCGGATCAGCACCGCTTTGTCCGTTACTTCCGGGTTGTTGTTCGGCACCATGAACTGCTTGCCGTTCACCTTGGACTGCTCCCATGCTACCGCAGGCATAGCTTTCATCGTTTGCGGCATAAACTTGCTGAGCATATCGTCGGTCAACTCCATGAAGCCGCCTTTGAGTGCTTGGTCGTTATAGAACGCCCAGTTAGCCGTATACGCAATATCGAAATCTTCGTTTGCCGCGAATTTCAGCGGGTACTTCTGCGTCCAGTCCGCCCAATCGAGGAACTCGGCATCGATGGTTGCGTTAACCTTTTCTTTCAGCTTTTTATTGATCTCCGCGAATACCGCGTCGTAATCAACAGGCTTGCCGCCAACCATCAGCATTTTGATCTTTAGCTCTTGCGAGGTGTCAACCGCGCCGGCATCAGCCGATGCCGCAGGAGATTGCGATTCCGCGGCAGGCGACCCTGTCGCTCCCGCATTTGTTCCGCCGTTATTACCATTGTTGCTGCCGCATGCACCAAGAACCGTAGCAGATAGGGCAAACGTTGCTGCCAGCATCATGACCGTTTTTTTGTTTTGCATGTGTGTATCCCCCTAAATAATGGTAGTCCTATATGATAACCAGGTCGCCCTGAGGTCATCCTAACCTTTTACTGCGCCAAGCGTGAGGCCTTGCACGAAATAACGCTGAATGAACGGATAAGCAAGCAGGATCGGCCCGGTAGCGACAATCGTCATCGCCATTTTCAGGCTTTCCGTCGGAATGTTGGTCGTAACGACAGCTCCCGAGGCAACCATCGCCTTGCGCATGCCATCCATATTGCCAAGCATTTTGTACAGATAATACTGAAGCGGCATGAGCTTCTCATCGCTCACGAACAGCAGCGCATTGTACCAGTCATTCCAGTAAGCCAAAGCGATGAACAAACCGATGGTGGCAAGTACAGGCTTGGACAGGGGCAGGATCAGCTGGACGAAAATGCGGAAATCCCCCGCTCCGTCGATCTTGGCCGATTCGGTAATCGCCTCCGGAATGCTGCTCATGAACGTCTTCATGACGATAATGTAGAACACGTTCAGCAGCATCGGGAGAATAAGGACGATCAACTTGTCTTTCAAATCCAGATACGTAACGATCAGCATATACCATGGTACAAGACCTCCGCTGAACAATGTCGTAAAGAAGAAGAAGAAAGCAAACTGGTTGCGCCACCTGAAATCTTTGCGCTGAAGGACGTAAGCCGTCATCGCGGTTATGAATAAACCGACTAGCGTCCCGGCTGCCGTCACCGCAATGGTGACCCCATACGCCCGGAGCATTTGCTCCGGATATTTAAACAGAATGCTGTAAGCATCCGTGGACCACACCGCCGGTATGAGCTGATAACCTTTCTCCACAATGGAGCTTTCCTGCGATAATGAGGATGATACTACAAGCAGGAACGGTATGAAGCAGATAACAGCCAAGAGCGATATAAAGTTGTATCCGATGACTCTCAGCAGCATGATGTCCGCCTGACGTTTAACCCCGCTTTTCCCCGTTTGGGCAATTGCACTCATCTATAATCCCTCCTAAAAAGAATTGTCACACAAATAGCCTCTATCTGCTGTTTGTGAGAATTCTTGCTTCGTAAGCATATGCTTTAGAACAAAGCATGATCTTTGTCGTATTTGCGTACCGCATAGTTAGCCAGCAAGATCGTTGCAAAGCCAAGCACGGATTGATAGAAGCCTGCAGCAGCCGATAAGCCGATTTCGTTCGAGGTCGTCAGCGACCGGAAGACGAAGGTATCGATAACGTCGGTTGAAGAGAACAAGAGGCCGTTGTTGCCGACCATGTTGTAGAACATCCCGAAATCTCCTCTGAAAATATTGCCGACGGCAAGCAGGACCAGAATGATCACGGTTGGGAACAGATTCGGCAGCGTAATGCGCCAGATCCGCTGGAACACGTTTGCTCCGTCAATTTCCGCCGCTTCGTACATCTCGTTGTCGATCCCCGTAATGGCCGCCAGATACATAACCGAACCGTAGCCAAGCGTTTTCCAAGCGGATACGAGCACGAGAATGACCGGCCAATAGGAAGGCGTGTTGTAAATATCAACCGGTTGCATGCCTACAGCCTTCAGCAGCACGTTCAGCGTACCCACGTCGTAGTTGAAGAGGTTGTAAGCAATAGCGCCTACGACAACCCACGAAATAAAGTAAGGAAGGAACAGCATCGTCTGCGTTAACTTGCGGAACCATTTGCCCACCGCTTCGAACAGGAAGATCGCCGCCGCGATTTGCAGCACGTTGTTGACGATGATAAAGGCGATGTTATACAGCGCCGTATTCCTCGTAACCATCCAGGCATTGCCCGATTCGAAGAAAAAGCGGAAGTTGCTGATTCCGTTCCACGGACTTCCGAATATGCCGCCCGTGTTGTTGTATTGTTTGAATGCAAGCACAATGCCGGCCATCGGGACGTAAGCGAACAGTATAAAAAAGAATACCGCCGGCGCCAGCATGAGCAGCAGCGTCTTGTTCTGAAAGGCGTAACCCCAAAATCCGCGTTGCTTCATTCGTTTTCTCCTCCTGTACAATCTCTCTGTCTTATACGTTAATTATATAAACCTCGCGGCCCCTCCAAAATTAAGCAAAACTACAAAAAGTAATACTTAATCTACGATTTTGGCCGGAAAGTTTAGTTTATAAGGGGATGAAAAACAAAAGCCCGCAGGCTTGGAAAAACAGCCGCAGGCTTATGAATGAAGGTCAATCGGGCTAGATTTTATGCTTCTTTCGGTATTCGCCTGGTGTCATGCCGGTAAACTGCTTGAACTGCCGGTTGAAATAAATGATGTTCTTGTAGCCGACCCTCTCCGCTATTTCGTATACCTTCAGACAAGGATCCGCAAGCAGCTCCCTGACGCGGTCCATGCGCCGTTCATTCAGCCAGTCGCTGAATAAGGTACCGGTCTCTTCCTTGAACAAGGTGCTCAAATAATTGGGCGTAAAATCAAAAAACGCCGCTACTTCCTTCAGCGTAATCTTCTGCTCCAGCCGCTCGTCCACAAACGCCATAATGTTATCGAACAGCTTGCGCTTCTGCTTCTGGCGCTTTACGTACAGCAGCTCGGACAGCTCGAAAAACCTTCTTCGCAGCCAGGACAGGATATCGTCGATCGTCTCGAACTGGAACAGTACGGCCGCCTTTTGCGCATCCCATTTCAGCAGCTCGTACAGATTTTCGTTTTGCTGCAGCAGATCGGCATGCAGCTTCGACGTTACCCGGATAATCAGGTCGTACGCATATTGCTTCTGGGATACGTTTTCGTTCTTGTCGAACAGCTTCAGCAGCCGGTCGTCTATCGCTACCAGATCGTAATCGAGAATGGCGTTCAGCATCTCTTCGACGTTCTCTTCGACATTGTTCTCCAGCTTGTCTTCTCTTGCCGTGCCGGATACGTCCTTGATTAGCCGGTTTTTGCCCAGCAGCCACTTCGCGCTAAGGGCCGCCTGCGCCTGCCGGTACGATTCGCGAAGCTCCTCCGTGTCCCGTGCGGAGCTGCCGGCTCCTGCCGTGATCGTTACGGGGAAGCTCTGGCGGACCTCGCCAACCAACTCCTCCAGCATGGCGTTAAACCGGTCATCGGAAATGGGAGAGAGAATAACGATCCGCTGATCATGGCTGACCAGCACCGTACCTCCGTCATGGTCGCCAACGAACTGCTCGATAAAGGAGGAGATGCTGCGGACCTGGCTGCGCCGCTCCTGTTCGGGAATTTTCCACTCCACGTCGTCGATCTCGATAACCGCTGCGGCTGCCCCGTATTGCAGGAGCGAGTTCAGGAACGGAGCGATATGCTCCCGCTCATGCTCTTCTGTTGCATCGGCCAGCCACTTAAGCATCAGCTCCCTATTCACCAGCGATAAGGCCTCCGTTACGATCGAATGCCGCTTCCGCTCGCTCTCCACCTGCGTATACACCGTTTCCAGCATCTCATGCAGCTCCTGGTCCTTGACCGGCTTCAGCAGGTAGCCCGAAGCATTCATCTGAATCGCTTCCTTCGCGTATTGAAAGTCCTCGTGACCGCTTATAAAAACAACCTGCACATGCGGATTCCGTTCCTTCGCCTTCCGCGCGAATTCCGTCCCCGACATAATCGGCATCCGGATATCGGACAGAATGACATCGATCCGCTCGTCTTCCATCAGCCTCAGAGCTTCAAAGCCGCTGCTTGCCGTCCCCACCACCTGCAAGGGCAGCGGGCTGCCCGTTACCCTGCGCCGCATCCATTCCAGATCTATCGCTTCGTCATCTACTAGTAATACTGTAATCATGCCAGCAGTCTCCTTTGCTCTTCCTCGTCCACGTTGCCCTGCCGGTCGATCGGCAGCAGAATCCGTACGGTCGTCCCTCCGCCAAACACGCTTCCGATCTCAATGCCGTACTCGTCGCCATACCGCAGCTTGATGCGGTCATCCACGTTGCGGATGCCGTATCCGCCCGATTGCCCCGGCTGTGCCATTACGGCCTTCAAAGCATCCGGCTTCATCCCGATCCCGGTGTCAATGACCTTCAGCTCCACCTTATTCCCTACCGCTCTGCCGCTGATCCGGATCGCGATATGGCTGCCAAACCAGGCATGCTTGAAAATATTTTCTACAAAAGGCTGCAGGATCAGCTTAATCACCTTGCAGTCCCCAAGTCCCCGTTCCATATCGATATGAACATCAAATTTCCCCGCGTATTTTATACGCTGAATGTCCAGATAAGCTTCAACCTGCTCAAGCTCCTTCGCCAGCGGAATAAACACCTGGCCATCGTTCAGCGTAAGCCGGTAAAACTTCGCCAGCCCTTCCACCATGCCCGTCACCTTCTCCGTCTCCGACAAATTCGCAAGGCTGCCTATCGTCGACAACGTATTGTACAGGAAATGCGGATTAATCTGCGCCTGCAGCGCTTCGAGCTCCGCCTGTTTTTTCTGAATGCCTTCCACGTATACCTTTTTGATCAGGTCCTGAATGTTCTCCGCCATATCGTTAAACGCGCCGGCAATATGAACGAACTCGTCATTGCCGCTGAAGCGCAGTCGCTTCTGGAAGCTTCCCTGCTGGAAGGAACGGAGGAACGTGACGATACGCCTCATTTTTCGTCCGGACAATCTGGCTACGAGGAACCCGATAATCGACATCACAAGGAAGCTGATCAGGCATACGTAGAAAATAACGCTCCCCAGCTTGCCCGCATCCTTTCTCAGGTATTCGTTCGGAACCAGCGTCTCTATTACGAAGCTGGTGTTCGGAATCTTATTTTGCATAACGAGATAAGTGCCGTTATCCTCCTCTGGCATCGTGCTTGCAGCAGCTGCCCCGTCCGTATCCCCATTGTCTCCCCGTTGATAGAGAACCGTATCGCTGCCCGTGTCCACCAGGCGAAGAATAAGCCCCTCCTCGGTTGGAAACGCTTTAAAATCCCCAAGCAAATCATCCAGCCGCGTCGTAATTCGGACGTAGCCGATAATCGTCTTATAATCGTTGTAAGAGACCAGCTTCCGGAAATGCGAAATATTGTTCAGGGTCCGGTCGGTGTCGACCTGCAGCCATATATTATCCTTGTCCGAATCCTGAATTGCATTGAACCACGACTTATTCGTAATCTCGCTGTACGGCAAAATGTAATAATCGCTGTCCTTAATCTCCTCGTACATGCTGTCTCCGTCAACCTCGTTCAAATAGCCGTTGGTCGTATAAACTAGCAGCCGGATATGATTGCCGTACAAGTGAAGCGGCGCCTGGATCTGAGGCACGATCTCATCCAGCATCGTCAGATACGTCTGGAGCGGATCTCCTTTCTTCTGCAGCGCCCGCTGAAAGGATAAGCTGCCGAACAGCGTATCGGACATCCGCTGAATCTCGCCCAGCTGGTAGCTCAGGTTATTTTCCGTCTGCTCCATGGCCGTCTTAATGTTGGTTTCTGCCATTTCCGTACGGGATTGCACCAGCATTGTATACGAGACATAACCGATGACAACGTCCGTAACCAAGACCAGCAGCAGGTAGGAAATCATCATTTTATACGTAAACGGCATGAAGGTTCTCATCCGCTTCTCCATATTGCTGCGCCCTCCTAGGTCCTATCGTTCATGAATAGGGAAATCATATACGAATTTGTCTAATAAATAAATAGGAGATTACTTGAACGCTAAAGGGCATATCCAACCGCCGCGGCGGCATACACATGGTATGAACGGTATTTATCAAGTACGGGGGGATAGCGGAATGAATCAGGATGAGATCCGTGCACTGGAATATGCCATCGATGAAATTACGGAAATCGCGACAGGTTTCGGTCTAGATTTTTACCCGATGCGTTATGAGATTTGTCCGGCGGACATCATTTACACCTTTGGCGCTTACGGGATGCCGACGCGCTTCAGCCACTGGAGCTTCGGCAAAACGTTCAACAAGATGAAGATGCAATACGACTTCGGTCTAAGCAAAATATACGAGCTTGTGATCAACTCGAATCCGTGTTACGCCTTCCTGCTCGAGGGCAACTCGCTGATTCAGAATAAGCTTATTGTCGCGCACGTTCTGGCCCACTGCGATTTCTTCAAGAACAATGCCCGCTTCAGCCAAACCAACCGCAACATGGTGGAGAGCATGTCCGCTACCGCCGACCGCATTCATCAATACGAGATGGACCACGGCACGGAAGCCGTCGAGAAGTTTATTGACGCCGTTCTGGCCATTCAGGAGCATGTGGATCCGACCATTATTAAGCCTTACCAGCTGGATAAGACCCGGTATATCGAGCTGCTGACGAAGGAAAAATCGCGTTCCTCGAAGCAGTCGGCAAAGTCGGAATACGAGGATTTGTGGTCACTCGAGGAGATCGCCGAGTCGGCTGGAGCAGCCCCTCCGGCGTCCAATCACTTCCCTCCGGAACCGGAGAAGGATCTGGTCTGGTTCATCGAGGAATATTCGCCAAAGCTTGAGCCTTGGCAGCGCGACATCATGTCGATGCTCCGCGACGAGATGCTGTACTTCTGGCCGCAAATCGAGACGAAGATCATGAACGAAGGCTGGGCTTCGTATTGGCATCAGCGCATTATCCGCGAGTTATCGCTTACAAGCGACGAGACGATCGAGTTCGCCAAGCTGAACTCCTCCGTCGTTGTCCCTTCCCGACACAGCCTCAACCCGTATTATCTCGGGCTGAAGATCTTCGAGGATATCGAGAAGCGCTGGGATAAACCAACGAAGGAAGAGCAGGCGCGGTTCGGACGCGTGCCGGGCAAAGGCCGGGAGAAAATTTTCGAGGTCCGGGAAGAAGATTCCGACATCTCCTTCCTGCGCAACTACTTAACGAAGAATCTGACCGACGAGCTCGATCTTTACATCTTCGAGAAGAAAGGCCCGGAATGGAAAATTACCGATAAATCCTGGGAAAATATCCGCGATCAGCTCGTCTATTCCAAGGTAAACGGCGGCTTCCCAAGCATCGTTGTCACCGACGGAGACTTCAACCGCATCGGCGAGCTGTACCTGAAGCATAACTACGAGGGAACCGAGCTGGACCTGAAATACGTCGAGCGTACCCTCCCTTATGTCGTGCAGCTTTGGGGCAAGAATGTCCACCTCGAGACCGTCGTTGAGGACAAAAAAATCGTGTTCAGCTGCGACGGGAAGAAGACCAGCCGGAAGTTTGTGTAGAGTTTCGAAGTTAAAAAAAGCCGCAATTCAATTGCCTTTATCTAGGCATTGAATTGCGGCCTTTCCTTATTATGCGTCCTTCCGCCCGTAACTCCTCGCGAACTCTTTCATCTTCTTGTACGCCTTTGGGTCAAGTCGCTTCACCGGGTAAAACTGCGGGTGATTGGAGTTGACTTCTATGACCCAAAGGCGCTGCTTCTTGTCATAAGCAAAATCGATGCCCAGCTCATGCATGCCTTTGCGTTTGCCGCTGAGATGCTTAGCTATTTTTAGCGATTTCGATTTTAGCTGCGAGATCCGCTTCTCTGTTTTCTTTGGCGAGAGGCCTTGCTTCTTCCCAAGCTTCTCCATCGTATACAGCTTGCCGCCTTGATAATAATTCGTAACAATCTTCTTTGGAGCCCCAACCTTCACTATACAGCCGTTTACGGCCCAGGAGCCGCCCGGCTTGCGCTGTACCATTACCCGGATGTCATACGCTCTGCCCTCCACGCGGTCGAGTGAAATGCCTTCCTGAATAATTAACCTTTTCTCAGACCTCTTGCTGATATGGTCATACACGGCTGAAGTCGTAGTCAACCGCCGGCTAAGCTGCTTTTTGTTCACAATATGCTTGACCGTATAGCCGGAGCTCTTCGCTTTCTTGACTTTAAAAATCCCCACTCCGAGCGAGCCCGTATCCGGCTTTACATAGACCGAGGAGTGCTCTGCCAGCATCGATGCCATATGTTTCCGGCTGAACGATACGGTGTGAGGGACAACCTTCTTCAAGCTTTTGTGAGAAAGTAAATAGCGGCACACCTTAAGCTTTCCGTAGATGTTTCGGCTTTTGTATTTTTTTACGTACATGGAATTCACCCTCCAATCCCAGTGTATGTTCCGTCGCTTAACGCCACTTGTGCTGAAGTGGATAGGCCTCCATACAACTGCTGCTGCAACTATTCGGCTCATGCTCCCGTTAAGTAATTATTAGGAGAGTGGTGTCTCGTGCAAAAAAATGAGGTTATCCTCTGTTCAAGCCTGCTGCTTATTCTAGGATTGGGCGCAATCACCTATTGGGCGCTGGCAAGGGATCATTCCCAATCGATTAAAGGAAATGCCGAAATCGACTGAAGTCTCCTGATAACCAAACTAAACAAAGGGCTGTTCCCTCTGCCAAAATCGGCTTAAGGGAACAACCCTTTTTTTGTGCTGAGCTAAAGATCCTCTTCCTTCTATCGGCTGCTTCGCGCTTGTCCATGGAGCCCTTCCCAAAGCACCAGCTATAGCGCGAAGCTACGTCTTAAGGAACAGCTTCCCTATTTCAACTTCTATTCCGTAATCGTCTTCGTATAAGTACTGTTTGTTGTGATATAGACGGTTTTGCCGTTTACTTTAATCTGGTACCAGTAGCTGTTGGCTTTCTTGATCAGCTCGGCTTTTTGGCCAAGCTCCAGTCTGCCAACCGTGGACGAGCTCGAGCTCGCAGCCGATTTCAGGCTAACCCAGCCCTTGACCGTTACCACATATGTAGTCTTCTCATTGGACGGATTCGACGGTGTCGGATCCGGAGTTGGCGTTGGTGCAGGCGTTGTAGAACCGCCGCCTGTTGATGGGCCCGTCCAAGCCGGAACCGGCTTTTGCGGCGGCAGCACATACGACTCAGGAATGGTAGGCGCTTTAATCGTTTTGCCTGCCATACCCGTGAATCCGGCTGCAGGGACTACGCGGCGGGCTTCCTTGAAGTTCTCGCCCCACCAATATTCCCAGCCGTCAACCGTGCCAAGCGCTGTTGGGTTGCCGTCCGAGCGGGTGCCGATAACAACCGGCTGACCATCGCGGTTAGTTCCCATGTAAATCGCTACGTGCATAATATGATCGGTTTCCTGCCAGGTCAGAATATCGCCAAGCTTCAGGTTCTCAATGCCGGTAAGCTTCCACTTGCCGTTCACCTTCTGTTTGCCGACACCGGCAACCTTTGTGCCAACCGTGTTGTAATTTGCGGATGTTCCTGTAACGTTAATGCCAAAGTCCCCGAATACGAAACGGACAAAGCCCGAGCAGTCCTCGTAGCCGTATTTGCCGTAAGCATCGGAACCGCTGCCATACACCATATAACCGTTTTCCATATACCAGATCGCCCGTTCGACGATTTGGTAAGCGAGAGTGTTCGACTGACTTCCGTATTTCGCCCGGAAATCCGCCACATTATAGAGCTCGTCCTTCACATAGCTATCCGCGTTTATGTACTCATTGTATTTCTTTACTGCGCTTGCCGTAGTCCAGGTCGTGCTTGCGTTTGCAATGCCGGCTGTCCCTAGTAAAGATCCGATAATAGCGAGGCTTAGTAATTGCTTTTTCATGCTTTTGTCATCCCTCCCACCCCTATTAAAATATATGCCAACTCTCACCGCAATGACCAAAAAGTACCACTATTGATAGACGGAGCCAATCTTATAGCCTTCTAATTTTCTAACCTTTACCAATGTTTTTTCTTAGTAAGCTTTAATGAAAATCCTCGTCAAACCTAGGCCGTGACTAGCTTTGACAGCATCCGCGAAGCCGCGTTTTTAGGCTATTTTCCGTCATTTCGCAGGATAAAAATCCCTGCAAAAATCATTTCCTCTGTTACCAATTATGAGAAAAAATTTAGGAAAACTCGCCCAATAAAGCAAGATACCCGCTTATAGCATTTTCTCTCTATCTTCACTATAATTTCTCTAGTACCTACTAACGCGCAAAAAGACTTCCGAGGTGATACCGTTGTCCAAAGATAAATTCATAGGCTACAGAGTTATGTTTAATGTGGGACCAAGGTTTATGGTTCATGTCTATATGAAAGAGGAGTATTACGAGCAATGGCGATATACGCGGGATCAGAGGATCACGGATGTTGTCATCGAAGAGGTTGAGGTTGAGCTCGATTATTTTCTTGATTAGCGATAAAAATAAAAAGGCTGCTTCCCTCGGTTCCGTCATTTGAACGAACCTGTGGATGCAGCCTTATTTTAACTTCCTATCCGTCATCGCATTAATCCTCGATTTTGCGTACATCTACCGTTACCTTCAGCTTCTGATGCCCGTTGCCCCGGTACACTCCTTTTACCGGCACAATATCCTTGTAGTCCCGGCCATGCCCCAGCTTGACATACCGCTCCCCAACCGGCGCTTCGTTCGTCGGATCAAAGCTGCACCAGCCAAGCTGCGGCACATACGCCTCTACCCAAGCATGGGAAGCCTGCTCGAAATCGGCGCTGCCGCCCTGCAGATCCCCCACGAAATGATACCCGCTTACGTAACGGGCGGGAATCTGATGAAACCGGCAGCAGGCAATCATGAGATGGGCGAAATCTTGGCATACCCCGCGTCTGCGCTCGATCAGATCGCTGGCTTTGGTCGTAACGGTCGTAGCTTCCGGGTCGTAAATAAACTCGGTTCTGATCTTGCTGGACAAGGAAATGAGCCAGCTCAATACGCTCATGTCTTCGCCTTCCTTCAAGGCAACACTCTCCGCATAGCGCTCCACATCGGTCGTTAAATCCGCGTAGCCGGTCGGCAGCAGAAACTCTGCGAAGCGGTTAGCCGCTTCCTCCGTCTCCAGCCAGGTCCATGCCTCCCTGGCAAGCTTGCCGTTCAGCAGAGCCGCCTGCTCCTCGGGACTAGGCGCATGTCTCGTTACGACCGTCATCTGCGTACGGATCGTCAAGCGCTTATGCGGCGGGTTCACCGAGAAAGAATGCACCCGGTTGCCGAAGAAATCCTCATAGCTGAAGAGCGAGGCATTCGGCTCTATGAAGATAGCCTGCTGATAGCAGGATTGACGTTCATTGGTGCTTGGCGTCAGCCGGATCTCATTGACACTGTCCGTTGCCGACTCCTCGTAATCGTATTGCGTCACGTGGGATATATTTAGCTTCATGCGCTTGCCTCCCCCATGCGAAAAAAGGTTTTAGCAAAAGAATGCCCAAGCATCTGGCACGCCTCCAGCAAATGACCTACGATCGATCCGTTCCGGTCGACAATCATATCGTCATGCTCCAGGCAAGCCAAGTCCGCCTTCACCTTCGCTACCTGGCGGATGATTCGATCATTGGCGGTACGCAGTTGATTATCCGACAGCTCAATCTGCTTCATATGCTCGTCGAGAGCATGGAAGGAGAAGTGAACGGAACGCGGAAACGATTGGTTCAAAATAACGAATTCCACGATGGACTCGACCGACATTCCATCGGCATAATAACGGCGGAACGACTGATGACCGCTCAGCGATTTCAGGACAGCTTGCAAGTACGGATAAGCGCCGGCATTGTTCCAGCCATCGCCAACGGCCGCATTGCCAACCGCTTTAATAATCCGCAGCGTATTCTCCGACCGCTCCAGGAATCGCCCGCATTCGATGAAATGCCATTCGTTCTCGCGCGGCATAACCGATTGGCACAAGCCCTGGAACAGAGCCGCCCATTCCTTGATCCGGCCATAGAACAGATGAGGCGATTCCTTCATCAGGTCTTCCGGCTGTTTCTCGCGCAGCCATAAGTAAAAGGCATTAATCGTGTCCCACAGCTCGCTTGGAACCTTCTCGCGCAGAGTACGCAGGTTGCCTCGGGCATGGCTCACGCAAGAGACCAGCGAGTTGCCGTTGTCCCGGTCAAGCGTAATGTAATGAAGCACGTCTTGTTCGGTATAATTTCCGTATTGCTGCTCGTAAGCGCTTCTGCTGCCCAAAGCGTCTACAATCCGGGTCCACTTGCATGGAACCCCTTTGCTCTCGCCGTCTTGACCGCAAGCTTCAACGCCTAATTCATCCTCTGCCTGCAGGTGATAATGGACATCAATTAATCTTGCATGGTTCTCCGCTCTTTCCATATAGCGGCCGATCCAAAACAATGCTTCAGCGTTTCGGTTAAGCACAGCGATACCTCCGTTTCTGGATTGAAGCTATTAACGATTTAACACCCATGTATCCTTCACTCCTCCGCCTTGCGAAGAGTTAACAACCAGAGAGCCTTCCCGCAAAGCAACGCGGGTAAGTCCGCCGGGAATAACATGAGTGGAATCTTCCCCCATTAGCGCAAATGCCCTCAGATCGATATGGCGAGGCGTCATTTGCCCGTCGACCATAACCGGCGCCCGCGACAGCTTCATCGTGGTCTGCGCGATGTAACGGCTCGGATCTTTTTTGATCTCCTCGGCGAACTCCTTGATTTCCTTGGGGGTAGCCGTAGGGCCGATCAGCATGCCGTACCCGCCTGAAAGCGAAGTTTCCTTTACGACCAGCTGGTCCAAATGTTCCAGAACGTAGTCTCGCTCTGCCTTCCGGGATAACAGATACGTCGGTACATTGTGCAGAATCGGCTCTTCTCCGAGATAATAACGAATCATATCCGGAACATAAGCATACACTGCCTTATCGTCCGCAACACCCGTACCCGGCGCATTCGCTATGGCGATATTGCCTGCCCGGTAAGCGTTCATCAGCCCCGGAACCCCCAGCAGCGAATCCGGCTGGAAAGCAAGCGGATCAAGGAAATCATCGTCTATACGGCGGTAAATGACGTCCACCTGACGAAGGCCTCTCAGATCGCGCAAATAAATTTTGTGATCTTTATAGACCAGGTCGCGGCCTTCAACCAAATGAATGCCGAGCTGCTGCGCGAGGAAGGTATGCTCATAATACGCCGAATTGTACGAGCCGGGAGTAAGAAGCGCAATTAACGGATCCTTCTTCCCGTTAGGCGCGAGAGAACGCAAAGAACGAAGGAAATAGTTCAGGCTGCGCTCAATGCTTTGAACGGAAGAGGACAAGTATAAATCATGGAACAGCTCGCTCATGATGGTACGGCCTTTGAACAAATAGGAGTAACCGGAAGGCGAACGGAGATTATCCTCGAGGACAAAATAACGGCCCTTCTCGTCTCTAATTAAATCTATGCCGGAGGACGTAATATACACGCCTCCCGGAACGTCTAAACCCATCATTTCCGGGCGAAAATATACGTTGGATACGATCATTCGTCTTGGGATAACCCCGTCGGACACAATGCGCTGAGCGTGGTAAATATCGTGGATGAACATATTAAGCGCCTTTGTCCGCTGACGGACGCCTCGGTCCACTGCTTCCCATTCATGCTTAGGGATAACGCGAGGGATGTAGTCAAAGGGAATGGTTCTTTCCAGAGGCTCGCTTTGGTTGGGACTGTTCAGGGTAAAGGTGATTCCTTCCTCCATCATGCGTTGATTAAGAGCATGCTGCCGCATCGTCAATTCCGACGGCTTCATTCTTGCGAACAGCCGATGGATATTGTCATAGTGGGGACGAACCGAAAAGTCTTTCTCGAACATTTCATCGTAAAATGATTGCGAATCGTAATAATGCGACTGCGACTGTTTGGCCGTCGACATGCCAACCGCCTCCTCCATGATGGTACAGCACCTTCCCTGATGCCTGCATTGATGACTACCAAAGTTGGCTTAGAACCTTTAAATGTTAACTTAATTTACATTTATACCATGAAAATCTTTATGAAAGTAAATTTTTGTTAGAACTATCATACAAGAAATGGATTTTCATGTCAACTTATATAGCACGAAAGCAGGGCTTCTGCGCTGGCGAAGAAACCCTGCTTTATATCATATGCCTATTCTCTTGTTATGTATTCAATTGACGCAAATCTTTTGTAACGGCATCCACGGTTTGAACGAAAACGGCAAGCTCCTGCGATCTCGCCGCCTGATTGCGGGCTTCAACCGAGGTTTTCTCCGATTCCATTTGAACCAAATGGATCTTCTTGTGAATCTCGTCCAGGTTCGTTTGGATCGTCTCCAGCGCTGTACGCGAGGATGCCGCAAGCTTGCGAACCTCGTTGGCCACAACCTCGAAGCCTCGTCCCATTTCGCCGGCGCGCGCTGCCTCAATAGCGGCATTCAGACCAAGAAGATGCGTCTGGTCGGCAATCCCGCGGATCAACAGCCCCATCTCCGTAATACCCGCCAGCTCCTCCTGCAGATCTCCAAGCAGCTCATGCGAGTGGTCTTGCGACTGCGAAGTGGATACGGCCGCCTCGGCAATCGACTTGGCGCCTTGGTCAAGCTCCGTCATCAATCCCGACAGCTGCTGCACCGATTCCGTAATCGTTGTGAGCATAACCGATCTTTGGTCAGCCAGCTCCTGAATCAAAGACTGCTCGGCGCGGTTATACGCTTCAAGCACCAGCTGCGAGTCCAGATTAAACATTTTGGACAGGGAGTGCAGAACGGAAGTCCATTTCTCCGGAATCGCAAGCTGCAGCACGGTTGCGGCGATATCGAGATAGGTCATGTAGCTTCCCAAGTACCAGTCAGTCGTGAGTCCAATCCGGGAATGGACAAGCCCGATCGTAATGCGGTTCTCGATGTACTCCTGGTCAATGACTCCTGAAGCCAGAGACAGCCAATAACCGCGTTGTGTCTGTTTAAGCCGTTCAATGGTGCTTACATTCGAGATAATGCGCATCAGATGCGGCTGTTGTCCAATGTTGTCATAGAAGCGGTTCACAACCTCTTCGACGACTTGTTCGAATATAGGCTTGCATGCCGCGAGCCGTTTCAAATCTTCTTCCGTAATACGGGTATATTCCAGCTGTTTGCGGCGTTCTTCCGAGACTTTAATCATAGTTCCGATCTCCCCCTAAAAAGTCAAAAGTCTTATAACGATTATATCGGAAAATAAGGAACCCACTTGTATGCATTCTTGTATTCTTCATGACAAGGGCATAGTTAAACAGCATACTACGCATTTGAATGTTCTTCCGATCGCCATTGCTCGGGGATTCCTTCGGAACTATTCCAATAGGATTGGAATCCCCTCACAAAAGCGACCACTTCGTTTCTCCAGAATCATTCAAAATGCTCCGTATGTATTTAACTATTTAACAAACCAAAAGCGGCTGTGCGAGGGGTTACCCCGCACAGCCGCTTTTTAGTTGAGAACTTAACGATTCAAGAGGCTTCCCACGTACCGCAGCAGCTCGTTTGCGCACACCGGGCAGTAGCCGTGTTCGTCAATCAACCGTTTGGTCACTTCGTTAATGCGCTTCAGTTGGCTTTCATCCGGCGTTTTGGTCGAAGTCGTAATTTTCACGATGTCCTTCAGGTCGGCGAACAGCTTTTTCTCAACGGCCTCGCGCAGACGTTCATGGCTTGTGAAATCGAACTTCTTCCCTTTTCTCGAGTACGAAGAGATCCGGATCAGAATTTCTTCGCGGAACGCTTTTTTCGCATTCTCGGAAACGCCGATCTGCTCCTCAATCGACCGCATCAGGCGCTCATCGGGATCCATTTCTTCGCCGGTAAGCGGATCTTTGATTTTGGACCAATTGCAATACGATTCAATGTTGTCGAGATAGTTCTCGAATAAAGTCCGGGCGGACTCTTCAAAGGAATAAACAAATGCCTTTTGAATTTCCTTTTTCGCCAGTCCATCATACTCTTTGCGCGCTACCGAGATGAAGTTCAGGTATCTTTCCCGCTCCTCCTTCGTAATCGAAGGATGCTGGTCAAGACCGTCCTTCAGTGCCCGCAGCACATCGAGAGCGTTAATGCATTGCATATCCTGCTTGATGAGTGCGCTCGATATCCGGTTAATGACGTAACGAGGGTCAATACCGGTCATCCCTTCTTCAATGTACTCGTTTTGCATTTCCTTCAGGTCGGCTTCCTTGAAGCCTTCAACCTCTTCGCCGTCGTACATTCTCATCTTCTTCACAAGGTCCATGCCTTGCTTCTTCGTTTCCTTCAGGCGGGTAAGTATGGAGAAGATGGCTGCCGATTTCAGGGAATGCGGCGAAATATGAATATGCTTCATGTCGCTTTGGCCGATCAGCTTCGTATAAATCTTCTCTTCCTCGGATACTTTGAGGTTGTACGGAATCGGCATGACAATCATACGAGATTGCAGCGCCTCGTTCTTCTTGTTGCTGATAAACGACTTGTACTCGGATTCGTTCGTATGCGCGATAATCAGCTCGTCGGCCGATATAAGCGCAAACCTGCCCGCCTTGAAATTCCCCTCCTGCGTCAGCGAGAGCAGGTTCCATAAGAACTTCTCGTCGCACTTGAGCATCTCCTGGAATTCCATGAGACCGCGGTTCGCCTTGTTCAGCTCGCCGTCGAAGCGGTACGCGCGCGGATCGGATTCCGAACCAAACTCCGTAATCGTCGAGAAGTCGATACTGCCTGTCAAGTCGGCAATATCCTGCGACTTCGGATCGGAAGGGCTGAACGTACCGATACCCACCCTGTTTTCCTCCGATACGAGCACGCGTTCAACAATGACATTCTCTATATCTCCATCGTATTCAACCCGAAGCCTCATTTGGCAGGAAGGGCACAAGTTGCCTTCAATGCGGACACCAAGCTCCTTCTCAATTTCCGGACGAAGCTCATGCGGGATCAAGTGCAGCGGCTCTTCGTGCATCGGGCAGCCTTTAATGGCGTAAGTAGCTCCTTTCTCCGTTCTGGAGAAACGCTCCAGCCCTTTCTTCAGCATCGTTACTATGGTTGATTTGCCGCCGCTGACCGGCCCCATTAAGAGCAGGATCCGTTTACGGACATCCAGCCTTCTGGCCGCCGAGTGGAAGTATTCCTCCACCAGCTTCTCCACGGCGCGGTCTAGACCGAAAATTTCCTGTTCGAAGAACTTATAACGCTTCCTTCCGTTATCGTCCTCTACCCCAAAAGATTCAATCATCTCATAGACGCGCGCGTGCGCAGTCATGGCCGGGGTCGGGTCCTCTCTAAGCAGTTCGATATATTCTCTGAAAGATCCCGTCCACGCAAGCTTTTCACTCTCTGTCTGATACTCCGATATTCGCTTGAAAATGTCCATGCCGTGCCTCCTCCCATCGCTTCCGCAATCCGCTAGTTTTCATTCCGCCCGGGATTATCTCTACATCATTGATCGTGTGGACCAACTTTTTACTGAAGTATTACAATCCTATGCTTAGTTATGTAGGAAATTGACCACTATTTTAGTCGGCAATCCGGCAAATAACGACAAGCATTTGCTATAATGATGGGAGAAAGAGGGGAATTAACATGGCAGTTAACAAGGAAGAGGAGCTGTACAGCCCCATCAAGGCCTACTACGAAAAGCTAGGTTTTACTGTAAAAAGCGAGGTTCTCCACTGCGATTTGGTTGCGATGAAACCGGATGGCAGCGAGGCGGTTGTTGTCGAAATGAAAAAAACGTTCAATCTCGCTTTGCTGCTGCAAGGGATTGAACGTTTACGCATAAATGATCATGTTGTACTGGCTGTTGAGCGCAACCGCAAGAAAAGCGGCGCCCACAACCAGCGCTTCAGCGATATTACGGAGCTGTGCCGGATGCTGGGTCTTGGCCTGATGACGGTCACCTTCTTCAAGACCAAAGCGCCTCTGATCGAAATGCTGTGCGAGCCGGGCGAAATGCCGAAGCGCGGGATCCGAAGAACCCGCCAGGCACGGCTCCTCAGGGAGTTCCGCGAACGGAGCGGCGATTACAACGTGGGCGGCAGCACCGGCCGCAAGCTGGTCACCGCCTATCGGGAGAAGGCCCTTCGGGCCGCATACGCCATGCAGCAAGCCGGCATCCTGTCGCCAAGTCAGCTGGCATCTCTGACGGGCAATCCGCAAAGCGCCTCCATGCTGCGAAGCAATTATTATAGTTGGTTCGAGAAGGTGGGGCGCGGCCAATACCGGCTAACGCCAGCCGGAGCCTTGGCTTTGGCGGAGTATGCCGAGGTGATCGCCGAATGGAAAGAGACCTTTACCCTTCCGCCGGCACCGGAGCCCAAACCCGCCAAAGCGCCAAGAACGAAAGCTCCCAAAGCAGCTTCCGAGGGCAAAACGTCCAAACGCGCAAAGGAGACTCCCTTTAGCTACGAGCGGTAAACTCGCGGATCGCTTCCGCCAGGCGCGCAACGCCAAGCACCGTTTTTTCTCCTTTATTATGGGTGAAATTAAGCCGGGCTGTGTTGCGTTTTGGATCGTAAGCATAAAAAGCGATGCCCGGAACAAAAGCTACGCCCTTCGATACCGCTACCCGCAGCAGCGCTTCCGCATCCAGACCCTCGGGAAGTTCAACCCATAGGAACATGCCGCCCTTCGGCTCGATCCAATGAAGTCCTTCGATTTTTTGCGCTTTGATCAGGCTTTGCATTTCCCGCATCCGGTCCCCGTAGGATTCCGAAATGATGCGGATATGTTCGTCGAGCGGGAAATGCGCAAGCAGCTGGCTCAAGATCTGCTGATCCATCGTGCTGGACTGCAGGTCGGCCGCTTGCTTCGCTTTTGCAAGCATCTTGATCACCCGGGTATCGCCGATCGCCCAGCCTGTGCGGAGCGCGGGAGCTACGATTTTCGAGAAGGTGCTTGTATATATAACAACGCCGCTTCCAAACTGCTGCTGGTCAAGCGCAAACAGCGTTGGGTAAGCCGCATTTTCATCGTATTTCAGCTCGCCGTACGGATCGTCCTCAATAATAGGCACTTGATGGCCGGCGCAGATCTGCAGAATTTCCTGCCTTCTTTCCAGACTCCACACATTGCCTGTCGGATTGCCAAAGGTCGGAACGGCATAAATAAACTTGGGCTTATGCTCGCGGACCAGTCGTTCCACATCCTCCGGAATCATGCCATGCTCATCGCTTTCCGCGGCAACCACCTTTAGACCATGCAGTTCAAACACTTGCAGGCAAGCTAAATAGGTAGGCCGCTCAACAAGCACCGTGTCCCCCGGCTCGGTGAGAACTTGAACAAGCAGGCTGATCGCCTGTTGGGAGCCTGTCGTAATAATCATTTCCTCCGGCTGCACGTTCATCCCCTTCTGAGCCATTCGGACGCATAGCTGCTCGCGCAGGGGCAAGTAACCTTCAGTAAGCCCGTACTGCAATGCGCTTGTACCCGCCGAAATCGCGCGGTCCGCGGCTTCCCTGACAGCCTGTACAGGAAAAAGCTCTTCCGCCGGCAGGCCGCCCGCAAAGGATACGATGTCATTGCCTTGCGTAAGCTTCAGAATATCCCTTACGACGGAAGACTTAACCTGCGTCATTCTTGATGCAAAGCGAAATTCCATATTTTCCTTCTCCTCCCGCAATGAAAAACCATGATTTGTACTGTCATTATTGTCGCATAATAAAAAGAATCCATGCAAACTTAAACGTTTTCTTTTCCCTAATACTTGGTTATAATGAAGCTAGCATATCGGAGGTGCACAAAATGTCTATTACTTTCGTTATTGTTATGACAGTCTTTATTTTGTTCCTGACTGCCATCTTGACGTCTTCGTACAACGACGACAAGACCAAAGGCCTTTAATAAAGGCTCGGTGAAACGGCTTTGCCGCCTTTGGCTGCGAGGCGCGTTTTCATTCCGGAGAATTCTAAGACATTGTAATAAATGGCTTGGAATTCAAAAAAAGAAGCTTCCCTCGTTTGCGTGAGGAGCTTCTTTTTTTTATCTTCGTATGTTTGTAGTATTGCTTGGATGATTATCCGATTAACGGTTTTGAAGTTGTCCCATTTCAATCATGCACGGTTCGCATAAATAACGGTCCTTGAATTCCTTCACATCTTCCATTGATCCGCAGAACACGCATCTTGGGCGGTAGCGCTCCAAAATAATATGGTCGCCTTGCACTAAAATCTCTACAGGGTCCCCCTCATTCATTTGATACCTTTTACGAAGTGATTTAGGAAGAACGATTCGTCCGAGTTGGTCCACCTTTCTAACCACACCTGCTGGTTTCATCTTTTCACCTCTTTTTATGACTGGATTTGCAAGCTAACGTTGTGTAAACATAGCACAGTAGACTTTCGATGGTCCCTAACGAATTCCTTCCTATGTTAGGATAGTCCTTAATATTATGTAAATTCAGTCCATTCCCGGGAACTTATTTTGGCGCAACGCCTCGTACACAATAATCGCCGCCGAATTGGAAAGATTCAGCGACCGGACATCTCCCGTCATCGGCATCCGCATGCAAGTATCCAGATTCGCATCAATCAGCTCTTGCGGCAGTCCTTTTGTTTCCTTCCCGAACACGAAGAAATCCCCGTCCTGAAAGTCAAACTCCGTATACACTTTGGTAGCTCTCGTGCTTGCATAAAAGAATCTTCCGTTTGGATTCGCATCCTGCAGCTCCTTGAAGGAATCATGGTATTCCACATGAACCGCATGCCAATAATCCAGTCCGGCGCGTTTGAGAGTGCGGTCATCGGTCTGGAATCCAAGGGGGCGTACAAGATGAAGATGCGCGCCTGTTGCGGCGCAAGTCCGGGCAATATTACCCGTATTTGCAGGAATTTCAGGTTCAACCAAAACAATATGAAAAGCCATAACTGTACCAACCTCACATTCTATGTCATTATACACGAAACAGTGCGTTCTCGCACCAGTGCCAAAGAGGCAATTTTTACATTAGGTTAACGTACTCTTAATCTCCGCATAAATGTCTCCCCTCATAATGAAAACATCATGTAGGAGGCAAAAGGAGAATAGATACGATGAAAAAGAAAATATTGGTCGTTGATGACGAGCCGTCCATCTCCATGCTTATCGAATTTAATTTGAAACTCGCCGGTTACGATGTCCGGTGTGTAAGCGATGGCGAGGCCGTATTCGAGATGTTAAAGCCATTCCGTCCTGACCTGATCGTACTCGACTTGATGCTTCCGAAGATGGATGGCATCCAAGTATGCCGTGAGCTGCGCAAGCAGAGCAATGCGGTACCAATCGTTATGCTAACCGCCTTGCAGGACGTCACGGACAAAATCGCCGGGCTTGATAACGGGGCCGACGATTATATGACGAAGCCGTTTAGCCCGCAAGAGCTGATCTCGCGTATTCAGGCCATTTTCCGCCGAATTCAGTCCCTTCCGGGTCAAGCTGAATCAACAACATTCGATATTGGCCGGTTGACGGTACGCGCCGAACAGCGCGAAGTGCTGATTGATGGCCGGACCATTGAATTGACACCGAAGGAATTCGAGCTTCTTCTCTTCTTATGCAAGCATAGAGGCAAAGTATTAAGCCGTCAGCAGCTGCTTCACGGGGTATGGGACTACCACTTCCTCGGCGATACGCGAATTGTTGACGTTCATATCAGCCATCTTCGAGATAAAATCGAGCAAAACGCAAGAACGCCGGAGTACATTATGACGGTCCGCAATGTCGGCTACAAGCTTCACGCCCCTAATATGGCCGATTCGTCACTGGCATAAACACTTCTAACAATGAAGACCGCCTTTCCGATTACGGAAATGGCGGTCTTTGTCAACTTTCTTAACCGTTGCGGCGCTGGAAGTCAGCCATAAATTCAGCAAGCGCTTTGCAGCTCTCGTGCGGTACGGCGTTGTACGTCGAAGCGCGCAGACCGCCAACATCGCGGTGGCCCTTCAGGCCAACAAAACCGTTTTGCTCCGATTCCTTCACGAATTGCTTCTCCAGCTCTTCGCTTTGCATACGGAAAGTGATGTTCATAAGCGAACGGCTGTCCGGATGAGCGCATCCCACGTAATAGCCGTTGCTTTGGTCGATCGCGTCATAGATCAGCTTTGTTTTATCGCGGTTGAGCTGCTCCATCGCGGCAACCCCGCCGTTACCCTTGATCCATTTCAGAACCAGGTTAACCATATATACCGAGAAGGATGGCGGCGTATTGTAAAGCGATTTGTTCTTCGCATGCGTGTCGTAGCGGAAGATTGCCGGAATGTTTTTCGGGCTTTCTTGGACCAGGTCATCGCGTACGATAACAACCGTAACACCGGATGGACCAAGATTTTTTTGCGCGCCGGCATAGATGAGGCCAAATTTGCTAATATCAATAGGACGGCTTAAAATATCGCTGGACATATCGGCTATAAGCGGTACATGGCCAAGGTTCGTCGGGAACTCCTGGAACTGTACGCCTCCGATTGTCTCATTAGATGTCAGATGAAGGTAAGCTGCATTCTCCGGCACAACGATTTCGTTAATGCTTGGCATACGCATGAAATTGTCGTTTTCTGACGAAGCAGCAATAACCGTCTCGCCGATCAGCTTCGCTTCCTTAATGGCTTTGTCAGCCCAAGCGCCCGTTTTAACGTAAGCGGCTGGACGGCCCGCGGAAAGCAGGTTCATAGGAATCATGGCAAATTGCTGGCTTGCGCCGCCTTGCAGGAAAAGGACATGATAGTTATCCGGAATACCGAACAATTCGCGCATGAGGGCTTGTGATTCGTTGTTCACTTGCTCATAAAGTGCGCTACGGTGGGACATTTCCATGATGGACATCCCCGCGCCCTGATATTCGACAAATTGCTCTTGCGCCTGCTGCAGCACCTCGAGCGGTAAAGCGGCCGGTCCTGCATTGAAATTATAGGCTCGTTTCATTTCCGTTACCCACCTTTTGTTTTTGTTAAGCATCTCACATGATATTGATTATGATAGCAATTTTACCGGCTCTCTTCAAGTACATTTACATAATGTTAGTGACAAAAAGTCGAACGGAGATTATTCACATGGCAGATAATATTCGGATTTTCACCGCATTATCCATTCCAGCAAACATTAGCGGACAAATCGTTAGTCATTTGCCCGATTGGCAGGATCAGCTCTCTTTCCAGAAATGGGTGGATCCCCGGGACCTGCACATAACGCTCCACTTCATCGGGGACATGCCCGTTTCCTCCATTCCCGCCATACAGACTGCCATGCAGGAAGCCGTTTCCCGAACAGCATCCTTCTCGTTAGAACTGTCGAAACTTGGCAGCTTCGGACGCGAGGAACGCCCCTCCGTCTTATGGCTTGGCTTAAAGCAATTGCCCGCTGAGCTAACCAGGCTTCATCAATCGCTTGGCCAGTCGCTTCATTCGGGTATTGGCTATACGCCGGAGACCCGTCCTTACCGGCCTCACGTGACCTTAGCGCGGAAATATTCCGCCGATGAACCATGCACAGCCGAAAAGCTTGAGAAGCTCTCAAGCCCCTTTCTGCAGCATCAGACAGCCTTCGACATCGCCGGCATTACGCTATACCGTACCCGGTTAGGCGAAAGACCTATGTACGAACCCATTGCAGTCGCACAATTCGACAAATAAAAAGCGGACTCCCGCCAAGGGAGTCCGCTTGAATAAGTGCGTTTCGAATTAGCAGCCGAAGTACAGGCTGTACTCGTGTGGATGAATACGAATCGATACCGCTTTTGCTTCGCTGCGTTTAACGGCAACATAGTTAGCGATGAATTCTTCCGTGAATACGCCGCCTTCAGTCAAGAATTCGGAATCCGCTTCGAGAGCGTCAAGCGCTTCGTCGAGTGTACCAGGTACGCTGCGGATTTCTTTTTTCTCTTCTTCTGGCAGTTCGTAAATGTTTTTGTCGAATGGACCATAGCCCAGAGCAACAGGGTCCAGTTTACGTTTTACGCCGTCAAGACCAGCAAGCAGCATAGCCGCGAATGCCAAGTAAGGGTTAGCTGTGGAGTCCGGAGTACGGAACTCGATACGGCAGCCTTTTGGCGTTACCGAAGCGATTGGAATACGTACTGCAGCGGAACGGTTACCTTTCGAGAATACGAGGTTAACCGGAGCTTCGTAACCAGGAACCAGACGTTTGAACGAGTTTGTCGAAGGGTTCGTCAAAGCGATCAGAGCTGGTGCGTGGTGCAGAATACCGCCAATGTAGTGCATAGCGAGTTGGCTCAGGTTGCCGTAAGCGCCTTTCTCATAGAACAGCGGAGTGTCGCCGTCGAAGATCGAGGAGTGAACGTGCATACCGGAACCGTTGTCGCCGAACAGCGGTTTTGGCATGAAAGTAGCCACTTTGCCGTATTGGCGAGCTGTGTTGTGAACGATATATTTGTACAGCATGAGGTTGTCAGCTGTCTTAGTCAAAGTGCTGAAACGGAAGTTGATTTCTGCTTGGCCGGCAGTTGCAACTTCGTGGTGATGACGCTCAACGCGAAGGCCAACTTCTTGCATCAGGCGAACCATTTCGCTGCGGATGTCTTGTTGTTGGTCAACCGGAGCAACTGGCACGTAGCCGCCTTTTACAGGAACTTTAAAGCCAAGGTTGCCGCCTTCTTCTTTACGGTTCGTGTTCCAGCCTGCTTCTTCGGAATCCACGTAGAAGGAAGAAGAATTCATTGTGCTTTCGTAGCGAACTTCGTCGAAGATGAAGAATTCGGACTCAGGCGCGAAGAATGCAGTCGTACCGATACCGGTTGTTTGCAGGTATTCTTCCGCTTTTTGAGCGATGCTGCGTGGGTCACGCTCATAACGCTCGCCGTCCGGTGTATGGATGTTACACATAATGTTCAGTGTAGGATGATCTGTGAAAGGATCAACGAATACTGCATCAGTATCTGGCATCATTACCATGTCAGATTCTTCAATACCGCGGAAACCTGGGATCGAGGAACCGTCAAAAGCTACACCGTTTACGAAAGTATCAGCGTCAACTTCTGTCGAAGGAAGAGTAATGTGGTGCGCGCGACCAGCAAGATCCACGAAGCGGAAATCTACAAACTGGATGTTGTTTTCTTGAATTTGTTCCAAAACTTTTTGAACTGACATCAGATATTTCCTCCATTTCCGAACATTTGCATAGTGGTGAACAGTTATTGTTCAAGTTTCTCGTTAAACTATGAGGTAATTATAAGACTACGTTTTGGCATCGTCAATACTTATGTCAGGTATTTTTTATTCATATGTAAGGTATACTTACAAGTTTAAACATTTGTTCACAATTAAGCCTTTACATTCGATCAGAAAAGCCGGGAGGCCTTGTGTATCAAGGCTTCCCGGCTTTTCACATTTTAAAACTGGATTAAATTTTCCATTCCGCAAAAGCGGCTGCGGGTTCTTTTGGAGTGTTGAATTGCTTTCCGACGATTGGCGCCAGCTTTTCTAAATCCTTTAATAAATTAGCGAATTGGTCAGGGAATAAGGATTGTACGCCGTCACCTGTCATCGAATTATCCGGATCCGTGTGCATTTCGACAATCAGACCGTTCGCCCCTGCCGCAACGGATGCTTTGGACATCGGCTCTACCAATTCGCGGCGGCCCGTACCGTGGCTCGGGTCCGAAATGACTGGTAGATGGCTAAGCCCTTGCAGAACCGGAATCGCGGACAAGTCCAGCGTATTTCTCGTGTAAGTTTCGAACGTTCGGATTCCGCGCTCGCACAACATAACATTCGGATTTCCGCCCGCGAGGATGTATTCCGCCGCGTTCAGGAACTCGTCGTACGTTGCGCTGAAGCCGCGCTTCAGCAATACAGGAGTCTGAATGGTACCGAGCTTGCGGAGCAGATCGAAGTTCTGCATGTTGCGTGTACCGACCTGAAGGATATCGGCATATTCGGCGCATACATCAACATACTCCGGAGTCATGACTTCCGTAATCGTGAGCAGGCCATGCTTCTTGCCCGCTTCCGCCATCATGATCAAACCTTCGACGCCAACGCCCTGGAAGCTGTATGGACCCGTGCGGGGCTTAAACGCGCCGCCGCGAAGCACCTGTCCGCCGGCTGCTTTGACAAGGCGTGCGATCTCATCGATCTGCTCCGGGGATTCAACCGCGCAAGGGCCGCCCATAATAACAAGGTTCTCGCCGCCGATCTTAACGCCTTTAATATCGATGACGGTATCATCCGGATGGAAATCCCGGCTCGCCAGCTTGTAGGACTTCGAAATTTTGATCACGTTCTCTACGCCTTTCATTTGACGGAGATGCTCCGCAAGCGTTGGCTCCGCCTTGCCGATAATCCCGATAACCGTACGGTCCGTCCCTCTGGATACATGGGCTTGCACGCCTGCTCTTTCGATATGATTCACAATTTCTTGAATACGCTCTTCGGCAATATGTGGGCTAGTAATTACGATCATGTCCATCTCTCCTTTTTCACTTCAACGCTTATACGCTTTTATGCTTTGTGGCTTTTATGCTTTGTGGCTTTTATGCTTTTACTTGTTAAAGCAAATATACACGATGGACTTTGGGTTCGTCAATTATTATTTTTCTTAAACCAGCTGCTAAGCAGCTACGTAAGTGAATATTCTTACAATCGCTGTGCTATTCGGATTTCCCTGAACTAGTCTTATCCGTTGAAATCCGAATAGCAAGGCGTGCTACAAGCTTTCCAAAGGAAAGCTGCTTCGAAAGCATAATCTCCGTTTCTCCAGTATATTCACTTCCTCAGCCGCAGTCTGCTTGAGGAAAACAATAACACACCCAACCCTAAAGTCCGGGAGAACCGGACCTTCACACCTTATCGGTGTCCATCCAAAATTCCTGTCACCGAAAAAATGATCAAATCATTAGCTACGATGTCAGGATAGCTGGGCTCTGCCCAGCTTAATCTCATGCCACTCTTAACGATGCGCGGCATCGTTAAGCTCCACCAATTAGGACAGACTAGCCTCCTAACGATGCCGCAACGTTAAGGCACAGCTAAACCAGGCAAACGGCCGCCTTTTCACGACTTTCACGCTGCTTAACGATGCGCGGCATCGTTAACAATCACCATTTAGCGCAGACCAGTCATCTTAACGATGTGCGCATCGTTAAGATACGACTAAACCATGGAAATAGCCGCCTTTTCACGGCTTTCGCATTCTTGACGATATACCCCATCGTCGAGCACTTGCATAAAACAAAAAATGCGGTGCAAGGGAGCACCGCATTTACTTGATCTTCTATTAAGCTTCGGCTGCGCCGGAAGCCGATTTGGTACGAATGGTCGGAAGGAGCTTGTTCTTGTTGACCGTACGCTTGATCTCCCACGTGGAGGGGTCGTTATGGTCGTATTGCTCCAAATACGCGATAACTTCTTTTGTAATCGGAGTCGGAGTCGAAGCGCCCGAAGTTACGGCAACGCGGTCAACACCTTTTAACCATTCCTGCTCGATCTCCGATACGTCGGATACGCGATAAGCCGGTACGCCCGCGATCTCCTGGGATACCTGGGCAAGGCGGTTGGAGTTGTTGCTGCGCGGATCGCCAACAACAATGCACAGCTGCGCCTGTCCGGCTTGCTCCGCTACAGCCTCTTGGCGTACTTGCGTAGCCAAGCAGATCTCGTTATGAATCTCCGCATTCGGATACGTCTCCAGAAGCTTGCTCATAATATGACGGATGTCCCATTGCGACATTGTCGTCTGATTCGTAATGATAATGCGGCCCTCAGGCACGTTAAGCTTGGCAATATCCTCAACGCGTTCAATCAAGTGAACGCGGTCCGGTGCCACGCCAATAGCGCCTTCCGGCTCCGGATGGCCTTTTTTGCCAATATAAATAATATGATAATCCTCGGCGACTTTCTCCCGGATCAAGTCATGCGTCTTGGTAACATCCGGACAAGTGGCGTCCACGATGGTCAGGCCTTTCTCGCGCGCACGGTTGCGGACTTCGGGAGATACGCCGTGAGCCGTAAAGATAACGGTTCCGCTCTCCACCTGCTCCAGAATCTCCAGACGGTTCTCGCCGTCAAGCGTAATGACGCCCTCTTGCTCGAAAGCTTCCGTTACATGCGCATTATGAACAATCATGCCAAGAATATAAATCGGACGCGGAAGGTCCAGGTTTTTGGCGGTTTGCAGCGCGAGCACCATGGCATCCACAACGCCATAGCAATAGCCTCGCGGCGATATTTTAACAATTTCCACTTATTGCACCTGCTTTCTGAATAACGAAGGTTAGTCTTCGATTCGATCGGTTCCTTCTATTATAATCGAAGCAGGCTGGGGGGAAAAGTCTATTGGCAGCCAAATGACAAACGTGGACCCTTCTTCCTCCATCGTCGTCACCTCAATCGAGCCGCGGTGCTCATCGATAATCCATTTGGCAATGGACAGACCAAGCCCCGTGCCAACGGTCTTGCCGCGCGATTCGTCCGCCCGGTAGAACCGGTCGAAAATATGAGGAACCTCCTTCGGATTCATGCCGATTCCCGTATCCTTAATAATAATGCCAAGCTGGTTCTCCCGGCGTGTCGCCGACATCTCGATCCAGCCGCTTGGCGTATATTTGAACGCATTCTCTATGAAGATAAACAGCAGCTGCTGCAAATAATCCGCATTCCCGTGTACCTGGTATCCGTCCAGCGCGGTCAAATCGCCAATCCGCCACTCCGCATTGCGAGGCAAGAGGCCCGCTCTCCGTCCTACTTCTTCCACGATCGGCAGCATAGGCTGCGTTGTTTTTTCCATCTCGTACCCCGCATCCGCTCTTGCCAGAGCTAGAAGGTCGTTAACGAGAGTGGACATCCGCCGCGCCTCCGCCGCAATATCCTGCATGGCTTCGTTAGACAGCTCATAGCGCTGGGAATCGAGCGCCAGTACGATATCTCCCGCTTCATCCGGCTCAAGCGTCTTGGACCACATCCGCTGCAGCAGTTCAATATTGCCGCGAATCGTCGTCAGCGGAGTACGAAGCTCATGCGACGCGTCCGAAACAAACCGTCGCTGCGCTTTATACGATTCGTCCAGTCCGTTATACGCCATTTCGATGCGGGATAGCATAATATTCAGAGTATAGACCAAATGGCCAATCTCATCCTTCGGACCCTCAATCGGAATCCGCACGCTCAAATCGGAACCGCTCTGAATTTTTTCGGTAGCGTGGACGACCCGTTCGATTGGCTGAAGAGCTTTGCGCGCCATAAAAAGACCAACAGTAAAGGCAATTATAAGGCATATCAAAGAGGACAATATAAGAATAACCCGAAGTCCGGCCAGATAGTTCTCTTCGCTGGCTACAACAGTACCAACCTGAAGCAGGCCAATTAACGTTCCGTCCGTATTGTTGGAAATTGGTTTTTGATAGATTAGAAAAGCAACTTCACCTGCATTTGTGTTCAGAACCGCTTTTTTATAGCCATAATCCGGATTGGTCTTGGCTTCTGGGATTGGGAACTTAATTCCATTTATTTGAAGCTCACCAGAGGTTTTTATGACGCCTTCTTTATAGTTGACTAATTGCACGTAAAAATCTTTCTCGTAAAAAGGGGAATTCCTCTTAATGTTCAGGTCAATCTGATTTAATCCGTTCTCGTATTTCACGATATCATAGGAATCGGCCTGATCTCGAAGCTGCGTCTTTGTATCAGCGTACGTATTCATGTTTACGAAAAAATAAATCGCTACGCATAACACGATTAGCGCTGCCGCAAGAATACCGGAAAACCATAAGGTCAGACGAAGCCTGATCGTCATGTGAAATCAACCCTCTCCCCGCAGTACATAGCCGGTTCCGCGTACGGTCTGGATAATCCGCTTGGCCCCGCCTTCCTCCAGCTTCTGGCGCAGCATCGCTATGTACACTTCAAGTACATTGGACTCGCCGCTGAAATCATAGCCCCAGATCTTCTCCATAATGGCATCTCGCGTCAATACGCGACGCGGATTCTGCATGAATAAGAGCAATAAATCGTATTCCTTCGCGGTCAGCTCGATTCTTCTGCCGGAACGGATGGCTTCGCGGGAATCCAGATCCAAGGCCAGATCGTCAAATACGATCTTGTTGCTGCTGGATTCGTCAATCTTGTCCGATTTGCGGCGCAGCAAAGCACGGACCCTGGCCAGAAGCTCCTCCAACGCAAAAGGTTTGATCAAATAATCGTCCGCGCCCGCATCAAGCCCTTTTACCCGGTCCGAAATATCGTCTTTCGCGGTCAGCATAAGAATAGGCACGGTGCTTCCGCCTTCCCGCACGCGGCGGCATACTTCCCAGCCATCTACCTGCGGCATCATGACATCCAATATCAGCATGTCCGGATCAGCTGTTAAAAGAAGCTTCAAGCCTTCCATTCCGTTACCGGCCGTTGATACTTCATAACCTTCAAACGCAAGGCTTCTTCTAAGCAACGAAGTGATTTTCTCGTCGTCGTCTACGACCATGATGTGTTGTCTCATTTTCTACTCTCCCCTTGTATAGCTTATCTTTTCTAGAAAAGAAGCGCAGAGACTTTCCTCTGCGCTTACTTTATCGCTTACTCGGCGTTAAATTTGTTTTTGTCGCCAATTTCGACCTGCAGATCCATTTTTTCGCCTCTGCGGATAATGTTCAGTACGGCTTTATCACCGACTTTATGTTTCTTGATCTCGTCAATCAGCGCCTGCGTGCCATTAAACGTTTTGCCGTCAATGCCTACGATGACGTCGAATTGCTTCAGATCGGCGATGTAGGCCGGAGAGTTGTAGTATACGTTGCTGACAATCGAGCCTTGCGCTTTATCCATGCCAAGCTGCTTCGCAATCGCATCCGTTACGTCGCCAAGCTCTGCGCCGATGAACGGAACCGGCTCTTTCGGTACTTCCTTATTGTTTTTGAGCGTATCCAGTACTTCCTTGATGGTGCTTGTCGGAATCGCAAAGCCAATGCCTTGCGCCTGCGAGCTGACTGCGGTGTTAATCCCAACAACCTCGCCATTCACATTCAGGAGCGGACCGCCGGAGTTGCCCGGGTTAATGGAAGCATCGGTTTGGAGCAAGTGTTTGTACTCCCGTGTACCGTCCGTATCCTGAATATCGATTGGACGTTCCTTCGCGCTAAGCACGCCTACGGTTACGGTATGGTCAAATCCGTACGGGTTGCCGATCGCAACGACCCAGTCGCCGATGTTGATTTTGTCCGAGCTGCCAAGCGGCAGTGTAGGGAACGCTTTTTCGCCCGTAACCTTCAGTACGGCAAGGTCGAGATCAAAGCTGGAGCCCAGAAGCTCTGCCGTAAACGGCTTGTCGTAGCCTTGCACCGTCACTTCGATTTTATCGGAATCCGCAACAACGTGCTGGTTCGTCAGAATGTAACCGTCGGATTCAAAGAAGAAGCCTGTACCGATTCCCGAAGCCTGCAGATTGCTGTCGTCTTTCTTGTTATTATCCTGCTGCTGATTCGCGTCCGGTGCATCCTCGCCGAAGAACTGACGGAAGAACGGATCGTCCAAAATACTGCCGCCGCCGCTGCTGCTGCGTGTTTGCGGCTTCACGTACGTCTCGATCTTTACAACAGCAGGGCTCGCTTTCTCGAATAGAGAAGCAATGTTGTCCGGTCTTGCCGCCGCTACGGAAGCGCCTCCGTTGCCGCTAGGCGAACCGGATGCCGTTGAACCAGAGCCCGCGTTAGCCGTGCTGTCCTGCTTGGAGGAAAATACCGAGTTGCTGGTAAACCAGTTATTCGTATCCGAAGCGTACATCAATCCGCCCATCAAGCCGCCAACCACCACAACGCCGGCGAGGAAAGAAACAAACATTCCTTTAATCGGGCTTTTCTTGCGCGGTTCGCGGTTCTGCCAACCGCTTTTGCCGGATTGCTGATTATAAGTAAAAGGTCTCATCGGCACCGGAGGCGTTACTTCAACCTTTGGCTGTTCCAGCTCAGGCTCGCTGTCGCCGGATGCCGCCGTGTAATAATCCTGAGGATTAGACCGGGACGGAACGTTCGCTCCGTTATCGTCTTGCGCCGAAGATTTGAAAGGCCCGTATGAATAATAGTAGGAAGTTTTACCCGGAGCTTCCGATCCTTCAGCCGTTGATGCCGTGTTGTCTTCTTCGCGCGGATTGTTGTCATCATCACCATTAGCACGATTTTGAAAGAAATCGTCGTATTTTTTGTTCTGATCGTCCATTTCCGTTCTCCTCCTTGATCTATTCCGTTAAAGCAGCCGAATCTTTCATTCATCGGCGCTTAATTCCTGTATTCCTATCATGCACATTCTACCTTAAAACAAACTTAAAATGAATTAAAACGAACATAAAAAAAACGCCTGACGACGTTATTTCTATGCACTTTTCGTATGACTCTACCAAACTCCCCATTTCTCAATAGGGAGTTTGGCGTGCGATATTTTATTGGGGGAACAGTCTTTCGACCTCTTTCAGAACTTCCTTCGCCTTGCCTATCCACTTCTGGTCGACATGGGCATCCGGATCGGAAGGCGCCTGGAACTGGTCGAATAACGCTCCTACTACGCGGGCGCTTGCCTCCGGATCATTGCCCTCTTGATACTCATGCCTTAGCACATAGGGCTGCGCAAACGTAATAACGGCATTCGTATCCGCGTTTATATCCACTACGCTGCCATTCGTCACTTGAAACGGCAAACGAAGCCAGACTTTATTCTCTTCGTCAAGCGCCCGGTCAAAGGAACCGTTCGTGTAGTCCCAGTTGCCCCCGAGCGAGAATTGATGCTGCTCCAGCCAGTCTCTGGAATCGGTAAATGCTTGCTGACGGGCTTCCAGCGATGAGGATAATGGAATCATGACCGTTCATCTCTCCTTTGGCGTGTAGAGTGTGAATAACTCTCATGCATATATAACCACTAAAGGATAATATGTCCCACCGTTTGACCGTTTATGTGTTTTTTACCCAGCCTTTGCGATGGGCGAGCACCGCCAGCTGCGTCCGGTCCTCCAGCTCGCATTTCATCAGCAGATTGCTGACATGGGTTTTGACGGTTTTTACGCTGATATGAAGCTCTTCGCCAATCTCTTTGTTGGAGCGTCCTTCCGCGATTAGCAAAAGCACTTCCTTCTCCCGCTCCGTCAGCTCCTCATCCCCTGATTGGGCCGTACGCTGGCGAAGCCCCCTTGTAAGAGCTTGCGACACATCCGCCGTCATAACCGGCATGCCTTTGACTGCCCCGTGAAGCGCATAGATCAACTCTTCCGCCGATACGGTCTTCAGGACATAGCTTACCGCTCCCGCTTCAATGGCCCCGTATACCTTGTCGTCTTCCAGGAAGCTTGTAAGCATGATAATCTTCAGATTCGGATACTTGGCAATCAGCTGCCTGGTCGTCTCGATTCCGTCCATGCCCGGCATCATCAAATCCATCAGGACAACATCCGGTATGCCGGAAGGCAGACCCGCCTCCAGCAGCGAAATCGCTGCCTGCCCGCTGCCCGCTTCAGCTACGACTTCAAATTTGGGTTCCAGCATTAAATACGTGCGCAAGCCCGTTCTCACCATGTCATGGTCGTCCACAATCATAACTTTTAACGTATTAGTCCCGCTCATCGTTTTCATTCCTCCGCCACATTTTCGGTATCGTAACCTTCACTCTGGTGCCGCTGCCCGGCTTGCTTATAATTTCGGCAAGACCGCCCAGCTGCTGGGCCCGTTCCTGCATCGTAGACAATCCGTACGATCCGCGTCTTACCTGATCGGCCCGGAAGCCCGCTCCGTCGTCCTGCAGACTAAGCACAACCTGCCGCTCATTCTCCGTCAGACTTAGCGAGCAGCTCTGCGCACCGGAATGTTTTACGACATTCGCCATTGCCTCTTGAACGATCAGGAACAACTGATGCTCCTTGGCTTCCGTAAGCGGTTCTGTCAACCGCCAGTCGAATACGCCCTGCAGACCGTTCTGCCGGCAATAATCCGGAAACCATTTATCAAGCGCCTCCAGCAGCGTACGCCCTTCAAGCTCCATCGGCCTAAGCTGCGCGATAAAGATGCGCATCTGCTTCTGCGCGAGCGTTGACATCTGAATAAGCTGCTCCAGAACGGAAGCAGCCCGCTCCCTGTCGATTTCCTGAAGCTTCGGCAGCGAGGAAGCGCACATATGCATGGCGAACAGCTGCTGGCTGACCGTATCGTGCAAATCCCGGGCAAGCCGTTTGCGTTCCTCCTGAACGGCAGCTTCATTGGAAGCCGCTTGCGACATCACCTGTTCTTCGCCGGTCATCTGGAGACGTTTCATTCTCTCCTCCATCAGCTCGGCAAGATCGTTAAATTCACGGTACAGCTCCGAAAAGGAAAAATCGCCGGATTCCGTAATCCGAACCTGGAAATTCCCGTTGACCGCTTGCTTAAGCGCAAGCTGAAGCGTATCGATCCGCCTCTGAATATGCTGGCCCGTCCAGTACCCGAAGCCTGCGCTGACAAGCAGAAAGACGGACACTGCGCCATAGCGCACTTCCGTCTGCACATTGTCTCCGTCTGCCAATCCAACCCACACGGCGATTCCAAGCAGCAGCGCGGTTACGGAAGAAGCCACAAACATCGTGAGCAGCTGCCATTTGCCGCCGCGGAACAATCGTACGATCATAACCGTCTATCCCACCTTCGTCACACGAACATCGCCGACGAACGTGCTTACGACGAGTTTGATTTTTTTATCCGTCTCCTCATAGTAAGGGGAATGAATATGGATGCTCTTGAACATTCCGCCTTCCTTCTGGCCCAGAATCTTTACGTCTCCCACAAAAGCACTCGACACGACCTGAACGCCCACCTCGTAATCATTCGGCACATAGACTTTGACATCGCCTATAAAGGAAGAGATGCAAATCTTCGTCTCGCCAAGCGGTATCTGAGCTTTCGTTAAATCTACAATGGTATCGCCGATAAAATGCGAAATATTAAGCGGCTTCAGCTCCCAATAATCCTGGCCGATGTGAATATCCCCGATAAATCCCGATCTAGATTGCGCATGCGGATCGTGGTTCCAGTATTCAAAAGAGCCATGCTTCGCCCGGTGACGATGCTCGCGGATATGCTCCCTTACTTGCTGCTTATGCTCCCGGATATGACGCTTTTGTTCATGAAGCTGACGGCGAAATTGCTGTCTCATGTCATGATGCCTCATGCGATGCAGCGGTTCTTCGCGGAAATCCCCGGCCGGCTCGCCGTGTTCCTTCCTTCCATTAAAAGCAGAGGAATCTTCTTCGCCGGCGGAATCCTGGCTTCCGTCCGCGCTGCCCGGTTTCGTAGGATCCGGATGAAGCGGAGGAGCCGACGGCACTTCGCCTTTATAATCCGTATAAGCATTGTACGATTTCCACTCATCTTCGTATTGCGGAGGTTCCTGGTGACGGTGCCGCGGACGGCGCAAGAAGCTAATGCCCACCAGGATGATGATGATCGGCCATGCATAGGAAATGATATCGCTGAACGACCAGGCGAACCATTCCAGATTATGACCCAGGAACAGAAAGCCGAGTATGATCATTATCCCTGCCCACCAGCCCGAGCCGTGACCCTGACGGCCCGCAAGCAGTCCGTGCAATCCGATCCAGAGCAGCACGACCGGCCAATAATTGGAGATAATCTCGCCAATACTAATGTCGTAATCAATCATGCCCAGTTGTTTCAATAAGAAGAATACGCCAACGGAAATGATGACAAGACCAGAAAACAGCCGGTTTAGAAAGCTTCCATTCAATTTAGTCAACTCCCTGCCTGTACTTCAAAATGTCTTATTGCTACTTAGTATAGCTAATGAAAGAAGGGATATAAAGGGACGGCCGATTGAACTTGGCATCGGTCTCGAGACGGAGTTCAAAAAGGTTTGTCAGGTCATTTGCCAACTTTTCGAGTCCGAATTCTATAAATCTGTAAAAAAAAGTTAGACTGCGTCATAAAACATCACGCTAATACGTTGACATTACTTACTTCGGCTATTTATAATGGTTAGCGGATTCATAGAGACAGAGAAACCTTACATCAAATTAGACTATGAACAACGGGAGTTGAATCAATGGATGTAGCAGAACTGTCGAGAGGGCTGGATACCATATGGGTTGTCTTGACAGCAGCAATGATTTTGCTGATGGAAGGCGGATTTGCCCTGCTTGAGGCCGGATTTGTCCGGCAGAAGAATGCGGTTAGCATTATTATGAAGGTATTTGTCGACATTGTATTTGGTGCACTTGTCTTTTACTTCTTCGGTTTTGCCATCATGTATGGCAAAGACGTCGGCGGCTTGTTCGGCTCTTCCGGTTTCATGCTTAACGGAGACTTGTCTCACATCAATCTGAATATTTCCCACGAAACCTACTGGCTGTTCCAATGCGCCTTTGTTATCGCCGTTATTTCCATCGTATCCGGAGCCGTTGCGGAACGAATCCATTTCCGGGCTTATATTTTGCTTACCATCGCCATGACCGGGCTGATCTACCCCTTGTCCGGACATTGGGTATGGGCGGTGAACGGCTGGTTAGGCAAGCTGGGCATGATCGATTTTGCCGGATCGGCGGCAATCCATGCTCTGGGCGGATTCGCTGCGCTTGCCGCAACCTTGTTTATCGGCCCGCGGATCGGCAAGTTTTCGCCTGACGGCAAAGTAAATATCGTATCTCCATCTAATCTGCCGCTCGCATCGGTTGGCGCTTTTATTCTCTGGTTCGGCTGGTTCGGCTTTAATGCAGGCAGTACGCTTAGCGCAACCAACGCGGCAATCGGCCACATTGCCATAACAACCATGCTGTCCGCGGCATCGGGCGGCGCAATCTGTATTTTGTTTACGATGTTCCGTTACCGCAAAGCGGATCCGCCAATGGTGATTAACGGCTCTCTCGCCGGCCTTGTCGGAATTACGGCGGGCTGCGCCTTTGTATCCGACGGCGCTGCCATCTGGATCGGCTCTATTTGCGGGATTGCCATGGTTCTGGTTACGGAATACATGGAACGCAAACAAATCGATGATCCGGTCGGAGCTTTCGCCGTGCATGGCATAAGCGGCAGCATCGGCACCCTGGCCGTTGGATTATGCGCGATTCCCGAGCTGACCAAAGGCGTCGGCAACGGCTACTACGGCCTTTTGTACGGCGGCGGCTGGCATCTGCTTGGCGCGCAAGCCCTTGGACTTGTCGTGATCGCGATTTGGGGATTTGGCCTGACATGGGCTGTATTATGGCTGATCCGCAAAGCGATGCCCGTTCGCGTATCCAAGGACGAAGAGCTTGTGGGCCTTGATGTCGGGATCCACGGCGTCCCTGCATACAGCCAGGAGAATGATTTTATCGATGTAGACCATATCACGAGAAAACCATAAAAATAACGGCGTTCCTCCGAAGGGGAACGCCGTTTATTTATAAGTATAAGGATTATCGATATAGTTCATTAACCAGGTCTCCGGAGACTGCTACGATATCTGTAGGCGACGATACCTGAATAGACCTTGCATGCTCAATCTCTAGCCGAAGCGCGCGAACCTGCTCCATCGGTTTTTTCACGAAATGGATGTATTCAACGGCCAAATGATGATCCGGCTTCCGGCCATGCAATAACCGGCGCAACGTGGACATCGACTGGTAAGCCCGTTCTTCCTTCAGACGCCGCTTCTCATAACGTTCAACCATTTGCTCGATTTCCGCGATTTCCTGCTCCTTCTTCGTTACATACGCATCGATAAAGGGCAGCACTTCAGCTGCTTTGCGATGATGGGTCGAAGAATGATTCGTATGGATAATTGGATCGGTCATGTCAACTCACCTGTCTTCATTGCGTGATTATTTATTACATACCTAATCATACAACAAAGATTCGCTCTTGAAAACTCAATTTATGTAACATTAGAAAAATTGACATAAACAATATTTTCAAATCAACAACCTTTCGTTACACTTGCGGCAATCTTGGAAATTGAAGAAAAGAGGAACCAGAGACGGTTCCTCTTGTTGATTGATTTAAGTAGTTACTTCTGTGCTTTTTGAGTTGCTTGGTTAGCTGCTTTACCAGCTGTAGCGTTCTGGTTTTGGTTGAATTCTTCAGCGAATTCTGCATTGTACTGGTTGTTTTGAGCTTTGTTGTTTTTGTTCTTAGCCATGGTAGTCATTCACCTCCCCGTACAACCTTAGTATGGCTGTGTGAAGGCGTATTATGCAGGTACGAAAGCAGAGGGATCACGACTCCAAATAGGTTTGCGGGATTGGTTTTCCCGCTTCCACGGCGCGGTTAATCTGGTTCAGCCAGGACTGGGACAGCTTGCCGTTGCCTTTGCGGAGCACCTGGACATCAACCGTTCTTTTCCCCCACTGCTTGTATACATCTTTTATCGTCTCAAAGTATAAGTCGAGCCTGTGGCCTTTGATGGCCGAACCTGTATCCGCCACTACGCCGTAGCCATAGCCCGGGATATAGAGCAGCGTACCAATCGGGAACAGCTTTGTATCCGCCGCGACGGTCGATACTTGCCCCCTTCTGACTTTTACTCCGGAATAAGTGATTCCGTATTGCGGATGACCCGGACGCTTGCCGGTTGACTCATAACCAGCCGTATAACCGGTAGCTACGACCTGAACCGTTGACAAGGCCTGTTCCGCAATGGCTTCGACTGCTGCATTGCCGTTCTTGTTCTTCTTTGTTCCTTCATGAATTTCTTGCTTGGCTGCGGGTGCTGCTGCAAGGCTTGGAGCAGCAACTCCTCCTGTCAGCACGGCGGCTATAGCCAGGCTTGAAATTGTTTTTGTGCAAGTAAAAAAGCTTGTGACCATTTGGGCAGCTTCCTCCTCAGAAGAATATTTCCCAAACGGTCCAAGCTTTATGCATGAGACTTAGATTGTTTTTGTTGCGATTTCGTTTTGCAGCAGCTCAACCAGCTCTGCTACAGGCTTAGCGCCGATATCGCCTTCGCCGCGCTTACGGACCGATACGGAGCCCGATTGCGCTTCGTTCTCGCCTACGACAAGCATGTAAGGCAGCTTCTCCAGCTGAGCTTCGCGGATCTTATAGCCAAGCTTCTCGTTGCGCAGATCGCTCTCAACGCGGATACCAGCCAGCTGCAGCTTCTCTTCCACTTCGCGCGCGTAAGCTTCGTACGCCGTGGATACCGGAATAACCTTCGCTTGAACCGGCGACAGCCACAGCGGCAGCGCGCCCGCAAAGTTCTCGAGCAGGAAGGCAGTCATCCGTTCCATTGTACTGATGATACCGCGGTGGATAACGACCGGACGATGCTTTTTGCCGTCCTCGCCGATGTATTCAAGCTCGAAGCGGTCAGGCAGCAGGAAATCGAGCTGAGCAGTCGACAAAGTCTCTTCCTTGCCAAGCGCCGTTTTGATCTGAACGTCAAGCTTAGGACCGTAGAAAGCCGCTTCGCCTTCCGCTTCGAAGAATGGCAGGCCAAGCTCTTCGACTACCTCGCGCAGCATGCGCTGCGACATTTCCCACATCTCGTCGTTCTGGAAGTACTTCTCCGTATCCTGCGGATCACGGTACGACAAGCGGAAACGGTATTCCTTGATGCCGAAGTCCTCGTAGACTTTACGGATCAGGTTAACAACGCGAGCGAATTCCTCCTTGATCTGATCCGGACGGCAGAAGATATGCGCGTCATTCAGCGTCATCGCGCGTACGCGGTGCAAACCTGTCAAAGCGCCGGACATCTCATAGCGGTGCATAGTGCCCATCTCGGCAATACGAACCGGCAGATCGCGGTAGCTTCTCATATCGCTCTTATAGACCATCATGTGATGCGGGCAGTTCATCGGACGAAGAACAAGCTCTTCGTTATCGAGTGCCATAAGCGGGAACATGTCCTCGCTGTAATGCTCCCAGTGACCGGAAATTTTATAAAGCTCCACGTTGGCGAGAACCGGCGTATACACATGCTCGTAGCCAAGGCGCTCCTCGAGATCAACGATATAACGTTCCAGCGTACGGCGAACCTTCGCACCGTTCGGCAGCCACAGCGGCAGGCCTTGACCAACCTCGCGGGAGAAGGTGAACATTTTCAGCTCTTTGCCCAGCTTGCGGTGGTCGCGCTTCTTCGCTTCCTCCAGGAAATGCAGATGCTCGTCCAATTCAGCTTTCTTCGCGAAAGCTGTTCCGTAAATACGCTGCAGCATTTTGTTCTTGGAGTCGCCGCGCCAGTATGCACCAGCCACGCTAAGCAGCTTAAACGCTTTGATACGGCCAGTGGATGGCAGATGCGGTCCGCGGCAAAGGTCAAAGAATTCGCCTTGGTCATACATCGTAATAACCGAATCCTCCGGCAGGTCGCGAATCAATTCAAGCTTCAGGTTATCGTCAAGCTCGGTAAAAATCGCAAGCGCCTCTTCGCGGCTGACAACGCGGCGGCGAATATCGAGGTTCTCGTTAACGATGCGCTGCATTTCTTTCTCGATCTTGGTCAGATCCTCCGGAGTCAGAGACTGGTCCATATCGATATCGTAATAGAAGCCGTCCTCGATCACGGGACCGATGCCAAGCTTCACTTTGGCGTTGCCATACAGGCGTTTGATGGCTTGGGCCATCAAATGGGCCGTACTGTGACGGTACACTTCAAGGCCGTCCGCCGAATCAACGGTAACGATCTCGATTGCCGCATCGGATTCGATTGGCGAGTATACGTCAACGACTTTGCCGTTGATTTTACCTGCAATTGCATTTTTGCGCAGACCCGGACTGATCGAGCCTGCTACTTCTTCGATTGTTGTTCCAGCCGCATACTCGCGAACCGCGCCGTCTGGAAAAGTAACTTTGATAGACATGGATTTCCCTCCTGAGAAAGTTGAGATAGCAGGCGGGATGAACGCAAAAAAAGCACGCATCCCGCAAAGGGACGAGTGCTTGATTACCCGTGGTTCCACCCTACTTCGACTGCTCTCTTGCATCTGAATTCAGACCATGAGCAATCCTTGTATTGATCTGATAACGGAGACATCCGGTGCGGCTTAATAGGGGCCTATTCGTCATAACCCACGTTCAACGGCACAGCTACAAAGGGGTATATTTGCTTATGTCACGAAGGAAATTGCAGCCGAGTTTCCTCTCTCTGAACCGACATTGCGGGGCAAATACATGGCTTTGTCATTGCTTTTTGCATAGTTATGAGAAAATTATAACCGCTTTGTCCCCCATTGGTCAATAGATGCGGCTGTCAGGCTGGATGGTTCCGTTTCCTTCAAAGCATGGGCTGCACGCCGGACATTGGGTGCAAATCGATACCCGGTTGTCAAAAATCGTCTCGATCGTCCGGATGACCTGCATATCATCCTGTCTCGTGTGGATCATAATATGCTTAGGCGAGACGGCAATGAGCGAACTGATCACCATATCTTCGATATTCATCTCGGTCTCCAGCATCTCGGCCACTAACTTGTCCGAGTGGGGCTTCGGTTCAAAAGGCTGAAATTTCTCGTTGAAAAGGACAAAATCATGGCTGCCTTTATGCACGAGATGGACAATCGGCACCTTGGATTCCTGCAAACCCACAAAATATTTCAGCAGCGAAATAAACTCCTGGTACTGTTTATCCAGTACGTATTCGTCCAAAGCGTAGTCTACGATTTCGGCTAATTCCGTCCGGTAGGGCAACAACCGGAAAGACGTTAAGCCATCCAAATGCAAAACAGAATTTTCCTGCAGGTAACGGTCGATCTCCTCGGCTACCTTCGTTTTGCGTCGCTGCCGGTCCGCATCCAGAAATCTCGTTCCCAGACCATCCCATTCGGTTCCGTGAAGCAGCTCGTGGCAATATTTTTCGATGACAGGCGCATCGATGGCGTGGTTGTTCCTGTATTTTCTCCGAATGATGGCTGCCAGTATGAGCGGTTCCATATCGGTTACGATGAATTCGGCAAGCGCTTTGGATGCCGCTTGAAGCACCGATTGGCTATGGTTAGCCAGCTGAAAATACGGCAGGATTGCTTGGCAGCTGATTTCCTTGTCGGAAAGCAGCGTGTACTGTATAGCGTCTTCTTCGATGTGTGCGATATGTAGATCATTGGTAGTGTATTCCGCCATCAACGCCGCTAATTGGGCAGCGGATTGCTCCATGTTCGAAGGCAGCGTTACGGTAAACAGCTCCATGAGCTCACCCCTTTCATTCCCCTTATAAGTATATGGCTGGGGGGTTGGGTATATACGAATGGAGTAGTGGGAGATGATGGGGAGTGCCGTTGGTGCGTGCTGGTTTGTTTTTGGCGGATGTTGTTGACAAGTGATGGCGGTGGTGGCGGTGGTGGTCGCTGCGCGAAAGTAACGTCCTTCCGATCGCTGTTGTTCCCGGATTTCTTCGATTCAAGCCGCTCTGCGGTTGAAATCCGGGGAACAAAGGCGCACGCTGCGCTTCTCCAGTACGTTACTTTCGCTCCGCTCACGCCAGCCAACTCTTCACAAACCAAAGCCAGGCCTCACCCCGCCACTCCTGGTGGGTGAGGCTTGGTGTGCTGCCCGGTTTCCTCGGGCAGCATTATTCAATATACTTCGCTCTGTTCGATACAAGTGACTCGACATAGGACGGGATACACTGAAGCCTTGCATCGCGGCTACATTGGAGTTAGTCCAACGAAGAAGGCCTTTAACAGGCTCATTTCGAGTTTACGTTGAATTCCCTCCAGCGTAATTGTCGATTTTGCGCGCAAATGGATTAAATTGGAACATTATACTGGAGCGAATCCAACGTAGCATAAATTATGGAGCTACTCCGTTGGCTGATGGAGATAAGTTTTTTTGTGGGTCAGCAGCTTGGGACTGACGTCGCAGCAAAGCTTAATCTGCGGATCATCCAGGACAGAAAGATTTTTGACAGCGATCATATTGAAGCCATGCGGAGGGCCTTCAAGATAGACCCTGTCCGGAGGAATAATTTCCACCGGCTTGCCGGCCATATCTATATTGGTGTTGTAATCGCGCAAGGCATAGATATGGTAGCCGAAGGATTGCAGGTATTGGACGATGTCACTCTTATCCAGCCCATTGCTCCAGTCAACGTAATTGCGGTGAACCTCGAAGATAATATTGGGGGCATGGTTCGGAGGCAAATTCAATTGACTCTCAGCGCCCTGAAGGACGGTATGCTCCAGCCCTTCGATATCTAGAAGAATTAGATCCAGGCTCACAATGTCCTGCTCCTTCACGTACGTATCAATGGAAATGGTATGGAAAGCATCGGCATTCCCGCTGGCGTCCTGCCCCGTCACCAGCTCCGCATGGGCGAAGGAATCATCCCCGACCAGCTTCATTCTGGCCTGTTCGTCTTTCCATAAGCCAAGCTGCCACGCGCGTACATTATCCAGACCGTTCAGCTCCGCATTATGCTGCAGCATGTAGAACTGGTCCTTGTTGGGCTCAAAGCAATGCACGGTCCCGCCTTGCGGCAGCAGCTCCTTCGCGACAATCAGCGCCTGATCGCCAAAATAAGCTCCGCCAATCAGCACTTCCTTAGCCTGCCTGGAGAAAATCTTCAGCAGCTTGGTCGTCTGCGGCTCCCATACATGGTCGGGACAATCCGGTTCGGCCAGCAGAAAGTCGCGCGCGATTTTGGTCCGGTAGTAGAAATCGAAGGTTAACCCGCATGCGATTTTTTTCCTCAGAATGGTGTTTTCGTCAAAGACGGCATCCAATATGGGGGCCGTTATCTCTTCCCTTATATGGATACCTTCCCGGTGAAGGCTATTCTCCATCTGCTTGATTGCGGCTATTAGTTTCTGCTGGTCCATCCCTCTACACATCCTTCTCCACTTGTCTTGTTCATGGAAAAGAATATGTGGCTTCGGCCTCCTTTCATGCCGGAAATAAAAAAAGCATCCAAGCCCCGTAAACCGGGCCCGGATGCTTATACTTCTATTAGTTCTGCATGACAAAGTCTTTCGAAGCGTGCTCGTTGTCATCGTACATCTTAAGCGTGTTGTATTTCGTATCGCGTTGTGCCGGGATTTTGCCGGACTCGCGGATAAGCTGAAGAATAAGTTCAATGTTAACTTTATGCGTAGTGCCCGCAGCGGATACGACGTTTTCCTCGATCATCGTGCTGCCGAAGTCGTTACAGCCGTACGAGAGCGACTGCTTGCCGATTTCCGGCCCCATCGTCACCCAGGAAGACTGGAAGTTATCGATATTGTCGAGCATGATGCGGCTAACCGCAACCATCTTCAGATATTCCTCCGGCTTCGATTTCTCCACCTTCCTCATGTTGGTATTATCCGGCTGGAACGGCCAGCAGATAAACGCGAGGAAGCCTTTCGAATCGTAACCGTTAGCGATGCATTCATCCTGCGCGTCGCGAATGCGGAGCAGGTGGAGCGCACGCTCTTCCGCCGTCTCGCCAAAGCCGTATACCATCGTTGCCGTGGTGTTCATGCCATGACGGTGAGCGGATTTCATGACGTCCATCCAATCGGTCCAGGAGCCCTTCAAACGGCTGATTTTGCGGCGGGTGCGGTCATCGAGAATCTCGGCGCCGCCGCCAGGCAGCGAATCAAGCCCGGCTTCGTGAAGCTGGCGGATCACCTCGTCAAGCGACAGTCCTTCCGATACTTCCTTCATCTTCTGAATCTCGGCTGGCGAGAAGGAGTGCATCGTAATATCCGGAAAATGCCGCTTGATCTCGCGGAGCAGATCCGTGTAGTAGGAGAACGGCAGATTCGGGTTTGTACCGCCCTGCATCAGAATCTCCGTGCCGCCCACATCAATGGTTTCCTGAATTTTATTAAGTATCGTTTCGTTCGAGAGGACATAACCCTCGTTCGAACCCGGGGCGCGGTAGAATGCGCAGAACCGGCAATACACATCGCAAATATTTGTATAGTTGACGTTCCGGCCTACGACAAATGTCGTAATCGGTTCAGGATGGCGTCTCAGCATCAGCTGATTCGCAACCTCGCCCATTTTTTCGATTTCATCGGATTCAAGCAGCGTTACGCATTCGTCAAACGTAATCCGTTCGCCCTGCAGCGCTTTATCCAAAATCTGGTCCAACGTAGACATCGCAAGACCTCCTTATCTTTCCGTTCTTAATAGCTATCAACTAATCCTATCATATCTCGTTCTTGTCCGTCATCTTTCGTATGTTACGGAAAAACGAAAAAATACGGTCTGTCGCAAGCGACAGCCGCATTTTTCGCTTATTTTGAACAAAATTACCCGCGCAGGGCAGCGTCCAAATCCGCAATCAGATCCTCGATATCTTCGAGTCCTACCGAGTAACGAACGAGACCATCCGTAATTCCCCGCTCATAGCGGACTTCCCTAGGCATTGCCGCATGCGACATTTTGGCCGGGTAAGATAAAATACTTTCCACCGCGCCGAGGCTGACCGCAACCAGCGGCAGCTGAACGCGGCTCAGAAGCGAGGCAGCGCGTTCGCCGCTTCCTACATCGAAGGACACGACAGCTCCGTAGCCCTTAGACTGCTTCTCGTGAATCTCGCGGCCCGGATGATCCTCAAGGCCAGGATAGTACACTCTCGTAACTTCCGGATGCTCATTCAACCATTCGGCGAGTCTGCGGGCGCTGCGCTCGCTATGCTCCATGCGGGCCTGCAGCGTCTTCATGCCCCGCATCAGAAGCCAGCTCTCGTGAGCGCTCAGAACCGCGCCGAGACCGTTCTGAAGCTGATACAGCCGGCGTCCGAGCGCTTCGTCGTTCGTTACGGCCAGTCCAGCCAGCACGTCGCTGTGGCCGCTCAGGAACTTCGTAGCGCTATGAAGCACGATGTCTACGCCAAGCTCGAACGGACGCTGGTGGTAAGGAGTCATAAACGTATTGTCGAGCATCGTTAGAAGGCCGTTTTCTTTTGCCCAGCCCGTTACCCGCGCGATATCCGTAATCTTGAGCGTCGGGTTGGACGGCGTCTCCATAAACACGGCTTTCGTGTTTGGTTTAATCGCGTCTTTTACTTGCTCGAAATCCGTCATGTCCACAAACGAGGTCTCAATATTGAAACGGGTCAGCACAGCCGTAAGCAAACGGTATGTACCGCCGTACACGTCCTCCGTTACGATCACATGATCGCCTGCGGACAGCAGCATAAACGCCGTCGAGATCGCAGCCATGCCGGAAGCGAAAGCGAAACCGCGGGTGCCGCCTTCCAGCAAGGCGATATAGTTTTCGAGCGCCTCGCGCGTCGGGTTGCCCGAACGGCTGTAATCATGATGCGGCGGATTTTGAATATCCGCCTGATGGAAGGTTGACGCCTGGAAAATCGGTGCACTGGATGCGCCGGTTTGTTCATCGATTTCAGCGCCGAAATGAAGCAGCTTTGTCGCAAAGTGGCGTCCGGCGATTTTTTCGGGATTATGTCTGTCGCTCATGGCGCTTTAAGCCCCCTCAATTTCGCGTTTTGCCTCAGCCAGAGCCTGCTCCAGATCGGCAATCAAATCATCGGCATGCTCGATTCCTACCGAGAAGCGGAGGAGACGGTCGTCGACGCCGATCTTCTGGCGGATTTCAAGCGGAATATCCGCGTGAGTCTGAACGGCCGGGTAAGTCATAAGCGATTCCACGCCGCCAAGGCTTTCCGCAAAAGCGATCAGCTTGATATGACGAAGAATTGGCTCGACGTAACGGGCATCCTTCAGACGGAAGGAGAAAATGCCGGTGTTGCCCGAGGATTGCTTGCTCTGCACATCATGACCGGGATGATGAGGCAGCGCAGGATAATAGACATCTTCGATCGCCTCGTGCTCCAGCAAATAATTCGCAATAGCCGTTGCGTTAAGCTGATGGCGTTCCATGCGAAGCGCCAGCGTCTTCATGCCGCGCATCAGAAGCCAGGAGTCCTGCGGTCCGAGAACGGCGCCAAGCGAGTTATGCAGGAAAGCCATTTGCTCGGAGAGCTCCTTGCCTTTCGTTACGATCAGACCGGCAAGAACGTCATTGTGACCGCCCAAGTATTTGGTTGCGCTGTGGACAACGATGTCAGCGCCAAGCTCTATAGGACGCTGGAAGAACGGAGTAAGCAGCGTATTATCTACAATAGTAAGGAGACCTTTGGACTTCGCCCAAGCGGATACCCGCTCCAGATCCGTAATCATCATCAGCGGATTCGTTGGCGTCTCGATCAGAACCGCCTTCGTATTCGGCTGAAGCAGCTCGGACACGCCGTCAAGATCATTGGTATCTACGTACGAAGCCGTAACGCCGTACCTGGACATGATTTTCTCGAGCAAACGGTATGTGCCGCCGTACAAGTCAAGCGATACGATCAAATGGTCGCCTTGGCTGAATAAAGAGAAGATCGTTGTCAGAGCGGCCATACCGGAGCTACAGGCAAACCCTGCGTCGCCGGATTCGAGCTGAGCCGCCGCTTCTTCCAGAACGGTACGCGTCGGGCTTTTGGTGCGGGCGTAATCAAACCCCGTGCTTTGGCCAAGCTTAGGATGGCGGAACGCCGTTGCTTGATAAATCGGGAAGCTTACCGCACCCGTTACAGGCTCCTTCTCGGAACCGATATGCGCAAGATGACTTTCAATTTTCATAAAGTTCGTCCGTCTCCTTCGTCTTCGTCATGTCTAATTTATTATTTAGATACCCGCGCCCAAATCATAAGGCGTTTGTTGGTATACATAATAGTTCAACCAGTTCGAGAACAGCAAGTTCGCATGGGAGCGCCATGTCGAATAAGGAAGCTTTTCCGGATTATCTCCCGGGAAATAGTTCTTCGGAAGATCAATCTCCAGCCCTTTTGCTTTATCGCGGTCATATTCGTATTTCAGCGAAAGCGGATCGTATTCCGAGTGCCCGCTGACGAAAATTTGCCTGCCGTCCTTGGAAGCTACAATATATACGCCGGATTCTTCGGACTCGGACAAAATTTCCAGATCCCCGATATTCTCGATATCCTCGCGGCGAACTTCGGTATGCCGGGACTGCGGTACAAAGAACATTTCGTCAAAGCCGCGGAGCAGATTGACGTTCTGCTTCTCGGTTGTATGCGGGAACACGCCGAAAATCTTTTTGTCCAGCTCGTATTTCGGTACGCCGTAATGATGGTACAAGCCGGCCTGCGAGGCCCAACAGATATGGAAGGTCGAGGTCACCTGGCGTCTGCTCCAATCCATAATGTCCTTCAGCTCTTCCCAGTAATTCACGTCTTCGAAGTTCAAATGCTCGACCGGAGCGCCAGTGATAACAAGACCGTCATAATACTGGTCCTTAATGTCATCGAAGGTTTTGTAGAACGATTCCAGATGCTCGTGCGACGTGTTCTTGGACGTATGGGTCTTCGGATGCAGCAATACAATCTCCACCTGCAGCGGCGTATTGCCAATCAGGCGAAGAAGCTGCGTTTCCGTCGTTTCCTTGGTCGGCATCAAGTTTAATATGGCAATCCGTAACGGACGGATGTCTTGATGGAAAGCGGTGCTTTCATCCATAACGAAAATGTTCTCATTGTTCAAAATCTCTTTGGCTGGTAAAGAATCAGGTACTTTAATCGGCATTGCGATTCACTCCTTTGCTTCGATATCGGCCTTCTCAACGCAAAAAGACCCTTTCTGCCGTGAGAAAAGGTCGTGCGCTCATCAAAAAAAAGAGCTCTCGCCTCCCTCATCTCTCAGAAACTAATGTTTCCGCAAGAATTAGCACCGTGCTTACGCCGGTTGCCGGGCTTCATCGGGCTAGTCCCTCCGCCTGCTCTTGATAAGAAAGTGGTTCTATTCGTTTGTCGAAATCCAATTCTATTCTTAACTTTAATGGATTCTGCCATTCGCGTCAAGGACGTTATTGACATATGCTGTAGAAGGCTTTTTTTGAAGGCGGTCGGCCTATTTTTCCGCTTGAATGTAAAGTGTATGGGGGAGTATACTAGACAAGGATTAAAAGCCGATTTTTCATGAAGAATAAAGGGTAAAGGAGTGCAAACAGACATGGAAGGCGATCGACCTAAGCCTGACAACAACCGAATACGGCAGCTGCCGGATCTATCGTTGCTCAAGCGGGCGTTTGCGTTTTAAGTCCGTTCTTTTGCTCGTTCATCCGGCAGCTCGTCACAAGAGAGGAGAAGCTCGGATGAAAATTCGTCATGTAAACAACGGGTTATTTACCCTGATCGAAGACATTAATGAAACGCTGGTTCCGGCAGCGGAAGGCTTCTATTGGATTGACGCCGACGTGGAAGACCTCGCGATCCTGCAGCCGCTGTTCGGCATGCATGATCTGGCCGTCGAAGACTGCCTGAGCGAAGAAGAGCAGCGTCCGAAAATCGAAATTTATGAAAACCAATATTTTATCGTTATTAACAGTATCCGGTTCGATGACGAGGAAATTTTCCTCCGTGCGCTGAATATTTTTCTGGGCCGTCATTATATTATTACGATTACGAAGCAAAAGCTGAACGAGCTGCGCACGCTGAAACCCGTTCTGTGGGAGCAGGAAGTTAACCGGCCGGACTATTTCTTATACCATCTCGTCGACATCGTGGTCGACAATTACTTCCTCGTAGGCGACCGGATCGACAACCGGATCGAGATGCTGGAAGAAGATATATTAATGAATACGAAAAAAACGCATCTGAACGAAATCATCGGTCTTCGCGGCGAGATTTTGTGGCTGAAGAAAGTGCTTGGCCCGCAAAAGGATCTTATCGCCACGCTGAACAAGCGGGATTTGAAGCTGATCGACGACCAACTGCAAAAGTACTTCAGCGACATTTACGAGAATGCCGTAAAAATCGCCGAGTCCTTCGATACGTACCGAGAGCTCATGGGAAACTTACGAGAAGCTTATCAGTCGACCATCTCCGCCCGGGCGAACGAAATCATGCGCGTGTTTACCGCGATGACCACGATCTTCATGCCGCTGACCTTTATTACCGGGATTTACGGGATGAACTTCGATTTTATTCCGGGAATGCACGTGCGGGGCGGATCGATCATTCTGCTTGGCATCATGCTCGCGCTGGGTGTAGGAATGCTGGTTGTGTTTAGGAAGAAAAAATGGTTATGAGTGTGTGGCGCCGCCCTGGTGTTGGGGCGGCTTTTTGCTGCTGTCCGCTTTGCTGCGGGGGCGGTCGGGTCGGTCGGGTCGGTGTGCTCCGGGGACGGGGGAGATCTCCTTTCAGCCGCTGTTGTCTACCTTTGCCTGAATTAGTATTCCAAGGTTGCAAAGTGTAGACAAGGCGGACGCTACAAGCTTTCTGCAAGAAAGCTACTTCGGAAGCATAAGCTAGTGCTCTTCAATGGAGATCTCCCCCTTACCCCTGCGCCCCTCCCCGACCGCCCGCGCTCCCAGCACCGCCGCCCGCAATCCCCGGCGGCTTTTGGGGAGAGGGCCGAAAGGGGCTCAGGTGCTGCGCACGAGCCCGATTTCACAATACAATAAGCACGATAAGACCCTTGCAGGGTCTTATCACGACTACTTCAACCCCCTTACAACGCAATAAGACCCTCGTGGGGTCTTATCTCATCGCCAACTGACCGTTTCCGACAGTTTCACGCCGCTCGCGTAGACGATAAGACCCTGACAGGGTCTTATCACGGCCACTTAAACCCCCTTATAGCGCAATAAGACCCTCACAGGGTCTTATTTCATCGCCAACTGACCGTTTCCGACAGTTTCACCTTGCTCGCGTAGACGATAAGACCCTGACAGGGTCTTACCACGGCGACTTCAGCCCCCTTATAACACAATAAGACCCTCGCGGGGTCTTATTGTGCTATGCGAAGAGCTCGCGCTCCTCGCCCTATTAAGCTTCGTCGTACAAATTCGCTGACAGGTAACGTTCGCCCGTGTCGGGGAGCAAAACAACGATCGTTTTGCCCTTGTTCTCGGGGCGCTTCGCCAATTGCGAAGCCGCGAATGCCGCCGCGCCGGAAGAGATACCGACCAGCAAGCCTTCGCTGCGAGCCAGCATGCGGGAAGTGCGGTACGCGTCTTCGTTTTTGACCGTAATAATCTCGTCCACGACGGATGCGTTATAGTTGTCCGGCACAAAGCCGGCGCCAATTCCTTGGATCAAGTGAGGGCCTCTTTCGCCGCCCGATATCACCGCGGAGCTAAACGGCTCAACGGCAATAATCTTTACGCTTGGATTAAGCTCCTTCAAGCGTTCGCCTACGCCGGAGATTGTGCCGCCCGTACCTACGCCGGCCACAAAGATATCCACCTGGCCATCGGTATCGCGCCAGATTTCCTCGGCGGTTGTTGTCTTATGAATCTCGGGGTTCGCGGGATTGCTGAATTGCATCGGTATGTAGGAACCCGGGATTTGAGCGGCGAGCTCATCGGCTTTGCGAATTGCGCCCGACATGCCCTCGGATGCCGGCGTAAGCACAAGCTCCGCTCCAAGCGCTTCCAGCAGCTTGCGGCGTTCGATACTGAACGACTCCGGCAAAATAATGATTATCCGGTAGCCTAAAGCCGCCGCCGCAAAAGCAAGCGCAATTCCGGTATTGCCGCTTGTTGGTTCAATAATAACGGAGCCTGGCACAAGCTTGCCTTGTTGCTCCGCATCCTTAATCATCGCAAAGCCAATCCGGTCCTTCACGCTGCCGGCCGGATTGAAATACTCCAGCTTGGCGATAACTTTCGCAAGCGAATCCTGACTCTTATTGTAATGAGTAAGCTCGAGCAATGGTGTGTTGCCGATCAGCTCCGTCAAATTACTGTAAATGCGTGGCATTCATCATCGCACCTTTCTATATTGGATCACTATCCCATTATAGCATTAGCTGCGGAAGCCTGCTTATGCCATCTCTTCCTCTGCCGCTTCGCTTGCGCCTTTTTCCAAATTCACCTTCCACAATAAAACGATTCCGATGATGAAAAAAGCAATCAGAGACAAAATCGCGACCCGGCTCGAACCGGTAATGGTCCCTACCACGGAGAATACAAACGGACCCGCAAAGGAGGAAAACTTGCTCGACAGCGCCAAAAAACCAAAAAACTCGCCGGTCCGCGAAGGCGGCACCAGATTGGCATAGATGGAACGGGCCACCGCCTGGCTTCCGCCCTGAACAAGGCCAACCATGATGGCAAGCGCATAGAAATGGATGGCGCTGGTCATAAAGAACCCAAGGCAAACGATAAGGACATAGATCATCAAGGAATAATACAGCATGCGCTTCGAACCGAAACGTCCGGCCAGCCTGCCGAACAGGATCGTGCAAGGCCATCCGACAAACTGCGTAATCAGCAGCGCAATAATCAGATCGCTTGTCTCAATGCCGATACCCGCTCCGTAAATCGTTGCCATGACGATAACCGTATTGATGCCATCGTTGAAAAACCAGAAGGAAGCCATATATTTCAGCAGCTCGGGATATCGCTTAATAACCGAGAAGGTCTTTCCAATCCGGACAAAGCCCGCCCGAATGATATCACCTTTGCCAAGATGGTCAGTTGGCCTCCTGGTTTCCTTCACCCAACGAAGAATCGGAACGGAGAACAGCAGCCACCAAATCCCTACCGTAATAAAGACCATTTGGGTAGCAAACGTTTTGCTTGGGAAACCCAGCTTCTCCCAGCCTTCAATCATGATAACGTTAATAAGCAGCAGCAGGCCGCCTCCGGCATAACCGTAAGCATAGCCCTGCGAGCTGACGCGGTCCCTCGACTCCTGCGGCACTCCATCCGCCAGCATCGCGTCATAGAAAGTATTTCCTCCGGAGAAGCCTATGGAGCCCAGCACCATCAAGCTTGAGGCCAGCAGCCAGTCTCCCTCACCGGCAAACGCCATAAATACGCAGGACAAGACGCCAAGCAGCATAAATACGGACAGAAATCTCAGCTTGGAGCCCGTATAATCGGCAATGGCCCCAAGAATCGGCGACAACACGGCAACCAGCAGCATCGCAATGCTTTGGGTATAGCCCCAATAGGTCTCAGCCCGGTTGCCCGCCAGATGAACGCCTGCGACATCGGAATAATAAACCGGCAGCACCGCTGCCATCATCGTAGTGGCAAAGGCGGAGTTTGCCCAGTCGTACATTTTCCAGCCACGCAATGCTCTATGATCCAGAACAAACGCCCCCCGTTTTAGGTATTGGCCATACTTCAGCAATAGTTCGACGGTCCCCCATTTATTCCTTTTAAAAATGAATAGCCCTACAAAAAATTAACATTAACCGTTGGCGGCCATGATGCTTCGAAAACATCTTCTTAAGAATTTTTGAAGCTTGCTCGCTTTTTTGCTGTAATCATCCATTTGCTTTATAATATATAGTGATCATGTTCGAGGGGGAATTGAATTGAATATTAGCCAGCTTGAAACGCTCCTCACCATATCCAAGACGATGAGCTTCCGCAAAGCCGGCGAGCTGCTGAATTTGACACAGCCGGCCGTCTCTGCTCAAATCAAGACGCTGGAGGACGAGTTCAAGACAGTTCTCATCGATCGCAATCAGCCCGTTACCCTGACCGACCACGGAAAAGTTTTTCTGGAGCACGCGGAGAGAATACTTGCGGTTGTTGAAGAATTAAAGCAGAAGCTGTCCGATCTGAATGCGATACCTCAAGGCCATATTGTTCTTGGAACAACCTCATCCATGGCCATTCAAATATTGCCCCGGGTGTTATCTTACTTTCAGGACCAGTATCCGCTGATCAAAACGACGATTCACACGATGCCTTCCTCTCAAGTTCTAGCCAGCGTAGAGAACGGTTCCGTCGATATGGGCATTACTTACATCTCGGAAAAAAATCCGAACATGGACACATCCATTCTTTATTACGATTCCTTTGTCCTCGTTGCTTCTCCAGCTCATCCATTAAGCCAAGTAGTACATACTACGATAGATATGATCAAGGACTTCCCCTTTATCATGCTTGCGCCTGACACACTGGGCCGCCGCTTCCTGGATCAAATCTTCAAGAAGAACAATATCCAGCCGAATATTATTATGGAGCTGTCGAGCAGCGAAGAAGTAAAACGAATGGTTGAAATAAATCTTGGCATTGCCGTCGTTTCCAAACTGTCCATTGCCAATGAGTTGAAGCTTGGCTCACTGAAGATCATCAAAGTGGCAGAGCTTGAGCCGGAGCACCCGGTAGCTGTCGTCTATAAATCCGGCAGATATTTAAATACAGCCATGCAGCAGTTTTTAAGCGACTTAAAAGGCATGCCTGAGCAATCGTTTCTTGGCAGCGAGTAAACCAAACTTACGAATCAATTTCGTTTTCAGGAGGAACTCATCATGAAATTCGATTTGCACACTCATCACGAACGTTGCGGCCACGCCGACGGCATGATCGAAGATTACATCATTGCCGCGCTTGACGCTGGCCTTGAGGTCATTGGCATTTCCGACCATTCGCCGTATTTCGGAAGCGAGCAGGACCAGCCTTTTCCCGGCATCGCAATGGCCCGAAGCGATTTTCAGAGCTATGTAGACGAGGTGCTGCGCCTCAAGGAGAAATATAAAGACCGCATTGAAGTACTCCTTGGCATGGAGTCGGATTTCTTCCCGCAGCATGCCGATACTTACCGGGATGCCTACCGCAATATCCCGTTTGACTACCTGATTGGTTCGGTCCATCAGGTAAGCGGAGTGAGCATCTTTAACCGCAACCGTTGGAAAGGCTTGTCCGACGAGAAGAAGATTTCGGAAAAAACGGCGTACTACCAGCTGATCCAGCAATCCGCCCGCAGCGGCATGTTTGACATATTGGGTCATATCGATGCGATGAAGGGCTATTACCCTGCCTTCTCCGATATTCCGGCGAATGACGTTATCGATGATACGCTCCGTGTTATCGCCAATTGCGACGTTGCCATCGAAATCAACACGTCGGGCGGCACGAAGGATGTTGGCGGCTGGTACCCTTCCGATGCGATTCTCGAGAGAGCGCTTCATTTTGGCGTCAATGTTACGTTTGGCTCCGACGCTCACAAACCAAGCCGCATAGGCGAGGATTTCGAGCTGGTGCGCAAACGCCTGAAGGAAATCGGCTTCTCGCAGTGGGTCTTCTACCGCAAGCGCCAGCAAATCATCGTTCCTTTGTAAGAAATGAAAATTCCGGCTTTGCCTACCTGGCAGAGCCTTTTTTGTTTCGTGATTTTCCGTTTCCGGACAAAAAAAGTGGACCTGTGCGCTCACAGGTCCAAAATCGATATATTAAAAGGGGGTCTTGTTTATTATAATAGCCTAATAATATGTTTGTACCGTAACAGAACTATTTCAATTGTGTAACAAATTCAGGTAGGAGATGACAAACGGATGTGGCTGGCAATCGCAGTCGGCAGCGCCTTGCTGTTTGGACTGGCAGGCTGGTGGATGAAGGTAAGCCAAATGCGCCGGGGGAATGTCTCGGTCATGCTGTTTGGGCTGTACGCCTCGGGAACGTCGGGCTTTGGCATGCATGCAGCCGTAGAAGGAACGATCCATCAATTAAGCGATTACCGGATATGGCTGGCCGGAATCATTATCGGAGCAGGCTCTGCTCTTGGCAATGCTTTATTTATGAAGGCGCTGGACTATGGCCCCGCTGCCTTGACATCCCCGCTTACGAACATGAATATCGTGCTTGTTATTGCGCTTGGTACATTGTATTACGGCGAGAAGCTGCATTATGCGGAAGCAACGGGCATTGCATTGCTGCTTGCCGCCGTGGTTTTGATTTCGTATAAAAAACAATCCGCTCCCTCTTCCGTGCAATCGCGATGGTACCTGTACGTAACCGCTGCGATCTTGTTCTTTACCTTTCGCAATGCTGGATTAAAAGTAACCGAAGAGCTGGGTCTATCCAGCGCCCCCATTTTGTTTATCGGTTACGCCTTATCTCTAATCTGGTTTGCGATTCCTCTTCGCAAAGCTAGCAGCTCAGCAGCGTTCCGAACAGGCCTCAAGCTGGGACTTCTAGCCGGCGTATTCTCATACGGCGGGCTTCAGCTGTATGCCGTTGCATTAGCGACCGGCCCATCCAATCTGGCTGCGCCAATCTTCGCGACGAACAGCCTTGTTGTCGCAGCTGGCTCCATACTCGTCTACAAGGAAAAGCTGAACCGTGCCCAATGGGCCGCTTTTATTTTGACGATCGCAGGGCTTATTATTATCCGGATTTAACCGTTATCCCTTACAAAGCAAAAGCACCCCGGAGTCTGCCCGCGCAGAACCCCGAGGTGCTTTTTCTAATTTGCCTTATTTCAGCAATGCGTCAATCGAGAAATCTCCGGCGCCCGTGAAGGCTACGCCAAGAAGGACGGCAATCAGAACCAGGTTGTACTCGTAACCGTTTTGAGTAACCCAAAGGCCATTAGCGCCATGTACCTTCGCAATCGCAACAATCATGGTAAGGATCAGCAATGCCGCTCCCACTTCCACCCAAAGCCCCGCTCCGAACAGTACGCCGCCCAATACCTCGAACAAACCTGCACCGGCTGCCATCAATACGCCAGGCTTCATTCCGATCGATTCCAGCCATCCGCCAGTACCTTTCAAACCGTATCCGCCGAACCAGCCAAACAGCTTCTGCGCGCCGTGTCCGATCATCAATAAACCAATAATAACCCTTATAATCAATAATCCTGTATCCATCATAATAGTACCTCTCCCTTTATCTCTTCTCGTTTGTTGAGCGGCCGCTCTCTTTGATGCACTTATCATAATGTATGTTACTTACTTTAGTCAAGTATATAAATAAAAATTAGCAAATACCCAAATTTGGCTATGCTAACGAACTTACTTTTCCTTAGAACATATGCTACAATATAGGTAGAAAAAGGGGTGATCGCGTTGGATTATTCAACTATGTGCCCAAAGTATGAAGCTGCGGCCGACATTCTTGGTAAGAAATGGACAGGGCTTATCATCCGGGTTATGCTTGGCGGACCTAAACGGTTCAAGGAAATTAAAGAGCAGATCCCCGAGATGAGCGACAAAATGTTAACGGATCGGATGAAGGAACTAGAGAGTCAAAGCATCGTGAAACGAACTGTCTATCCTGAAATGCCTGTTCGAATCGAATATGAGTTAACGCCGAAGGGTCGCGAGCTCCAGCCCGTGATCGAATCGATTCAAAGCTGGGGCGAGCATTGGATGTAAGCTCTCAAACAAAAAAAGCAGTGCCGGACTAGGATAACAATATCCCGTCCGGCACTGCTTTTTGCTTGAGTTGACTTTCAACGCCAACTCCATTACTATTATTGATAATAGTTATCATTATCAAATAAGAGCAAGAAAAAGCCCCCCGCTTCTGCGGAGGGCGTCCTTCTTAGCCAAGCCATTTTTTGAACAATTGTTTCGTCGTATCGCGGTTGATCGCAGCGATCGAAGTCGTAAGCGGAATGCCTTTCGGGCACGAACGCACGCAGTTTTGCGAGTTGCCGCAGCCTTCGATACCGCCGTCTTCCATCAACGTCTCCAGACGTTCAGCCTTGTTCATTTCACCCGTAGGGTGAACGTTGAAGAGGCGGACCTGGGAGATCGCTTGCGGGCCGATAAAGCTGTTGCGATCGTTAACATTCGGGCAGGCTTCCATACAAACGCCGCAAGTCATGCACTTGGACAGCTCGTATGCCCATTGGCGCTTCTCTTCAGCCAGACGAGGGCCAGGGCCCAGATCATACGTACCGTCGATCGGAATCCATGCTTTAACCCGTTTCAGCGCGTTGAACATGCGCTCGCGGTTAATAACAAGGTCACGCACGACAGGGAATGTGCGCATCGGCTCAAGGCGAATCGGCTGCTCCAGCTTATCGATCAGCGCGCTGCAGGCCTGACGAGGCTTGCCGTTGATGACCATCGAGCAGGCACCGCACACTTCCTCAAGGCAGTTGGATTCCCAGCATACCGGAGCCGTGTTTGCACCATCCGATTTTTTCGGATTACGCTGAATTTCCATCAAGCCGCTGATGACGTTCATGTTGGCGCGGTAAGGAATCTCAAACTCTTCGGTATAAGGTGCGGAGTCCGGACCGTCTTGACGGGTAATAACGAATTTTACGGTTTTCGTTGCTGTCGTTTGAGCCATTGTTATTCTCCTTTCTTTTTGTTGGCTGTATAGTCGCGTTTACGCGGTTTGATGAGGGAAGTATCAACTTCCTCATACGAGATTTGCGGACCTTCAGGCGTCCAGGTTGCTTTTGTTGTTTTGAGGAAGTCCTCGTCATTACGGTCCGGGAAGTCCGGCTTGTAATGCGCGCCGCGGCTTTCGTTACGGAGCAAAGCACCCAGAGTCATCGCTTCGGACAGCTCAAGCATGTTCCACAGCTGACGCGTGAACGCTACGCTGGAGTTGTTCCATTTGAGCGAGTCGTTGATGTTGATGTTTTGGTAACGTTGCTTCAGCTCTTTGATCTTATCGATCGTTTGCTGCAGCTTGTCATTGAAGCGTACAACCGTCATGTTGTTGGTCATCCACTCGCCAAGCTCTTTGTGGATGACGTAAGCATTCTCGGTACCGTTCATGCCGAGGATCTTGTTGTACTTGTCTTCATGGCGTTTCTTCTCGTGGTCGAATACCGAAGAGGAAACGTCTTCGGACGATTTCTTAAGGCCTTTGATGTATTCAACGGCTTTAGGACCGGCAACCATGCCGCCAAAGATAGCGGACAGGAGCGAGTTTGCGCCGAGACGGTTCGCGCCGTGGAATTGGTATTCGCATTCGCCTGCCGCGAACAGACCAGGGATGTTCGTCATTTGGTTGTAGTCAACCCACATGCCGCCCATCGAATAGTGAACCGCAGGGAAGATTTTCATTGGGATTTTACGCGGGTCGTCGCCCATGAACTTCTCGTAAATCTCGATGATGCCGCCAAGCTTAACGTCAAGCTCCTTCGGATCTTTATGCGACAGGTCAAGGTAAACCATGTTCTCGCCGTTGATGCCAAGCTTCTCGTCAACGCAGACGCTGAAGATTTCGCGTGTTGCGATATCGCGCGGAACAAGGTTGCCGTACGCCGGATATTTCTCTTCAAGGAAGTACCAAGGCTTACCGTCTTTGTACGTCCAGATCCGGCCGCCTTCGCCGCGTGCCGATTCGGACATCAGGCGCAGCTTGTCGTCGCCGGGAATAGCCGTTGGATGGATTTGGATAAATTCGCCGTTTGCGTAATGTACGCCTTGCTGGTACACGGCAGAAGCCGCAGTACCCGTATTGATAACGGAGTTCGTTGTTTTGCCGAAGATAATACCAGGACCGCCGGATGCGAGAATAACGGCGTCGCCGACGAAAGTATGTACTTCCATCGTACGCAGGCTTTGTGCCGAAACACCGCGGCAGATGCCTTCGTCGTCCAGTACGGCGCCAAGGAATTCCCAATGCTCGTATTTCGTTACGAGACCGGCTGCTTCCCAGCGGCGAACTTGCTCATCCAATGCGTACAGCAGCTGTTGGCCGGTTGTAGCGCCAGCGAATGCCGTACGGTGATATTGCGTACCGCCGAAACGACGGAAGTCAAGCAGACCCTCTGGCGTACGGGAGAACATAACGCCCATGCGGTCCATCAAGTGGATAATGCCAGGTGCGGCTTCGCACATTGCTTTTACCGGAGGCTGATTCGCGAGGAAGTCGCCGCCATATACGGTATCGTCAAAATGCTCCCAAGGGGAGTCGCCTTCACCTTTTGTATTTACAGCGCCGTTAATGCCGCCTTGCGCGCAAACGGAATGGGAACGTTTCACCGGCACGAGGGAAAACAGATCCACATGCACGCCCGCTTCCGCCGCTTTAACGGTTGCCATAAGGCCCGCAAGACCGCCGCCAACGACGATAATTTTATTTTTAGCCATAACGTTTCGCTCCTTGTCTAAATACTACTAACCGATATTGGTCAGTGCCAATGCGGCACTTGCCGTTTCCTTGAACTCGTCGCCCATAAACGCTACGAGGGACAGGATGAACAGCGCAGCTACAAGCACAAAGATTACCATGCAGATATTCGCCGAAGCACGTTGAGCTTTCGGAGATACCGTAATCCCCCAGCTGATCAGGAACGCCCAGAGGCCGTTGCTGAAGTGGAATACCGCAGCGAGAATACCGATGAGGTACAGAATGAACAAAGCAGGGCTGGTTGCAATATTATGCATAGTCGAGCCAAGCTCTTCATGCGTTACATTGCCAAGCGCTACCTGCACGCGAGTCTCGAACACGTGCCAGATAATAAAGATAAACGTGATTACCCCTGTGATACGCTGCAACGTAAATGCCCAGTTACGCTCATATTTGAAACGTCCCGAGTTGAGGTTCGATTGATAAGCCATATACAAACCGTAAACACCGTGGAACAAAATCGGCAGATAGATACCGAAGATTTCGAGCAGCGTTACGATAGGCAGGCCGTTAATAAAATGAACCGCTCTGGTGAAGCCTTCCGGCCCACGCTCATACGCCTGAAAATTGGCCAGGGCATGCACGATGATAAATCCACCCAGCGGAATCACCCCAAGCAGAGAGTGCAGCTTGCGCCAGTAGTACGAATTTCCTTTCATTAATACTTCTCCTTTCCAGACTGTGGTCGCTCCATGACATTTTTTGCTGTTGACAAACCATTCTACATTGTACCCCCGGCTTTTAAGTCCGTCAACAAAAGTCGACACCATTTGCGAAAGTTTCATTTCTCGACTTTTATTGCAATGGGGTCCCCGCAAAGTACTTGGATTAAATTTCGAAGCTTACGCTTCACTTCGTGGGCGTTATTCAAATTGTGAACGTTCCGTGTATGCCACCCTTTTAATCCTACTCCTTTTGAGCTTATAATGGAATTGCATATTTATTATAATTTATTATAACCAATTCACATAAGCGATCGGGGAGACCAAAATGATCGAAGAATTTCATATGTTTGCTGCCATCGTGGAACATTCCAGCATGAATAAAGCGGCTACCCTGCTTAATTTGTCCCAGCCGGCCTTGTCCCGCAAAATAGCAAAGCTTGAAGAAGAAATAGGCGCCAAGCTGTTCGAACGCGTCGGCAAGCGGCTTGAGCTGACCCGCGTCGGTCAATTGACTTACGAGTATGCCGTGAACCTTCGCAAGCTGCACCGCCGTTACATGGATTCCGTTGCCGAGTACACCGCTGCGGGACGAACCTCCATCACGATCGGGGCAAGCTTAACGACGCTTCAAACCACATTACCCGACTTCATAAAGACGTTAAACGCCAGTCATCCGGAATTCGATATCAAGGCCGTAACCGGCAAAACCCACGAGATTGTCACGCTTGTCCGCGACAACAAGGCGGATATCGCCATCGTTGCTTCCATGATTGAAGATTCCCAGCTTCACTGCGTGCCGCTGTTTGACGATCATCTGCTGCTTGTTATCCCGACCAGCGTAACCGTAACGCATGAGGAGCCTCTTTCAATAGAAGATTTAAACGGGCTGCCCATGATTTTGTTCTCCAAAGGCACCTGGTACCGCAAGCTGACCGACGAAGTATTCGCCAAATACCATCTTCAGCCGGATGTCCGGATGGAGATCGACTCCTTCGAGGCTATCGTCCGTCTTCTTCATACGTGCCGAGCGGCAACCCTGCTCCCGCATTCCTATATGCGCAAGCAGTTACTCGCCGACAACGAGCTTGTCGTTGTCCCCATCCGCGAGCTGGAAGAGACCAAGCGAACGACTTGTCTCATCCACAATGACCCTTCCGATCTTCATCCGGCGGTCCGGCGTTGGATTTCGGAGTTGGGTCAGTAGGTTTCGCTCTTTTCTTTCGCTCTTGTGCTTTTCGCTCTTTTTCTTTTCGCTCTTTTCGCTCTTATGCTTTTCGCTCTTTTCGCTCTTCTCGCTCCCGCAAGGGAGCACAGTGGTAGCGCTTCACTGTCTTCTTCATTCCCTCGCAGGGGGAATGGATGGGTGCGGCGCGAGGCGGGAAAGGGGTATCTCTGGAGGAGCGCAGCGTTCGCCTTTGTCACTTCCTTTGCTACCCCTATGTAAACCTGTTCAGAGCAAAGGAATGACAACAGCGGCCGGAAGAGATACCCCGTCCCGCCGAGCCATCCCGCCCCATCCATTCCCCACCTCAACAGCGAGCCAACAAAAAGGACAATGAACGCTAACAGCGCCCACTGTCCTTATCATCACCTGATTATGGTTTCTTCAAACTGTTCAATCTGGTCGTTTGTTCCGATCACGACCATAACGTCCTTTTCCGTCACCACATCCGTCGCCGTAGGAGCAATTATAATACCGGAAGGCTTGTTAATGGCTACGATGCTGCATCCGAACCGGGCACGCAAATTCATATCTTGAAGCGACTTGCCATTCAGGCATTTCGGGACCGAAAGCTCGGCAATGGTATACTCCTTCGACAGCTCGATATAATCAAGCAGATTCGGGGAGACAAGCTGATGGGCAACCCGGATGCCCATATCCCGTTCCGGATAAATAACGCGGTCAACGCCAATTTTCTCCAGCACGCGTCCGTGCAGCTCGCTCATCGCTTTGGCTACTACCCTCTTCACGCCCAAATCCTTCAATAATATAGTCGTCAGTATGCTGGCCTGAATGTCATCGCCAATCGCCACGACTCCGCAGTCAAAATTACGAACGCCTAGTGATCGCAGCGTCTCTTCGTCCGTGCAATCCGCCGACACCGTATAAGTCAGCACATTGCTCATCTCCTGAACGGCTTCCTCATCCCGGTCGATCCCAAGCACCTCATAGCCCAGCTTGATAAGCTCTCTTCCAAGACTGGAGCCGAACCTCCCCAAGCCTACGATCACGAATTGATTGTTCTTCATTCTTGCTCTCTATTCCCCTATCCAATCGTAATTTTGCCTTCCGGATACCGGTACAGCTCTTTCTCTGTTTTTGGCCCTAGCGCGTAAGCAAGCGTCAGCGGACCAAGCCGTCCGGCGAACATCGTTACCGCAATGACTATTTTGCCGAAGAACGTCAGCTCGGGCGTAATGCCCGTCGTCAGGCCAACGGTGCCAAACGCCGACGTTGTTTCGAATAAAATTTTCAGGAACTGCTGGTCTTCCGTCGTGGATAGCAGCATCGTTACCAATAGGACCAGCGTGAGCGACAGCATCGTAATCGTCAGCGCCTTGAAGATCCGGTCCTTCCCAAGCCGGTAATGGAAAAGAACGATATCTTCCCGCCCGCGGATCATCGCGATAACCGCCCCGACCATCGTGGTAAAGGTTGTCGTCTTGATTCCCCCGCCCGTAGAGCCCGGCGAAGCGCCGATAAACATCAGAATAACGGTGAAAAAGACGGTCGCCTGCCGAAGCTGGGTATAATCCAGCGTGTTGGCCCCCGCCGTTCTAGGCGTAACGGACTGGAAGAAGGAAGCCAGAATCTTTTCGCCCCAATTGAGGGAACCAAGCGTATTGCTGTTCGAAAACTCGAAAACGAAAATAACAACAGCGCCAGCGGCAATCAGGATGCCGGTTGTCGAGAGAACAACCTTGCTGTGCAGCGACAGTCTTTTGTTTTTCCGGAACTCCAGCAAATCCGCCATTACCACAAAACCTAATCCGCCAAAAATAATGAGCAGCATCGACACGATATTAACGAGCGGGTCCCCTACGTACATCGTTAAGCTGCGGAAATGGCCGAAGATATCAAAGCCTGCGTTATTGAAGAAGGATATCGAATGAAAGAGCCCAAACCATACCGCTCTCCCAAACGGCATGTCAAAGGCGAATCGGACGGCAAACAGAACAGCGCCAACCAGCTCTATCGTTAAAGAGTAGAAGATCACTCGACGGATTAGTCTGACGATGCCCTCCATACTCGTCTGGTTCATCGCTTCCTGCAGAATGAGCCGTTCCTTAAGCGAAATCCTCTTGCGCAGCACCAGCGCAATCAGCGTGGCCATGGTCATAAAGCCTAATCCGCCAATTTGGATAAGAGAGAGGATGATGATTTTGCCAAAGGTAGAGAAGTATGTACCCGTATCGACGACAACAAGTCCGGTCACGCAGGTCGCCGAGGTTGCCGTGAACAACGCATCGATAAAGGGCAGGCGCGAGCCATCGCTTGAGGCGAAGGGCATCGACAGCAGCACGGCTCCAATCACGATAATCATGGCAAAACCAAAGACCAGAATCCTTGGCGGCGACCATTTCAGGATATTGAGATATTTGGCCATTCTTCTCTCCTTTTAATAGATCTTTCAACATTTGGGCATAAAAAAAAGCACGGGAACTCCCATGCAAATGAGTCCTGTTCCACGCAGCCTACGAGGTTAGCTGACGGATTCGGGCCTGGAAAGGCAGCCCTATTCAAGCGGATGCTCGAAATTCACCCCATGCTGGCGGATTGCTCCGGACAGCGGTTTGGTTCCCCCGTTTTCAAAAACGAAATTCGGCTGATACGATTCGATTAATATGACGTAACGATTATACGCCCAAACTGCGGAAACGATCAAAATGAGCCTAAGCGATAATTAAGCGGTATTCGTTCAAAAACGGGCAATCCTACAAAGCAAATGGCTGCTTTCTGGCTGCAAGTCCTTATTTCACCGCTTTCCGTTTGCATACTCCACTTTCGCCCGCATTGGATAAGTGAGGTTAATAATGGTATTGTTACTGTAGCGAAGCATCGTCTGAATTCGAAATGGAGGTTTTATATGATCCCTTCCATCGCTCCTCATGATTGGAAAAGATTCCTGTGGGCTGCTGTCGCAGGCGCAATTATTTTCATCTTTACCCAGTTCGGCCCTGCAGCCGGGGACCAGCTGTTCTCAAGCTCAACTCCTAAGGTTATTGCAAAAAGCGAAGCCGAGTCGACCGCGAAAAGGTTCGTCCGGGAACAGTTCGGCAAAGCAGCCGTAACCGCCCATACGATTTATCAGACCGACAGTCTGGCAAACGGTTATTTCTCCAAGGAAGAGCTGCTGGGCAAGTTCGAAGATAAATATGACGCCAAGTTCCCGACCGATACGTTCCAGGTCAATCTGGATCTGGAGGACGGCACAAAAGCTTATGTCTACGTCCATATGACTAACGGCAGTATTACAGGCTGGCATTGGCTTGGCGGTCAATCTGCCGGCAATACTCAATCGGTTCAAACGTCAGCGAAGGCTTTTGCCGAAACGAAAGGGTTCCGGCCGGAAGAATTGGACAGCCTGTACATCAATGACCAAGGAGACGCCGTGCTTCACCCCACCGGTTATACGCTTGGAGATGCTTCACTTGAGCTGATTATCGGAGTAGGCCTTGTTGATGATAAAGCGGTGATCACCAGGTACAAGCCAGCTTTCCAAGCACCGGCGGATTACGTCTCTTACGTGGAAGGCCAGAAGAAGACGGGCAGCGCGCTGTCTGTTGTCAGCCTGGCGTACATGTGCTTCATCTCCCTCGTTTTATCGCTTATTTACGCGATTCTTTACAGGGGACACACGACCTTTAAGCGCGGGATATTTATCAGCTTGGTGTTTATCGTATTCTACATCTATAACAATCTGAACGTTCTTGATGGCATCATGGCAACCTTTGGCGAGCAGAGCCGGTCGGATGCCGAGATGAAGGCTACCGTTTTGATTACGGTCGTGCTGCTCATTCCGGTTGGCCTCGCCGTTTACTTCGCCTTAGTCGCCGGTGACGGGATGTGGCGCTCACAAAAACGCCCCTTATGGCCGGGATTCCGCGAGCGAGGCTATGGCGAGCATGTATGGCGCAGCGTTGGCCTCTCCTATCTCTTTGCAGCGATTATCCTTGGCGCGCAAGCGATCATTATGGTCGCCATGAAGTTTCTTGCAGGCTCCTGGGCAACCAGCGATGCTACGCAGTCGCCTTACAATACGGATATGCTGTGGCTTATGCCGATGATGGCCTGGTGCGCTGCCATATCCGAAGAAGCGATATTCCGGTTGTTCGGCATTGCTTTATTCAAAAAATGGTTTAAAAATACGTTTATCGCTACGCTTATTCCCACGATCATGTGGGCGCTGGGACATGTCGGCTATCCGATCTTCCCGTTCTATACGCGTATCGTGGAGCTTGTTATTCTGGGAACGGTATTTTGTCTTATTTTCCTCCGCTATGGCTTTATTACGGCCGTGTTCACCCACGCAATCCTGGACAGCCTTATTATGAGCTTCGAGCTGGTCAGCGTTGGAGGAGGCGTTAATATTACCGCCGCGCTGATCTATGCGATTCTTCCTGTTATCGTTGCATGGGTTATCAAGTACTGGCATAAACGGCGCTTTATACAGGCCTGATCGGACTGTTCATAAAAAGGAAGGTATCCTCGCCGGGATACCTTCCTTTTTTCGTTTATACGGCATCTCAAACAGCCCATTTAATAGAAACGGCCATTTTGTCCAAGAGGAATCCTGTCCACATTAATATAATCTATTAAACCAACATATGGAGTGTGATTGGATTGATTGCAAGAATCAGCGGCTATGACCGCAAACAGAGCTCATGCAACAAAAGCTATGAGAAACAGTCGTCGGGCAAAAAGTCAAGCGGTCATCACAAATCTTCGGGCAAAAAGAACAAATCGGACGGCGGCAAGAAAAATTGCTGCTGCCAACACAAGTCTTCCAGCAAAAAATCGTACGGCTATTCACACAAATCAAATGGCTGCAAATGCGAACACAAATCAAATGGCCGCAAATACGAGCACAAATCTTCGGGCTATAGCGACAATTCGGTAATTCCGTACAACAAGGAAGAAAAATCAAGCGGAAAAAGCTATGCTGAATATGCTTATGGCATCCTTAGCAAGCTGTCGCTCGGACAAGTTATTCATCGCGTTACGCTGGATAACGGAAAGGATCTGGATAAAGCGAAATGGGCTGGCTTTAAGAATGGGCATGCTACTTTCTCTGCTTTCAACTACAAAACGACTTACCTCGTTTATGTCCCGCTGAACAAAATTACAAGCATCGCTTTGTAAAGGAAATTAAACAAGAAACTATTTCATTTGTTTATCCACTCCTGTACAAGAGCAACTCTAGCAACCTTCATATAATCTAGTATTACGTTCATGAGGAGTGATAGAATTGCCAAAAAACCATAGCTCGGGTGGCAACCAAAGTCCCGGCGGCAACCAAAGTCCTGGCGGCAACCAAAGTCCTGGCGGCAATCAAAGTCCCGGCGGCAATCAAAGTCCCGGCGGCAGAAGTGCGGGAGCTGACAAAGCTGGAGCTAATAAAAAATCAGGTGGCAGCAAAGGCAATAAAAGCAGCAAATCCGGTGGCAGCAAAGGCAATAAAAGCGGTAAATCCGGTGGCAGCAAAGGCAATAAAAGCGGCAAATCAGGCGGCAGCAAAGGCAATAAAAGCGGTAAATCCGGTGGCAGCAAAGGCAATAAAAGCGGTAAATCCGGTGGCAGCAAAGGCAATAAAAGCGGCAAATCAGGTGGCAGCAAAGGCAATAAAAGCGGTAAACCAGGCGGTCGCAAAGGCAAATAAAAAAGCAAAGGCAAGTAATATAAAAAGGAATGAGGTTGCCCTACATTCCTTTCGCTATGCATCTAGCTCAAGGAATGAGGTTGCCTCATTCCTTTTCCTTTTCTTCTTCATTTAAGGCAGCTAAAATTTGCGAAGCCAGCTTCTCGCCAATAGACAGAGGCTTGAAGTCTTCGATTGAAGCTTCCCTTATCTTCTTAATCGAGCCAAAATGCTTAAGCAGCAGCTTGCGGCGCTTCTCTCCGATTCCCGGAATCGCATCCAGCTGGGAGGCAATCATCGATTTGCCTCGTTGTTCGCGGTGGAAGGAAATCGCAAACCGGTGGACTTCATCCTGAATCCGCTGCAGCAGATAAAATTCCTGGCTGTCGCGGGGCAGCGGCACGACTTCCGGCGGATCACCGGTCATCAATTGGGCCGTCTTATGCTTTGCATCCTTCACAAGTCCGCATACCGGAATATAAAGCCCCAGCTCATTTTGCAAAATATCCAGTGCTGCGGAGATTTGTCCCTTGCCGCCGTCGACTACGATTAAATCCGGAGGAGTCTGCTGCTCCTTCAGCATTCTTTCGTAACGGCGCCGCACGACCTCGCGCATCGTTTCGTAATCATCCGCGCCAACAACGGTTTTCACCTTATACTTGCGGTACTCTTTCCTGTCCGGCTTGCCATCCGTAAAGACAACCATCGCCGAAACCGGATTTGTGCCTTGGATATTCGAGTTATCGAACGCCTCGATTCGCCGGACCTCCGGCAGTCCAAGCCATTCGGCCAGTCCCTCCGAAGCGCGGACGCTTCTCTCCTCATCTCGCTCGATCAGACGGAATTTATCGGCTAGCGCAATCTTGGCATTATCAATAGCCATGGATACGGCTTCGCTCTTCCGTCCGCGCTGCGGCATCAGCACCTTCACCTTCAGCCAGTTATGCAGCATTGTTGCAAATTCATCCGCGGCCGTGGACGATTCCGCCGTCCCTTCTTCCTCATCGGCCGGGAGCGGAAGCAAAATCTGCTTCGGCAATGCCGGGTTATCGCTGTAATATTGGGTAACGAAAGTCATAAAGTCATCGTATTCTTCCCCATAATAAGGGAATGTTGTGCCGCGCCGTTCAATCATTTTCCCCTGGCGCATGTACAGAATCTGCACGCACATCCAGCCCTTCTCTACCGCGTAGCCGAAGATGTCGCGGTCGAGGGCATCGTTCATCGTAATCTTCTGCTTCTCGATAACCGCATCGATGCTGATGATCTGATCGCGGTATTCCTTGGCACGCTCGAAATTAAGCTCTTCGGCGGCAGCCTCCATTTTACGCTGAATTTCCGCTTTTACGGCATCATGGCCGCCGTTAAGGAACTTGGTAATTTCCTGAATCATCGCATCGTACTGGCCCTGCTCCACATCGTATTCGCATGGGGCAATACATTGGCCGATATGATAGTACAAGCATACTTTATCAGGCAGCGTTCCGCATTTGCGCAGCGGATAAAGCCGGTCCAGCAGCTTCTTGGTTTGCTGAGCCGCGAAGGCATTCGGGTACGGTCCGAAATATTTGCCTTTATCCTTCACGACACGCCGCGTAACCTCAAGGCGCGGGTGTTTTTCGTTCGTAATCTTAATATACGGAAAAGTTTTGTCGTCCTTCAGAAGAACATTGTATCTTGGATGATATTGCTTGATCAGATTGCATTCGAGAATGAGTGCTTCCATATTGCTCGAGGTAATAATATAGTCAAAGTCGCGGATTTCCGATACGAGCCGCTGCGTTTTTCCGTTATGGCTGCCGTTGAAGTAGGAGCGGACGCGGTTTTTCAACACCTTCGCTTTGCCTACATATATAATGGTGCCTTCCCCGTTCTTCATTAAATAACAGCCGGGCTGGTCTGGAAGCAGTGCTAATTTGTTGCGGATTAGCTCTTCGGCTTCCGCCCTGCTGGCGGGTGTATTTTGTTGTTGCTGATCCATTTTGTCCCTCCTAAAAAGAATTACCATACTATTGGCCGAGAATCGGCAATTGTGGTAATTCTTACTTCGTAAGCATAAGCTTCGCGCTGTTTATCTATTCCTTTATATTAGCATATCGAACGCATGTTTCGCTTTATAATTGTCAATGAATTGCTTTACAATTATTCGTAAAGTTGGGTATACTATTATAAGCTTGAATGGTCTTCAAGGGAGGCGTAATCCACTAATGGAAAATGTACGTGATCCGCGCGAACATGTGAATGAAGAACCGCGCCACGACTTGATGGACGTTATGACAGGCTTTGGCGGAATGCTGGGCTTTATGACCGTCATTTTTGCTGCAGCCGTCATCATTAAATTCGTCATTTCGTAACCACAAACAAGAAAAGCTCCGTACCGGATATCCGGTACGGAGCTTTTTTCGCTTTATTATTATTGGGCAACGGCGCGAAGGTTATCGCCGTTAGCTGCCTTTTGCTCCGGCTGCGCCTGCTTATGGGAAGGTTGATCGTAACGTGTACGTTCGGTACGGTCGATTTGAACAATACGTCCATCATGTACGGTAATATTGACAGAACCATACTGTAGCCCATTAACTTGCTCAAGAATACGGTCCAACCACAATTGATCTACTTCCAACGGTTTTGCCATTATTAACCCCTCCATAATCAACCGATTTACTCGGTATTAGGTTTAAAAAAATTTTTACTCTACCTTTTCGCGCGATGCGTTTTGATTCGTTTTCCATTCGAACAAGGCTTTCACGAGCAGAGTCAAGACGGCCAGCATAACAAGCAGGGAAGCTACGGCAAAGGAAGCCGAGAACTGGTATTCGTTATACAGAATTTCAATATGGAGCGGCAGCGTATTTGTCTCCCCCCGAATATGGCCGGATACGACGGATACGGCGCCAAACTCCCCCATCGCCCGGGCGTTCGAGAGAATAATGCCGTACAGCAAGCCCCACTTGATATTCGGAAGCGTGATGCGCCAGAAGATCTGCCAGCCTTTTGCCCCAAGGCTTGCAGCCGCTTCCTCTTCCTGTACGCCTTGCGCCTGCATGAGCGGAATTAACTCGCGGGCTACGAACGGAACGGTAACGAAAATGGTAGCCAGTACAATGCCCGGAAGAGCAAAAACGATCTTAATATCATGCTCGTCGAGCCAAGGACCAAGAAAGCCCTGCGCACCAAACAGTAAAATATAAATCATTCCTGAAATGACAGGTGATACCGCAAACGGTAGATCGATTAACGTAATAAGCAGGTTCTTACCTTTGAAGCGGAACTTGCTGATCGCCCATGCAGCCGCTATCCCAAACACAGCGTTTAGCGGTACGGCAATTAGAGCAACCAATAAAGTTAATCGCAATGCGGATAAAGCATCCGGGTCGGTGATTGCAGCTTTGTACACATCAAAGCCCTTTTTGAAGGCTTCGACAAACACCGAGATAAGAGGCATCGCTACGGCCAGCCCTAGAAATAACATGGCGATACTGATTAAAGTCCATTTTACGCCAGCCGATTCGGTAATATGCTTCGGTCTTTTGGACGCTTCTTGAGACAAATGCGCGGTAACTGCTCCAGCCATTATTATTCCTCCCCTTAGTCCGCTATCGTACGGCGGTTAATCCGCCATTGCATAAAGTTGATAAGCAGCAGAAGCAGGAAGGAGACAATAAGCATAACCAGGGCAATCGCCGTTGCGCCTTTGTAATCGAATTGTTCCAGCTTCGACATAATGAGGAGAGGAGCGATTTCCGTTCTCATCGGCATATTGCCCGAGATAAACACGACGGAGCCATATTCCCCGATTCCCCGAGCGAAGGCCAGCGCGAACCCGGTTAATAGCGCCGGCATCAGCTCCGGCAGGATAACCTTCCAGAACGTGCGCAGCCGGTATGCGCCAAGCATAACCGCCGCTTCTTCGGTTTCTTTTTCGAAGTCCTGCAAGACAGGCTGCACGGTACGGACCACAAAAGGAATTCCGATAAAAATGAGTGCAATCGTAATGCCAAGCTGCGTGTAAGCAACCTTTAGCCCCAGCGGCGCGAGAATCGAGCCTACCCAGCCATTTGGGGCATAAATCGCGGTCAACGCAATGCCTGCTACCGCCGTCGGAAGAGCGAACGGCAAATCGACGAGGCTGTCGATAATCTTTTTACCCGGGAACCGGTATCGGACAAGCACCCAGGCTACTAGGAGCCCGAATACAAGATTGGTCAGCGCGGCGAAAAACGATGTCGTAAAGCTGATGCGATAAGAAGCGATTACCCTTGGATTCGTAATAATCGCCCAGAATTCGTTCCAGCTCAGGCCGGTTGTTTTCACAAACACACCGGCGAGAGGGATAAGAACGATCAAGCTGAGGTAAGCGATCGTGAAGCCCATCGACAAGCCAAAGCCCGGCAATACGTTTTTGGACTTCCTTTTGGAACCTTTCATGTGAAGTCAGCTCCGTTCATCTGTGGTCACCATCATTATTTCGAGCCTGGCGTGTAAATCTTGTCGAAGATGCCGCCATCGTTAAAGTGTTTCTCTTGAGCCGTCTTCCAGCCGCCGAAGTCATCGATGGTAATCAGTTCAAGATCTTTGAATTGGTCTTTGTATTTCGCTGCAACCGTTTCGTTGATTGGACGGTAGTAGTTTTGCGCCGCAATTTCTTGGCCTTCGTCGGAGTACAGGTATTGCAGGTAAGCCGTAGCTACGTCACGCGTGCCGCGTTTGTCTACCACTTTGTCAACGACGGCAACGGGAGGCTCCGCTTTAATGCTGAGCGAAGGATATACGATATCGAATTTATCCGGACCAAGCTCTTTCACGGACAGGTAAGCTTCATTCTCCCAGGCAAGCAATACGTCGCCGATGCCTTTTTCTACGAACGTTGTGGTAGCGCCGCGTGCGCCGGAATCAAGTACAGGAACATGTTTATACAATTGTTGTACGAATTCTTGCGCTTTCGCTTCATCGTTATTGTTTTGTTTGAGCGCGTAACCCCAAGCCGCGAGATAGTTCCAGCGCGCACCGCCGGATGTCTTCGGATTTGGAGTAATAACTTCAACGCCATCCTTGATCAGATCGCCCCAATCGTTAATGCCTTTTGGGTTACCCTTGCGCACAAGGAAGACGATGGTGGATGTATATGGCGCGCTGTTATGTTCGAATTTGGTTTGCCAGTCTTGATTGATAAGACCAGGCCCAACAAGAGCATCGATATCGTAACCAAGCGCCAACGTTACGACATCGGCATCCAGACCGTCGATAACCGCGCGCGCTTGAGCGCCGGAGCCGCCGTGGGATTGCTTAACGGTAACTTTTTGGCCTGTTTTGTCCAGCCAATATTTCGAGAATGCTTCGTTATATTTAACGTACAGCTCACGGGTTGGATCGTAAGATACGTTCAGGAGTTCAACATCTTTAGGTTTTTCGGTTGGAGCTTCGGATGCAGTGCCCGCATTGGATGCTGCAGGAGTTTCTTTATTTCCACTGCTCGAGGAATTCGAATTGGAGTTGGAGTTATTGCCGCATGCTGCGAGGGCCAGCGTAAAAGTAAGAATAAGTACGAACGAGCGGATAATAGCTAATCTCTTCATTGTCAACACACCCCTATTTTTATTGACAGACGAATAATGATTAGCATCCGGTGGTCCGGGTAGATAATATTATTCCTACCTGTTTAGTTGGTTATGGATGAATATTACCAGTCCGCCCAATCATCTGTCAATAGAAAATTGGAAATTATTTATTGACTATATAAGGCAAACTTATAAACAGACGCAATAAAAGCCGGGCAGCAGCCCGGCTTTAGTTGCGTTATTGAGCTAAACCTTCATCCAGCGGGAAATGGCAGGCGATTTGCCTTCCATCCTCGCGCTCCTTCAGAAGCGGTTCTTCCACGCTGCATTTGGCTTTCGCCGCCGGGCAGCGCGGGTGGAAACGGCAGCCGGACGGCGGGTTAGCCGGCGACGGCACATCGCCCTGCAGCACGATTCTCTCCCGTTTCCGCGTCGGGTCCGGCCTTGGAATGGCCGATAAGAGAGCTGCCGTATACGGATGGAGCGGTTTCGCGAACAGTTCCTCCGTTGGCGCGATCTCGACGATTTTCCCCAGATACATAACGCCTACCCGGTCGGAGATATGCCGCACCACGTTAAGACCATGGGCAATAAAAAGAAAGGTTAACCCAAGCTCGCGCTGAAGCTTCATCAGCAGGTTAATAACCTGCGATTGCACCGATACGTCAAGGGCGGATACCGCTTCGTCCGCGACAATAAACTCGGGATTTAAAGCGATTGCCCTTGCGATACCGATCCGCTGCCGCTGACCGCCGGAGAACTCGTTCGGATACCGGTTGCGGCGAGTAGCGTCGAGGCCAACAAGCTCCATCAGCTCAACGACACGCTTGTCGATCTCGCGCTCCGTCATCCTCTCGTGCAGCCGCAGCGGCTCCCCGATAATATCCTTTACCAGAAAACGCGGGTTCAGCGATCCGAATGGATCCTGGAAAATAATCTGCATCTGCTTCCGCAGCCGGCGCAGCTCCGATCCTGCTAACTTCTGGACATCCGTCCCGTTAAAGTTAACCTCGCCTTCCGTCGCCTTATGAAGATTAAGCACAACCCGGCCAAGCGTTGATTTGCCGCAGCCCGACTCGCCAACAAGCCCAAACGTCTCTCCCTTGCGGATGGAGAGCGTCACGTCGTCCACCGCTTTGACCTGGCCAACTACCCGGTTCAGGAGACCCGACCGGATCGGGAAATATTTTTTCACTCCGCGCAGCTCCAATACGTATTCCGCGTTCATCGGCTCACCTCAGGCTTCGATTCATTTTTCCATGCTGCGGCTCCGCCTTCCTCCGAATACATCCAGCAGGAAGCGTAATGATCCTCGGTTACGGCCATAGCCGGTGGTGCCTTCTCCCGGCAAATATCCTTCGCATACGGGCAGCGGGGATGGAAGCGGCAGCCCTCAGGGAGCTGGCTTAAACCGGGGATATTGCCCCGTATCGTATACAACTCTTCGCCGCGAGCGCCTTCCAAGCCCGGCACCGATTTCAGGAGGCCTTCCGTATAAGGATGGCTAGGGCGTGCGAATATTTCGTTTGCGCTGCCCTCCTCCACGATGATGCCGGCGTACATAACCGCTATGCGGTCTGCCATCTCGGCGGCCACGCCCATGTCATGCGTAATGAGCAGAATGGACATGCCAAGCTCCTTCTGCAGGCTGCGGAGCAGGTCGAGAATTTGCGCCTGTACCGTAACGTCCAGTGCCGTGGTTGGCTCGTCTGCGATAAGCAGGCTGGGATCGCACGCTAGGGCTATCGCGATAACAACCCGCTGGCACATCCCGCCGGACAGCTCATGCGGATATTGCTTGACCCGGATTTCCGGAGCCGGAATGCCCACCAGTCGCAGCATGTCAACCGCCATTTTACGGGCTTCCTTCTTTCCTTTTTTCCGGTGAAGCATAATGCTCTCGGCGATCTGATCCCCTATGGTATAGACAGGATTGAGAGAGGACATCGGATCCTGGAAAATCATCGCGATTTTGTTGCCGCGAATCCGGATCATTTCATCCTGGCTCTTTTTCGCCAGATCCTCGCCTTGGAATTTGATGCTCCCTTCCAGAATCGCGCCGCCGTTATAATCAATCAGCCGCATGACGGCCAATGAAGTGACGCTTTTGCCGCTGCCCGATTCTCCAACCAGACAGACGGTTTTCCCTTTTTCAATGGAGATGGACAGATGCTCGGTTGCTTTAACCGTACCGCCCACCGTCAGAAATCCAGCCGTTAAATTTTCGATTTCAAGAAGCTTTTCCGCCATCTGTCAATCCTCCTCTCGGACATTTTCTGCCGCGGGTTCAGGGAGTCTTGAATGCCGTCACCTATAAAATTCACGGCTAGCACAACCAGAAGAATGCAAACGCCGGGGTAGACGGCCTGCAGCGGATCAACAAGCATAAACTCCTGCGCGTTGCTCAGCATTAGCCCCCAGCTTGTTTTCGGCGCTTGAATGCCTAAGCCGAGATAGGATAATGCCGATTCGCTCAAAATCGCTGACCCCACCATTAAAGTTGCGTTTACGATAATCGGAAAGCTTGCGTTGCGAAGCAAATGTTTGAAAATAATGCCGAGATTCGATACTCCGATGGCCCTTGCCGCTTCTACGTACTGCATCTCCCGAAGCTGCAGGAACATTCCCCGCACAAGCCGCGCCACGCTCATCCAACTCGTTAGGATCAGTACGATAATCATGTAACGGAATTCGGTGCCGAAGATCGCGAGCACCAGAATATTAAGGAACAATAACGGAATCGAATTCATCACGTCTACAAGCCGCATAAAGCAGGTATCGATAAATCCGCCGAAAAAACCGGATATGGATCCGATAATGGCCCCGATAATGACAGATCCGGCAGCTACCGAAAATCCAACCGTCAAAGAAATCCGAGCGCTATAGAGCAATCTCGCGAAGATGTCCCGGCCTAACTCGTCCGTGCCCAGCAAATGCCCGTCCGTACCCGCTTTTGCATTTACAAACATCATATCGATTTTTGCCGGATCGTATTTCGTAAGCCAAGGCGCTGCCGCCCCGCCGATTATAAAAATCAGAAGGACAACAAGACCGGTGACCGCATAAGGATTGCGCCTGAATTTGGACCAAGCCGTACGCCAAGGGCCTGGGGGGCGCTTAAGCGGCTTACTCGTCTGTACTTCAACTTGCGGGATAACCGTTGAGGTTTGCAAATTGGCTTCGCTCATGCCGACCTTCCCCCTCTCTTGCCAAGCTGCACCCGCGGATCAACGACGGCATACAACAAGTCAGCGAGCAGATTACCGAAAATGACAATAACAGCCGTCAATAGAGTAATAGCCATAAGAACGGAGTACTCTCGCGCAACCGCCATCTGTACGAATAAACGGCCCATTCCCGGCCAATTGAAGACACTTTCGGTTATGGCCGCGCCGGCAACGAGCAGCGGCAGGTCAAGCGCAATAATCGTAATAATCGGAATAAGCGCATTGCGGAGAGCATGTTTGTAGATGACTTTCCCTTCCTGTACCCCTTTTGCCCGTGCCGTACGGATATAATCCTGATTGAGCACTTCCATCATGCTGGAACGCGAATATTTCACGTAAGCAGCCAGAAAACCGAGAGTAAGAACGGTCACCGGCAAAACAAGATGCAGCATCAAGTCGCCGAATTGACCTTCTTTATCCATGGAATACATATCGGCCAGCGGCAGAAGATCCAGCTTTATCGAGAAGATCTGCTGAAGAATGATCCCGAACCAGAAGGTCGGCATCGCAAATCCAATATACGAAATAAAGGAGGCCGTTTGATCGGAGAGGCTGTATTCCTTCGTGCTGTTGTAGATGCCCCATGGAATAGCGATGATCAGTGTCAGAAGCCAAGCGACACTCATCAGAATAAACGTGTTTTTAACGGTTGGCCAAATAATCTCGCCAATCGGCACATGATTCTTGAACGTATAACCCAGGTCGCCCTGCAGCAAATTGCCTAACCAACTTAAATATTGCATGGGAAGTGGTTTATCAAGACCCATGTTATGGGCCTGTATTTCCATGGCTTCCGGCGATAAGCCGGGCGCCAGCATGATTTGAAACGGTCCTCCCGGAGCGGCATGGATAAGCCCGAATGTCACGAGCGTAATCAGGAATAGCACCAAGACGGACTGAAGTGTTCGGCGAATAATAAACTCGGTCATTTGCCCATCCTCCTAAAAGAATTGCCACTGCTCTTGTGACAATTCTGCTTCGTAAGCGTAAACCTAAGAATTGCCGCGGATTGGTTTACAAGGAAGAAGAGGGCCACGCCCTCTTCTTCTGCAAACGATTGATTACGCCGCTTATTCGGCCAGCCACCATTTGATCATATGATAGAAATATCCGGTTTGCTGCGTTGGTACAGGCGCATCCTCTTCCGCAAATTTCACTTTAGGTCCGATACCTTGAGGGTTGCCGTATTGGTACAGGAATACGTAAGGCAAGTCAGTCGAAATTTCGGTTGCGATTTGGTTGTAAATTTCTTTACGGGCTGCTTGATCCACCACGGAGTAACCGTCCACCCACAGCTTGTCGAGCTTCTCGTTCTTATACCAACCGCTGTTTTGACCTGCCGGCGGGAAGTATTTCGACGAGAAGATGCTTTCGCCATCCGGATCCGGATTGCTAAGCGACCAGCCAAGCAGAATGGCAGGGTATTTACCAGGCGTAATGTTCTGATCGATCCATGTTGCGAAATCGATCGCCGTCGGCTTCACTTCGATGCCTACGTCCTTCAGGTTCTGCTGAATGATTTGCGCTACCGCTTCACGGCGGCTGTTGCCGGCGTTGTATTGCAGTTCGAAGGAGAAGCGGTGGCCGTCTTTCGCGAGAATGCCGTCTTTGCCGGCAACCCAGCCGTCTTCGGCCAGCAGCGCTTTTGCTTTCTCGGCGTCGTAATTGTAATTAACCGCTTTGTCGCCCGGATCCGACCAGGAGCCAGGAAGGAACGGTGCATTCATCAGAGCGCCTGTACCTTTCAGCACGTTATCGACCATGCCTTGGCGGTTCAAAGCGTAAGCAATGGCTTGACGACTCTTCTGCGAAGAGAACGGAATGAACTTATCCGGGAAGTTGTTGGCGTCAAAGTTAAAGCTGATATACTCGTAGGTCGAGGTTGATCCTTTAATGACATTGATTTTGTCGTTTTTCTCAACCGCTTCAAGCTGCGTGATCGGAATCGCCAGCGTCGTGTCCACATCGCCTTTGATCAGCGCTTGAACTTCCGTATTTTGATCGGCGTAAATTTTGTAAACGACTTTTTGAATATTAGGCTTTACTTCGCCCCAATAATTCGGATCGGCTTCCAGGCTTACGTATTGGCCGGCTTTCCACTCCGACCATTTCCAAGGACCGCTTGTCACCGTCTTGGCAGGGTCTTTACCGAATGCATTCGCCTGCAGATCTTCAGGCTTCACGTCCTTGAGGATATGGCTTGGCACCGGATTAAGCATTAGGGAATATTGGAATGGCGCGTATACTTGCTTCAGCGTAATTTTGACGGTGTAGTCGTCGACTTTCTCGACGCTGCCAACTTTGTCAAACGTGCTGATGCCTGGCGCACCCGCTTTTGGATTGATGATCGTATTAATAGTAAAGACCAAATCATCCGCGGTAATTGGTTGACCGTCACTCCATTTGGCCGTATTTTTCATTTTTACGGTATAGGTTTTGCTGTCTTCCGAAATTTGCGGAAGTTCAGCAGCGATAGACCATGGCTGTACAACCAGGTTGCCGTCACGGTCAAGATCGTACAATTGGGCGAATAACAAATATTGCATATCTCCGGAAGCCGTATCATTCACAAAAATCGGATTGACCGAGACAATATCGGAGAATGTGCTTACCGTTAGCGTTCCGCCTACTTTAGGCGCATTGGGATCCTCTGAAGGTTCCGCGGAAGGAGAAGCCGATTCGTCGGCAGTTGTTGCCGAAGGCGAAGGGGAATTCGAGCTGTTATTAGTATTCTTATTGGAACAGCCTGCGATTAGGATAACCAGAATACTTAATAGGAACAAAAACTTCATAGATTTCTTTCGGGTAATCATCCTATCTCCTCCTTTAAATTGAACGTGATATCGTCCATATGCTCTGTTTAAACATCGCTGCCTTTTCATTTGTTCAAATCTTTTAATTTTTCTGATTATTTTAAACATAAGTATTGCATTCTGTTTACATCGCCTACATAATTTACTAGTAAGGCATTAATAGCAAACTCATTCTAAACTTCTGCTCACCGATTTCGTCTTCCATAGATGTACATCTTGAACTTTATTTTTCCAAGTATGTAACATTCTCTCACCTCCCCATGAAGAGAGTATACTATAAGTTATTAACGCGGTAAATAGTTAAAGTATGTTCAAAAAAAGAGGCTGCACATTTGAACAAATGTGCAGCCTCTTTTTTTATTTGCGTCCCCGCTTATTCTCTCCCGTGACCATAACAACTTCAACATAAGGCCTGATCCGGTTCATCAGGCGTTCTCCTTTATGCTGCTCATCGCCGTCTTTGCTTGTAAAGCTGAAGTGTCTCTCCAGAGCATCCAGCTCATAGTTGGAAGTATATAAGGTAGGCTTCCGGTTCATCCGGTAATTGAGAATCGATCCAAGGACATGGTCCCGAACCCATGGATTCAGGTTCTCGGCTCCGATATCGTCAAAGATGAGAAGATCGGTCTCCTTCATCATCTCTACCGTCTCGCGAAGCTTAGTCTGGTCATGCATCATCGATTTCAAATCTTCCACGAATTCCGGCATGTAAACGATAGCTCCCGAGTATCCCGCCTTCGCAAGCTCGTGAAGCAGATAACACATAAGAAACGTCTTGCCCGTGCCGAACTTGCCAGCCAGGTACAAGCCTTCCTTTTGCAGCCCTTCTTCCTTCGTCTTATCGATATAAGCGAGAATCTGATAGGCTGCCTCGGTCCGCTTCGGATCGTTGAACAATATTTCATCGGCCGAATAACCGTTATTCAGCGCAGTCTCGTCCACATAGAAGCTGCGAATCCGGTTCTTGATCTGCTCTTCGCTGCGCCGCGCGAGGAACTTTTTGCAGGATACCTTCCGGTCAATCAATTGAACCTGATCATTAACCGTTTCGCAAGAAAGCAATGTATAATGGCCTTCGAAATCATTCGGACAATTGTTTAATCCCGGGCAGTTCGAACAATTCCGGTATTCATTCACATATTGATAAACCCGGTTCATATTCATCCGTACCGCACGTTCATCCAGCTCAGGGTGCTTGACGAACAGACGCTCAACAAGAGGGTCCGCCATTAGCTCTCTAAGCTTTTGTTCCGCTTGATCGTTCATTGACTTACCGCCAGGCCATGCTTTTAACATTTCACCAAGCGATTCCATTCGTATTCACCCCGCTTTATGGTTTAACCTTTGCCGTCCAGCTTTCTGGCCAGCTGTCGCATTTGTTCCAGCTTCTCCGGCGAGATTGCCGTATCTCCCGCTCCTTCATCCTGTACAATCGGAATTGAAGGCTTACGCGAAATACCTCCGCGCGAGCTGTTGCGCGACGTTCCTCTCGTGCCCGGAAGACCTGCTGCCGCTCTGGCATTCCGGCGTTCCTTGTCGGCCTCTACCTCGGCTTGTTCTCTGACGTAAAGAACGGCCTTCTCGAAGGTATCCACCTGCTTTACCAGCATGTTGGACACAACGGCCTCCACGAATGTTTTCGTTACGCGCTGCGCATCGTTCATGCCTATCACGTAATGAATAAGTACGTTGATTACCGGTTCGGGGAGTTTGTAATTCAGATCAATCCGCTCAAAGGATCTTTCGATCCAATCCGGTACGGCCCCAGGGAAAAACCGCTGCAAAAAACGGGTATGCGGTTCGTTCCGCATGAGCATATTATATTGCTGCACGTCGCATCTGCCCGCCAATTGACTTGGCACAAGCATGTAATACTCTTCCTGAACGCCAAACTCGACAAGCTCTTCCTCCGTCTCGTTTGGTTGAACGGCTGCTGCCTGTACGCGGGCAAGCGTTCTTTGCCGTTCTCCTTCGCGCTTCTTATCCTGGCGGTACAGTTGATTCGCGCGCAGTTGAATTTCGTCTACGATCAGATCGCCATTCGAAGCGAAAATGCCGTCTTCATCCAATAAGCGGCAAATGTCCGCAACGGATAGATTGTATTTGTAAGCAACATAATTGACTTGCGCGAGCTGCTCGGAATTGCCGCGCATTCGCTCCACATAACTTCGGTTTGCCGAATTTCGCGGAAAACGAAGGATAATTTCCCCGTAAGGAATACCTGCCGTCTCAAGCTGTGCCCGAGGCGCAGCCTGGCGGGTTGGCGCTACTTCCGTTAAAGCTTGTTCGAGCTCCTGATCCACCGAATGCGTGTTCAGTTGGAAGAGCTCATAGAAAGGCACCGATATGTTTTCTTTGGTCAACTGCTTCTGCGCCAGCTCGTCCGGCTCTTGCGCCCCAAACGATTCGCGAAGCGAAATAACCGCGTACTTGCCGATCTTGTCCCTAAGAAGCAGGGTCAAATGCTGATTGCGGAAAAATTCCCCCGGCGTTAGCGGCTGCGACAGTTCGTATTCGTACATGACATCCGCCTGATCCGGCACTCCTACCCTCGACGTCTGCAGAAGCCCAACCGCTTCGAGGCGCGATGCCTGATCGATCAAATATTTTCTGCCGCGTTCGTTCATGTCCAGTCCAAGTCCCAGGAACAGCTTGCGCTGCGTTTCAATGGCGGAATAACCGGACGTTCCTTCGGCGATGCCATGATAAAGCTGCTGATATAAAGCAATAGCAAATGCGCCTATCATCGGCTGATAGATAAGCGACAACATTTTATAGTCCAGGCTGCTTAGCGAAAAATCTCGAAAAATGTAATAACGGTGATGTTCTGTATATTGCAGTAGATTACCGATGCGCAATTGCATCTCTCCATCTCATTCGTACTTTCTATTATTCTAACATAAAAAGAAGGGCCGGGGACGAATACAAAACTAGAAATATGAGGTGACGCGGCAAGCGGCCGTCGCTATCCCTGGCAGAACGCGGTATACGAGGAAACTAATAATTTTCTTAGAAACGGAAAACGGCTCCGTGATTCCCTTCGGAATAACGGAAGCCGTTGAATAATTTAGAACATTTTATAGCCGCCGCGGCGCAGCGCGCGAATGGCCCATCCGCTGATATAAGCACCCGCCAAAGCGCCGATAACCGGGATAACATCTACATATGTAAACTCTGTGAAATTGTCGACAAACGAAACGGAATGATCCCATGTCGACCATATGCCGATAGGCAGCAGTACGATTATAAAGACATAAATAGGAAACCACGTTGTTTTGAGAAGCATGTTGAGAATAAAGCCGATGCCGAACATCATGACCAGGAACAGCACGGTGGCTACAAATAATTGAAGCATGTCCTCTTCTCCTTATGGAAAGTCTCGCTTTTCAGTTTAAATAATGGAAATAAGGAAGTCAATCGGAGCTGTCCATTTGTCACAAGTCCGCCATTTGCTCTAGCTGATTTATTTACGATACAATATTAAAAGCAATGTGACGAGAGGAGAATTTACCCATGAGTGAAGTAGCCATTACATTAGAAGGCTGGTACGCGCTGCATGATTTCCGTTCGATGGATTGGGCGGCATGGCGGCTTGCAAGCGATAGAGAACGGAGCCAGGCTTTGGACGAGCTTCAATCCTTCTTGAAGGAATGGAGCAGCGTTGACGAGAACAAGCAAGGCAGCACGGCTGTTTATTCCATCGTTGGCCAAAAAGCCGATTTCGTGTTTATGCACCTGCGCGAAACGCTGGAAGAGCTGAACGAGATCGAAACCGCGTTTAACAAAACGCTGTTCGCCGAGTTCACGCAGCCGGCTCACTCGTATGTGAGCGTTGTTGAGCTTAGCAACTACGTCAATTCCCCGGGCAGCGACCCGATGCAAAATCCGGAGGTTGTGGCGCGTCTGAAGCCATCCCTTCCAAAAGCAAGACATATTTGCTTCTACCCGATGAACAAACGCCGTTCCGGCAACGATAACTGGTACATGCTGAGCATGGAAGACCGCCGCAACATGATGCGCAGCCACGGCATGATCGGCCGCAAATATGCCGGCAAGGTGAAACAGATCATCACCGGCTCCGTTGGTTTCGATGATTGGGAATGGGGCGTTACGCTGTTTGCCGACGATGCCCTTCAGTTCAAAAAGCTCGTATACGAAATGCGCTTTGACGAAGTCAGCGCGCGTTACGGCGACTTTGGCGAATTCTTTGTAGGGAATCTGCTGACGGACGAGAAGTTTAAGGCGATGCTCTCGCTGTAGGCATTGTAGGTTAGTGGCAGGACTGCGCATTTGAATGTTCTTCCGATCGCTGTTGTTCACGGATTCCTTGATTATTGGTTAATAGGTTGGAATCCGTGAACAAAGGCGAACTCTCCGTTTCTCCAGAATCATTTGAGCTGCTACGGCATCGTCAACCTATTTTTTTTGACCGATAACGCCACCGGGTGATTCCGGTGGCGTTATTTTTTAGGGCAGATAGACGTCGTAGGACTGGTATTTCGTCTTGGTGGTTATTGGGCTGGATGATTTGAGCAGGCCTTGGTTAGAACCGTCGGCTGATTGGATGAATTGTTTCGCGAGATCAATGACCTGCGGGTCATTTAAAGCCTGAGACGGAATTTGGAATCGCAGATCGGAGATCTCGTTCTGATCCAATGCCATTAGTTCGCCGGATACATACTCCATTTCGAAAACAATATAAATCCCCGTTTCCCTAACATCCCCCACTTGCCTCACTCCGCTTCGGATGCCGACAATTCTTGTTGGGACAGCGGACAGCCCCGTCTCCTCCTGAACTTCCCGAGTCAAAGCTTCCTCCAAGGATTCCCCCGCTTCAACAAATCCTCCCGGCAGCAGCCATAATCCTTTATTAGCTCCATAATTTTGTTGAACCAGTAAAACCTCATCCGCTTTGCGCACGATTCCCCAAACCGAAATCGAAAATGGATTTGTCAGTTTTATCCGCCTCCCAACATCCCTGCTTTGGTTACAGCATAATACCAACCTTGTTCATAACTGAAATATATAGACTCGATAGAGCTTATAGTTAATAACAATAATACTCCTGCAACTCTGTGTATCGAACACAGTCCGGAACCTCCACAAAAAAAAAAGCCTCAGCTAACGAAACTACGTATCGCTATTCGCTCGAATTTAGCGGTTTGGGAATTCCAACGAAACCTGGTATCGCTATTTACCGCTTATAAGCATCATGATGCCCGAAAAAGGGCAAATAGCGATATGACGTTTCGTCAGATCGCGAAGCGCGGAGCGGACAAACGTCCGGTCAAAATAAAAAAGCTCTCGCCTAAGCGCAATGTCATTAAGTTTGCTTAACTCAATGACATTGTCGCCGGAGCGAAAGCTTTTTATTAATCTTCGTCGTCCTCGTCCAGGAGGCCGAGGCGTTTTTGTTCGAGATAGAGCTCAGTCGCACGGTCGCGCTCGCGGCCTTTCTCCTTCAGCCGCTCGATGGCGGGCAGGATGAGAATATCCACTTCTTTTTGCACCGTATACGACAGATCATAACGCTGCTGGGACTCGAGGAACGAGCCGACTTCCATCAACGCATTGTAGCGGTCGAGCTCATCCCGAGTCAACAATCCGCGGACTTGAACGCTGCAGTGGCGCATTACAGGAACTTCCCTTTGCGAAGCACAAGCGGAATACCGCCGATAATAAACAGGTAACGCAGGTCGATCATCTTTTTCAGCCAAGCAGCCGTGCGGCCTTTGTATTTCTTGCCGAAGGCGATGCCAATCGCTTCGCCTTTGCCAAGCGACGCCACTGTGCCTTTGTTGCTGAAGACAAAAGCCTTCAAAGGCTGGTTGCGGATCGAAGCAATCAGGTTATGAGCGCATACAACGCCTTGCTGCATGGCGATTTGAGCGGTTGGAGGGTAAGGACGGCCCTCAGGATTAAACATCAGGGAGTTGTCGCCCACGATGTAAATATTCTCATGGCCTGGCGCGCGCAGGTTATCGTCCACTTTTACGCGTCCGCGCATCGTTTCAAAGCCTGCATCCTCAATCAGACGATTGCCGCGGATACCCCCGGTCCAGATGACCGTCTGCGATTTGATTTCTTCGCCTTCGCCAACGACGACGCCGTCCGGCGTGCACTCTTTGATCGCCGTTCCGATGCGGAACGTTACGCCTTTTTTAGTTAATACGTCCATCGCGTATTCCACGAGTTCAGGATCGAAGCCCGGAAGCGCGGTTGGCGCAGCTTCAATATTATAAATTTTCACGAGTGCGGGATCGACGTCGAACTGCTTGCACAGCTCAGGGATACGGTCGGACAGCTCGCCAATGAATTCGATGCCGGTAAAGCCCGCTCCGCCTACGATAAAGGTCAGGTAGTCGGTACGATGCGGTTCGCGCTTGAAGCGCGCGAATTGATATTCGATATGCTCACGGATGAGGCGGACGGAGTTGATGCTTCTAATATTCATTGCATATTCGCCAAGCCCAGGAATGCCGAAGGTTTCGGGCTCGCCGCCAAGACCGATGACCAGATAATCATACGAAAGAGTTCCATCTTCGAGAATAACCTTTTTGTCCTGCGGACGAATCTGAACGACCGTCGATTTCACGAAGTCGATCTTGAATTCGTCAATCAGCTTGGAAATGCTGACGCGCGCATTCTCCGGGTTATCCGTTCCCGCAGCAGGCATATGCAAATGCGTTGTAATATAATGATAGTCGTGCTTATTCACCAAAGTGACGTCGGCCTCGTTATAATTAAGTTCTTTTTGCAACCGCAGCGCAGTAAGCACACCGCCGTAGCCAGCTCCTAAGATGACAATTTTGGGTATGTTGCTCATCGTATGATCCCATCCATTCCTTAGCTTGTTTATGTGTCTTTTTGTTTGTGAAAAATTACACAATCCGTGCTGGATCTATATTTCTACCCCAGCGAATTGTGTCATTTTTTGGTCCGATTTATCGCTCCGATTGTACGCTATAAATACCCGCGTTGCAGTCCTATTTATCTACTGTTGACTGTCCAAATTCGGCGCCATACATACAATACATCAGAAATATTACATAGTTTTCACTTAAACTTCAAGAGCAAAATATACGAAAAACTTTAGAGCAGCATACAAATTAATATTTCCTTCTTGGAAACGGCAGGCATATAATAGAAAGCAGATCATCAATATATTGGAGGTGCTTTCCATGTCATCCGTAGAGCAGCCGAATAACCTTGCAGATATTATCATTATTGGCGGCGGGCCTGCCGGCCTGTTTGCAGCCTTTTATGGCGGAATGCGCCAGGCATCCGTTAAAATTATCGAGAGCATGCCTCAGCTAGGCGGTCAGCTAGCAGCCCTTTATCCGGAGAAGTACATATATGACGTGGCCGGGTTTCCGAAAGTTACAGCCCAAGAGCTTGTTGATCGGTTAATTGAGCAAATCAGTCTTTTTCAGCAGGAAATATTATTAGAAGAAAAAGTCGTTGAAGTGAACAAACAGAGCGAACGTTTATTTGAAGTCATTACCAATAAAGCCGTACATTATGCAAAAGCCGTTATTATTACGGCGGGCGTTGGCGCTTTCGAGCCGCGCAAGCTGGAGCTGCCCGAAGCCATGCAATACGAGAAGAGCAATCTTCATTATTTCGTCGGGGATCTGAACCGGTTCAAGGGGCAAAAGGTACTGCTCACGGGCGGCGGCGATTCGGCCGTTGACTGGGCGCTGATGCTTGAGCCCATCGCGGAGTCGGTTACGCTGGTACACCGCCGCGACAAGTTCCGCGCGCATGAACATAGCGTAGAGAATCTGATGAACTCGAAGGTTAACGTCCAGACGCCTAAAGAGGTTACCTCCCTCCACGGGGACGGCCGGATCAGCCGCGTAACGTTGACGGATGTCAAAACCAAGGAGCAAGCCGAGATCGAAGTAGATGCGGTAATCGTCAATTACGGCTTTGTTTCCTCTCTCGGCCCGATTGCCGAATGGGGCATTGAGATTCAAGGCGGCTCCATTGTCGTGGATACAAGAATGGAGACCAGCGTCAGCGGCATTTTTGCCGCGGGAGACATTACGACCTACCCGGGTAAGCTGAAGCTGATTGCCGTTGGCTTCGGGGAAGCCCCTACCGCCATTAATAACGCGAAGGTCTATATTGATCCGGACGCTAAGCTCTCACCGGGGCATAGCAGCAACATGAAGCTGTAGCGAATGTTAAAACGGAAATAAGAAGGGTATCCTAACGTTGGCGTTTCATTCAAGTGCAGGCAATCTGCACGAGCCAAGGAGGATACCCTTATGTTTTGTCCTGTATGCAATGGCATGCAGCCGCTGGATGCAGCTTGCTCCAATTGTGGCCAAGCGATGGAAGATTGGGGCCGAATGACGGACTGGATTGGTCCTTATGCACCTTATGTGCCACTTGAGACGGAAATGACTTTATGGAATCAATCGGCCGATAATAGAAACTGCTTGCATATTGTATACTGCTCGTCCTGCGAACGGACGGTTGAGGCTGCCGTTACGGAAATAGGGAGTACACCTTTAAATAGCGTTTGAGGCGGCAGCCTTGTTGAGTTGTCTTCGCTTCATCTCGAGCAGAAGCATTCGGATGAAGTCGTCTTCCAGCTTGTACTGAATAGCGGCAAGGTAGGTGTCTTCCAGCAGCTCGTCTGACAGCAGATCCATACCTGGACACTTCCTTTCTTCCTAAAGTTTCCTGAGCTGTCCCCATCGTAACATGCCATTTTCCCTACAACAATGGCCCCCATTATACACATATCCTTGTGGACAGGCTGTGTATGAGATGTGAATACAAGTCGAAAAATGAGGATTTAACGCAGTGGATGATGTGGATACTTTTATACACAGCCTTTTTTTACCAAGTCGCGATAAAAAACTTTAATCGAAATTCCTTGCCCCATTAATGGAATATATTGAAATTACGTGCATAAGCTTGTAGTTTTCCCGTGAAAAAAAACAAACCCGAAAGGGTTTATGATCGGCCTTTTCCTTCTTATTGCGGCCTCGTATTCACTTCGAAGATCCATATCTTGCCGTTAACGTCGATGCCGTAATCAAACCCTAACTGCCCAACGCCAGGGAACCTTTCCTCCAGTATTCGCGTTGATGCAACGGTCAGATCGCGCATTTTTTGCTTTTTCGCCCCCACCAGAGACGGAGATAAGGATCTGCGGATTCCCTCTGCCGCCGTAACCATCGTGCCGCCTTGGCACAGGTTCGTGACAAACAGACCCGGCTTTGCAATTCTCCCCACCATGGAGCGATATTCCCAGCCTGTTTCCGTCTTTACATATTTTACCCGGTAATCAATCGGACGAGCGCCAACCTTGGCAAGACGGATGCCCTTTTGAATCAGATAAGGACGATTTTTGCGTTTCTTGTCGAGTGCGGATTTGAGAGCTTCAAAGCTGGCATAAGAATGCGTTGTCGAATGAGAGGTAAAGCTGTAGCCCGAGCTTGTCTTCGATACCTTAATAACGCCGTGTCCTCCCGTGCCGATAACCGGCTTAATGACAACCATTTGATGCTTGCCGAGCATGCTTCTTAAGTTGCCGGCATTGTATAGCTTTGTTGGCGGAATATGCGGGGCAATAAACGGATCGGCGAGCAGCGCCGCCTGCTTAGCCCATTTATCGGGGACTGGCCGGCCAAGTTGTTCTTCCATGCTATCAATCTCCTTTCCTATTAATAGCATATGAAGGACGAACGGTTGTCTCTTGGATGATTGTCCGAGCAAAAAAGAGGGAGTACCGTTCTTCACGGCACTCCCTCTTCCGGTTATTCCTTATCTTGTTTGTTCATCGCGGCTTTCAGCGCATCGGCGAGACTATTGGACAGCGATACATTATCGCTGTACTGCTCGATCATCTTCTTCTGCTGATGCTTATTGATCCTTCCGCCCTGCTTGTCGCCCAGCATCTCGATCACGTTGCATGGTCTGCACTGCGCGTACTTGCCTGCCTTGCCGCTATGAATTTCCATCTTCTTATGGCATTGCGGGCAGCGCTTATTGGACAACGCAGGCTCTGCCTGGCGGCGGTAGCTGCACTCCCGGTCGGAGCAGACCAGCGACTTGCCGCGCTTGCCCTTCACTTCCATCAGCAGCTTGCCGCATTCCGGGCAGCGCGAATGGGTCAAGTTATGCGGCTTGTATTCCTTCGTCTCATTCTTAACCGCCGTAACCCATTTGTCCGCCTGCTCCCGGATTCCGGCCATGAACCGCTTCGCGTCACCCTGGCCATGCGCGATAAGCTCAAGCTCCCGCTCCCACTTGGCCGTCAGCTCCGGGCTGCGCAGCTCGTCAACAACCAGCTCGATCAGCTGCTTGCCTTTGCTCGTCGGAACCAGGCGGTTCTGGGTACGCTCAATGGTATCGGTCGAAAGAAGCTTCTCGATAATATCCGCGCGGGTAGCCGGCGTGCCAAGTCCATGCTTCTCCATTTTCGAGAGCAACGAGGCCTCCGTATAACGCGCCGGAGGAAGCGTGCGCAGCTCCTTCAAGCGGCTCTGCTTCACCGGAACAGCTTGTCCTTGGACAAGCTCCGGCAGCAGCTGCTCCGGCGTGCTCTTGTCCTCGCCGCGCCCGCTCTCCTCCTCGTCGTCCTCGTCTGCGGCAAGTCTCGCGTCACTGCCGCCGTACAGCTCTTTCCAGCCGATATCCTTCTGGACTTTGCCTTTCGCGTACAGCTTGTCTTGGCCAACCGTCAGCACGACGCTTGTCTCGTCGTACGTATACGGCGGGTAAAACAACGCGATAAAACGGCGCACGATCAGATCGTACAGCTTGCGTTCATCGTTGCTGAGAGCCGATAAATTCACGTATTCGTCGGTCGGAATAATCGCATGGTGATCGCTCACTTTGCTGTCGTCCACGAACCGTTTCGTGACGGTCAGCTGACCCCGGAGCAGCTTGCGGGCAAGCGGCGCATACGGCCCTACCGCAACGCTCTCCAGGCGTCCTTTAAGCGTTGGCACGATATCGCTCGACAAATAACGAGAGTCCGTACGCGGGTAAGTAACGAGCTTATGCTGCTCGTACAGCTTCTGCAGGACGTTCGACGTCATTTTCGCCGAAAAACCAAGCCGTTTGTTCGCTTCCCGCTGCAGCTCCGTCAAATCGAAAGCTTGCGGATGAGGCTCGGACTTCTGGGTTGTGCGAAGCTTGTCAACCTTGGCATTTTTTCCTTGCAGGCGTGAAGCCACTGCTTCAGCTTCGCTTCTGTCCCACACTCTGCCGTCATGATTGTCATTCTGGCGCCACATCGCCTGGAAAGCGCCCAGATCCGCCGATACCGTCCAATAAGGCTGCGATTGAAATTGGTTAATCTCTTTCTCCCGGTCGATCAGCGCGCCAAGCGTTGGCGTCTGCACGCGGCCGGCAGCAAGCTGGGCATTGTATTTCACCGTAAGCGCGCGAGTGACATTAAGTCCGATCAGCCAGTCCGCCTCCGCCCGGCAGACGGCCGATGCGTACAAGTTATCGTATTGCCGGCCCGGCTTAAGCGCCTTAAAGCCATCCTTGATCGCTTTGTCCGTCTGGGACGAAATCCACAGCCGCTTGAACGGCTTGCGCCAGTGAACAAGCTCCATAATCCATCTGGCTACAAGCTCGCCTTCCCGCCCGGCATCGGTTGCGATAATAAGCTCGCCGATATCCGGTCGTTTGCACAGCTGCGCTACCGCCTTATATTGATGCGACGTCTCGCGCATGACCTTCAGGTTCATTTTACCCGGAAGCAGAGGAAGATCCTCCAGATTCCATGTCTTGTATTTCGGATCGTAATCCTCCGGCTCCGCAAGCGTCACCAGATGGCCAAGCGCCCAAGTGACTACGTACTCGGGGCCTTCCATATAGCTTTTATTTTTGCTGCCGCAGCCGAGAACGCGCGCAATTTCTTTTGCGACGCTTGGCTTTTCCGCAAGCACTAACGATTTCATTATTGAATCCCTCTCCCTGCCGTAAAATCATTGTACAAGTATACTAGAAAAAAGGCGGCGAGACCAATGCCAAGCGCTAAATCCGCCTTATTTTACCCGGCAATTCCTGGTGTGATATAGTAGGTTCACAAGTTTAACGAAACCTATATGCGCCAAGTAAGGAGATGTCCAAGTGAAAGCTAGATTTATTCCCGTTATTACCGTCTTCCTCCTTGTATTTGCCTTGTTGAACTGGTACATCGGCTGGAATGGCTGGGTGTACCTGTCCACGCTGTTTAACCTGGAGCAAGCCTGGCCGTATGGCATTATCGTTGGCATCCTCTCCTTCGCCTGGCTTGCCGGACGGTTTGGACAGCATTCGGCGTCGCCGGTGCGCCAAGTTGCTTATTTCCTGAAATACGTTGGCTCCTACTGGTTTGCCGTCATGGAGTACGGTCTACTCATCCTGCCTCTGGCGGATCTGGCCATTTGGCTGCTGACGCTTGCTTCCGTCCCCTACAAAACAGCCGTTGCTTCCGTAGGCACAATTGCCTTCGTTCTCTTGGCCTCGATCCTTATTCGGGGAGCTTGGAACGCCTGGACTCCGATTGTCCGCAATTATGACCTGACCATTCCGAAGCAGGCCGGCGATATCCGGAAGCTCCGGATCGGGGTTGCCTCCGATATCCATCTGGGCACGGTTGTCGGCAACAAGCATCTTGGCCGCCTCGTCAGCCACATGGAGCAAATGAAGCCGGATTTGATTCTGCTTCCCGGCGACGTTATTGACGACAGCATTGATCCTTTTATCAAGCGCAATATGGCCGCTACCATGAGCAAGCTGAAGGCGCCGCTTGGCGTCTATGCCGTGCTGGGCAACCACGAATATATCGGCGGACACATTCAGGAATACATCGCCCAGATGAAGGCGATTGGCATTCGCGTATTGCTAGACGAAAACATCCTGGTCCAGGACAGCTTCTATATCGTGGGACGCAAAGACCTGGCGGCGCGGCATAGCGATCCGGAAGGCCGTCTGCCGATCAGCGAGCTGATTGCCGATCTGGATAAGGCCCGCCCGCTCATTATGATGGATCACCAGCCTTCCGATCTGGAGCAAGCGGCCGTAAACGGCATCGACCTCTCCTTATCCGGCCATACCCATCGCGGGCAAATGGCGCCTAACCATCTCATCACCCGCCGTATCTTCGAGCTGGATTGGGGCTATAAGCTGAAGGGCAGTCTGCACGCCATTGTCTCCTCGGGCTTTGGCTCCTGGGGACCGCCAATCCGTCTTGGCAGCCGTTCCGAGATTATTCAGATTGATCTAACGTTCCAGCCGTAACCATATATCCGTCGCCAAGGAATGAAACTTAATGGTCCCCGCCCTCGTATAGAGTTTCAATTATCACCCTATTCCAGGAGGGAATTCCTGCTTATGACAAATTCTTTGTTTGATCGTTTGACGGAAGCAAAGGAACGCAAATACGAGCTTGATAGAGCCATTCGAAGACAGAGTCAATTCCGCTCCCGATTAAACGAATTGGAACGGCAAATTATCCGTCTGGAGCTTGATTTGGAATTCGAACAGGCGGATGTCGATAAGCTTACTCGAATGACTCTGACGAATCTGTTTCATACGCTGCTGCGCAGCAAGGACGAACAGCTGGAGATGGAGCGTCAGCAGGCGGTCGCCGCAGCTCTCAAGCTATCGGAAGCCAAGCAGGAACGTGACAAGCTGAAGGAAGAAATTATGCAGACCGGAACGGTCATTAGCGCGAATCTCGGCGCCGAACAGGATTATTACGAGCTGCTAAAGGAGCAGGAACATTTCCTGAGAAGCACGCCGGACAAAGCCTCGGAGCTGCTAACCATGGAAAGCGAGATTGCGGCTCAGCAGGTTACCGTACGCGAGCTGAACGAAGCTTTTACCGCGGGCAGACGGGTGCTTGCCTCGCTTGAGCCGGCTATCGAAAGTCTCGACAAAGCGATTAATTGGGGCAATTGGGATACCTGGGGCAACGGAGGGCTGATTTCCACCCATATTAAACACGAGCATATCGATGATGCCAAGGCCTCCATCGCAGCGGCTAATCATGAGCTGAAGAGCTTCCGGGATGAGCTGGCGGATCTGCAGCACAGCCTGAATATCCATGTCGATATCAGCGGCCTGCTGAAGTTCGGGGACTATTGGTTCGACGGCCTGATTACGGACTGGATCGTTCAGAAACGGATCAAAGAGACTCAGGACCGCACCTGCGAAGCCGCGCATGAAGTCAGAACGGTCTTAAAAAAACTGCAGGCGGAGTATACATCCGCGGAAGCAGCGCTCAGCGGATTAAAAACAAAACGTATCTCGTGGCTGGAGCAGCAGCAATCTTAATTGAAGAATAAAAAAAACGGCCGGCGCCTAAGCGCTGGCCGTTCCTCTATTCAATCCTTTGGAGTAACTCATGCTCGCGAGCAGGAAGTAGATCGTCTGCATGACGACAAAGATGCCGATAATCACAAACGAATACAGCCACACGCTGGATTCCATCAATCCGTCCAGCGCCTTCATCGCAAACAGCGCATGAATGGTGCCAACGAGGCAGGGCAGATAAAAAATGATGGCGATCTGAGTCACCGTTATTTTTCTAATCTCCTGCCTTGTCATGCCAATCCGTTTCAACGCGTTGAACTGCGCCTGATCCTCCTGCAGCTCCGTGAACATCTTAAAGTAAATCAAGCTGCCCGATGCGATAAAGAACAACAGACTGATAAACAACCCGATAAACAGGGTAAGTGAGCTTGTTTCCTTCATGTTGGCAAAGTTATCTGCGCGATTGCGGCTGACCTGCCCTTCGAGATCTTCCTTCACTTGCAGCTTCTTAATGGCTGGACCCGCGCTTTCCCAGTCCTTCACTTCGTAGCCGTACCAGACAAGCTGATCGCTCTCCGGCACACCTGCGAGAAGCTGCTTATAGTCGCTGTCTGCCACAATAATGGTCATCCAGTTGAAATCCGTCTGGTTCATTACGCTATCCGAGTGATCCGCCGATACGGGGAAATCAATCGTCGTGTCCTTTACCTTCCCCTGAATCCTTTCAATCGGAGGGCTGAAGGATCCGGGCATAGCTACCATCCCCGGCTTCAAATGAAGCTTCTTCTTCCCTTGCGCTTCCGCCAGGCGGTTATAATCCGACTCCGAGATCATCATGGTATCCGGATTATAATCGATATTGTTCCCGTTGCTCCGTGTTAGCTTAATATCGGTTACGCTTGCTCCGGCGACAATTTTCTCATCCGTAACCGGGTGCCCCGCTTCGCGAAGATGGGTCTTCAGCTCTTCCGGATCAATCACCTTGTGACTTTGAAGCCCTTTCTCCATTACGGCCATAGCATAAGGATAGAACTGGAAAATCTGTTGTTTGGCGCTGATCTGCATCAAATAAAACGTACCGGATGCGGTCAGAATAACCGCGCTCATAATTGAGACCATAAACAGAATACGAGCGTTATCCTTCAGCTTGTAGCCAAGCTGCGACAGAACTACCATATTCGTACGGTTATAGAAGAACGTATGGCGCCTCTGCAGGAAACGAATAAGCAGCACGCTGAACTGCGTAAACAGAAAATAAGTTCCGACCGTCACCGTCACCAGGATAAGAAGCGACAAATATAAGAAGTTAAACGAATCTAACATAACCGCCATCGTGTATCCTGCGCCAAGGGATACAAGCGCCAGCGCAACAAGCCAAGGCGAGTACAGCAGCGTCCCTTTTGGCTTGCGGCCGGCCTTAAAGAGCTCGATCAGCTCGGCTTTGCCGATCCGAAGCGAGGTAAGGACCGCGATCGCGACAAACAGAACAAAAAATCCAAGCCCCGTCATTCCGACCGCCTTCAGGGGCGCGGCAAACGGGATCGGGTCCGTGACCTTCAAGAACACCGATAAAGCCATAAAGAACAGCTTACTGAACAGCATGCCTAGTCCGATTCCGACGCCAATGGACAAAATGGCCAAGGCAATGCTTTCATAAATAACGAGCTTTCTCAGTTGCGCTTTGGTCATCCCGAATAAGGACAATAATCCAAATTCCTGCTTCCTTGTTTTAAGAAAAGCCGAGTTGGAGTACAGGACAAACAGGAAGGAGAAGATCCCGATAATGTACAGGCAGAACAACATCCCTCTTCTTACCTTCGCCGCCTGCTCAATATGCCCGTTTACTACGTCCGGATGAAAAATAAACGACGAATACATATAGAAGATCAGTACGGAAAATACGCAGCTTAGGAAAAAGGCGCTGTAGGAACGCCAATTTCCTTTCATATTGCTAAGCGCGAGCGAACGGAACGTCATCGAAATTACCTCCCAGTACACTCAAAGAATCCAGAATCTGCTGGAAGAACGCCTGACGGTTCGTTCCTCTCCGGATCTCGCTGAACAGCTTGCCGTCCTTGATAAAGACAATGCGTTTGCAATAGCTTGCCGAGAACGGATCATGCGTTACCATCAGAACCGTCGCGCCAAGGCGCTCGTTCATATCCTTCAGCGCGTCCATTACATCCTTCGCCGCTTTGGAATCGAGATTGCCGGTGAGCTCGTCGGCAAGCACCAGCGCGGGCTGATGAATGATTGCCCGGGCAATAGCGGCACGCTGCTTCTGTCCGCCGGACACCTCATAGGTCCGCTTGTCCAGAATTTGATGGATATTCAGCATAATCGCAAGCGGCTTCAGCTTCTCTTCAATAACACGCGGCGCTACGCCTTCCAGCACCAGCGGCAAAATAATGTTTTCCTTAATCGTCATCGTGTCCAGAAGGTTAAAGTCCTGAAACACAAACCCCAGCTCCCTACGGCGGAACAACGCCAGCTTCTTGTCGCTCAGCTTGCCGGGCTGTATGCCGTTAATCTCCAGCTCGCCGGATGTAGGACGGTCAATCGTGGCCAGGAGGTTGAGAAGCGTTGTTTTCCCGCTGCCGGAAGGCCCCATGACGCCAACAAACTCTCCCGCTTCAATATTGAGATCGATATCCTCAAGTGCCCGATAGGACATATTCCCTTTTGAGTGATAAATCTTTCCAATTCCTTTCGTACGCAATACACTCATCGTAACTGCCTCCCCAAGACTTTCTCATTTGTTTTGATTATGGACTCAGTATAGCTCCATCAGCCCTTATCAACCCATCGATTTACCTTTCAATTGGAGGCTATGAACCTTACGATTTTGTCATGTTTCGATCGCATTTGCGTATTTAACGCAACAAATGGATCCCTTCAGGGCGAAACGCAACCGTAACCTTCGTACCGGAACCAACCTCTGATTCGGCATGCAGCTCAAGACCGAGATTGCCGCATACCTTCTTCGCCAAGTAAAGCCCCATCCCCGTTGACTCCTCAACCGCACGTCCATTCTCTCCGGTGAAAAACGGATCGAAAATCCTTGGCAGGTCATGCGCCTCAATTCCGATTCCTTCATCTATAACAGACAGCCTGACGGCACTTGAATCGGGCTCCTTCTCAATGCTGACAATCAGCTTCTTCGAGCCCGGCTTGCGCTTTGAATATTTAATTGCATTGCCGATCAGCTGGTTCAAAATAAACGTCAGCCATTTCTCGTCGGTCTCCACCACCGCTTCCCCGTCAATTCTCGGGAATATAGCATGCCGGATGCACAGCTGCTTATGCGCGTTTATTACGCTGCGGGCCGCTTCATGCAGGGGAACCGAACGGGGATGCAGATCAAATTCGATCTTGTCGAGCCTCGCCGTATGCAGCATCATATCGAGTCCCCTTGTCATTCTGCCGGTCTCCTCGCGGATGCTTTGCAGTCTTTCCGTATGGGCAGGCGGAGCATCCCGTTCCTGCAGCGCCTCCTGGACAAGCAGATCGATAACCGACACCGGAGTCTTCATATGATGCACCCATTGCAGGACGAAATGATTATGCTGCTCCTGCTGCCGGCGGTATTGGCTAAGCTCGGTCAAGTATGCGCCGTATTGCGCGGCCAATAGCTTTTGCACGGCAATCTGTTCATTGGTGATCCCGGAAGTAATCACCATCGAAGCCTTGAGCTCCGTTCCGTGTTCAATCGCATCCCGAAGCTGCTTATAGTAGCTGCGCTGACGAAGGAAGTCAACGGCTAGTCCAATAACCAGCAGGAAGCCCGCAAGCTCGGCGTAATAATAGACAAGGCCCGCGTCCGCTCTCTCATAACGAAGCTTATCGAGAGAAAACATCGCGCAAGCCAGAATGGAGCCTAACAGATAGGTTGCGATTAGAACTTTACGGTCCCAGAGATAAGCACGAATCATGCTTGAGCCTCCCGCAAGGCGTCGGCGCTCAGCCGGTAACCTTGTCCGCGTACCGTCTCAATCGCTTTTATAATGCCGATTTCTTCGAGCTTCTTGCGCAGCCGGGTTACATTAACGGTCAGCGTATTATCATCCACAAACTGAACATCATCCCATAACGCCTCGAGCAGCTGCTCTCTTGCCACGATTTCATCCGGTTTCTTCATAAAAGCTTCGGCCAGCAGCCGTTCGTTCTTCGTCAGCTCGGTCCGCTCTCCCTGCCATTCCAGCTCGTTGCGGCTAAGATTAAGGCGCAGCCCGTACAATTCGAGCTCCGAGGATGCCGCTGCCGAAGCGGCGGAAGCCGCGGCATATTCCCCGTAAGCCCGGCGCAGAGCTCCCTTTACCTTCGCGAGCAGCAGATCAAGATGGATAGGCTTGGAAAGATAGTCGTCCCCGCCGTTTTCGATAGCCATCACCTGATCCATCTCCCCTTCGCGGGCTGATATAAACAGAATCGGGACGTTAGACCTTGTCCGAATCTGTCTGCACCAATAAAAGCCGTCGAAATAAGGCAGATTGATGTCCAGCAGCACAAGATGCGGATCATAGGACGCAAACTCCCCCAGCAAATCCTTGAACTGAGCAGCCCTTTCCGCTTCGAACCCGTATTTCTCCATCGTTGATTTCAGTATAGCTCCTATTTTGTCATCGTCCTCGATGATAAATATCCGATACATTCCGACATTCCTCCTCTTGTCATTTTTAGGATAGCAATTTCGACATTCCCTATCAACTTAGGTCTTTCTTCACAAAATCATTACAATTTCTAAATAATGGGATAATAATCCGCTGTTAGACTAGCTTTGAAATCGAAATAGTTCCGACGCGGCTTGACGGGGGGAGAAATCAAGGCCATTCATACATACCGGCGTAGTGCCGTCGGACCTAGCAACTATTCGAAAATAAGAAAGGTGACGAACTACAAATGAAAAAAGCAGTAGTCATTTCCGTGCTCGCAACAGCAATTGGAGCAGCAGCCGTTACACCAGTAATGGCGCAATCGGCCGTACAAACGGCACAAGCGGTTCAAGTCGGTTCCATTACCGTCTCCATCAACGGCAATTCCGTCGCAATCCGCACGATTGACGCGCAAGGCGTAACGCTCGCTTCCGTTCGCGACCTGGCGAAAGCTCTTGAAGCTTCCCTGAACGTTACAGGCAGCACCATTACCGTTCAATTGAACCACAATGTTGTTAAGCTGAGCGATGCCGTGACTGTAAACGGTACAGCATTCGTTGAACCGGTAAGCTTCCTTGGCAAACTGGGCGTAGGCTACTCCAACGGCAACATCACTTCGGTCAAATTCCTCGAGAATGTCGATCAAGTGACATGGGTAAACGCTTCGAAGCTGATCGCATCGATTTCTGGCGAGAACGGCCGCGAAGATTACCTGGTTGACGCTGCGACAGGAAAAAATGAACTGCTGCTTACTTCGTCGGATACATCCGAGCTGATCGTATCCCCGGACGGTTCGAAAGCCGCTTATTCCGAAGAAGACGGCACGGTTAACGTTATCGATCTAAGCACGAAACAATCGACAAAAGTAAGCACGGATACTTCGATTAAAAACGAAATGGTATTCTCGGCTGACGGAAGCTCGATCTTCTTCTTCCAAGGCGACAAAAACTCCGTTATCTGCAAGCTCAGCCTGGCTGACGGCAGCGTAACGAAAGTTCTGGAAGATAAAGTCGACTACAAAGCTAACCTTACGGTATCCGCTGACGGCACTAAAGTGGCTTACTTCCAAATCAAACAGCCTGTTGTTAAAAATGACGCTACGGATGTAAGCAAGGACGATGTTACGATTGACCCAACAGGTACGGAAACGCAAGCTTTCTTCTACGACTCGGCTAAAGGCGACAACAAACCGGTGCAACTGACGAAAGACGCAAGCGACAAAGCGTTCCTGGAACTGTCCGCCGACGGTTCGAAAGCTTACTACGTAAGCATCAATGACGATAACACGGGCAGCGTTGCTTCTGTAAACACGGCTTCTCTTGAAGCGGCATCCGTCTACAGCGCTGAAGACGTGTTCCAAATGAACCAAGCTGACGGAAAATTGATCGTCTTGACCGCAAAAGGCGATGCAAACAGCATCAGCGCCATCGATCCTGCAACAGGTACGGCAAGCAAGCTGTACAGCGTATCGGATGCGGTATCCGAGCTGATCGTATCCGGCAAAGGCGATATCGCCGCAATCAGCAACGACCAGCTGGCTGTTCCGGTTAACGGCAAATTCACAACGATTACTCGCTAATCGGCAAAAACTTAACATCTTTTTAGGAGGATAAATGAAATGAAATTGAAATGGCTTAAAGTGGCTACGGTAGCCGCTCTTATCGCAACCATCGGCTTTGGCTCCGTTCAAGCCCCTACTAAGACAGAAGCAGCCAGCAAGCTGTCCGGCAAAATCGTAATCAACGGCTCGTCCGCCCTTCTTCCGCTTACTCTTCAAGCGGCTAACGAATTCAAAAAGCTGAATCCTAAAGTTAAAATCTCCGCTTCGGCCGCCGGTTCCATCACGGGTCCTCAATCCGTGCGCAAAGGTATCGCCGATATCGGTGCGGTTGACTGGGACGCTACGAAAGCCGTTCCAGGCTTCGAAGCCTTCACTGGCCAAGTCGCTAACAAAGTAGCGGTTACTCCGTTCGCTGCGGTAGTTAACAAAAGCGTTACGGCAACAAACCTGACCACGAAACAGCTGCAAGACATTTTCTCCGGCAAAGTAACGAACTGGAAAGAAGTTGGCGGCAAAGATGCCGATATCATCGTCGTTAACCGCGCGTTTGGTTCCGGTACCCGCGTTAACTTCCAACAAAAAGCGCTGAACGGTACGGACTTCATGACAAAAGGCTCCAACTACAAAGAAGTTAAAACAAGCGGCGACATGAAAACAGCCGTAGAGTCGACTCCGGGCGCTATCGGCTACCTCGACTTCGCTTACATCACGACAAAAATGACCGGCGTCAGCATCAATGGCGTTGCTCCAACCGTAGACAACGTAATCAACGGTAAATACAAAGTCTGGGGCTACGGCTACTACATGACGAAAGGCCAACCTACAGGCGTTGTTAAAGAATTCATCAAATATGTGCAAAGCGCGAAGTTCCAAAACGGTTCGCTGAAAAAGCTGAAGTTCATCCCGCTTTCCGCAATGAAATAATCCAAGTTAATCGAATATAGGTAACGGCGGCCGTCTTTCGCGAAGCGACAGGCGGCTGCTTGCTACCGAAGGAGCCGATCAATCCATATGTTAGATACCTCATCCACTGCGGGCCAGATCGATCTGGGCGGCAGTCTTTTGACGGGAAGCGGAAAGCCGTTTGACCGCAGGAAGCGCCTGTTCGTGATGAACCGCCTGTTCCGTTACGTTTGCATTGCCTGCGCCGGTTTTGTGTGTCTTATTCTTTTCCTTATCCTTGCGCTTATGTTCCGCACCGGCGTGTTGACCTTTGGCGACGTGTCCTTCTCCGAATTTTTCTTATCCACGGAATGGAGTCCGGAAACCGAGCAATACGGCGGACTGTTATTCATTTTCGGCACGTTTGCCCTTACTTTGCTGACTTTGATTATTTCCGTTCCGCTCTCGCTCCTGATCGCGGTCTTTCTGTCGACTTTCGTACCGGCCTGGCTGAAAAACGTGCTTCGTCCGGTTATGGATCTGCTCGTCGGCATCCCGTCCGTTGTTTACGGCTACCTGGGACTCACGGTTCTTATCCCGCTGATCCGGAACGTTACCGGCACGGGCATGGGCGACGGCCTGCTTGCGGCGTCTCTCGTATTGACCATCATGGTCCTGCCAACGATCAGCCGGATCAGCGATGACTCGATCACGGCCGTACCGAAGAAATTCAGCGATGCATCCTACGCCCTTGGCGCTACCCGTTTTCAGACCGTCGTAAAGGTGCTTATTCCTTCCGCCCGCAGCGGTATTATGTATGCCGTTATTCTCGGCATGGCCCGCGCAATCGGCGAAACGATGGCGGTTGTTATGGTTATCGGCAATACCCCGCAAATCGCGGACAGCCTGCTTAAGCCTACGTCGGTATTAACGAGCAACATCGTTATGCAGATCGCTAACGTTCCTTTTGACTCAACCTGGAACTATGCGTTGTATCTGATGGGCTTCCTGCTGCTTGCCATCTCGCTTCTGATGATCGTAGGCGTACGCTGGCTGCAACGGAGAGGAGTTCAACAATAATGAGCCATGTAAACACCGCAGTAAACACAACCAATCCTTTCCGCGGCAAAAAAGGAATCAACAGCTTTAATAACCGTCTGTTTACGGTCCTGGTCTGGACCGTTGGCATAGCTATCGTTCTCTTTATTCTCGGCCTCCTGTTCCTTATTCTGAAGGACGGCCTGCCGAAGCTCTCTTGGGACTTCCTGTTCGGCCTTCCGAGCGAGATTGAGGAAGGCGGCGGTATCGGGCCTGCCCTGCTGAATTCCTTCTATATCCTGTTCCTGTCTCTCGTGATTGCTATTCCGCTCGGGATGGCCGCGGGTATCTATCTCGCCGAATTTGCGCCGGATAACAAGCTGATCTCATTTGTGCGGATTTGCGTAGAGGGGCTTGCTTCCGTACCTTCAATCATCTTTGGTTTGTTTGGTATCGCGCTGTTCGTGGAGATGTTCCAGCTTGGCCTTACGATTCTCGGCGGCGCTGTCAGCCTGGCGTTCTTGAACCTGCCGGTTCTGACCCGCGTAACGGAAGAATCGATTCGTGCCGTGCCGAAGGAACTGAAAAATGCCTCCTTCGCGCTGGGAGCCACACATTTACAGACGATCGTTCGCGTCTTGATCCCTGCAGCCATGAACGGAATTATTACGGGGATCTGTCTTGTAGCGGGCCGCGCCTTTGGCGAAAGCGCCGTTATCATTCTGACTGCCGGTGTTACGACCTCCGGCGAAATGTGGGATTTCAGCCTCTTCTCGCCGGGCGAGACGCTTGCCGTTCACCTGTGGTATGTCCAGTCCGAGGCTATCGTTCCGGACGCCCAGGATATCGCCCAGAAGTCGGCGGCGGTACTCGTGTTCTTCGTTTTGCTTATCAACCTGGTGTTCCGTATCCCTCTTTGGCTGAATTCTCGGCGTACTTCGAGATAAGCATGTGAGCCGGGAGGCCACTGCGCAAGTGAATGCTCTTTCGGCCGCTGTTGTATTCGGATTGTTTGAACAAGGTTTCAAAGGTTACAATCCGAATACAAAGGCGGGCACTTCGTTCCTCAAGAGCATTCACTTTCTCCGTTCCGCTTTCGACTTCTTTTTAAAACAAAAACCGGCGTCCGCTAATTGGACGCCGGTTAGGTTTGTTGTAGACAGGTTGTGTTTGCAACCTGTCTAATTCGGTCAACAAAAGGCTGGCTGAGCCTGGCCTTTTGCGAATGCTTTTGTTTTGGTGCGGTGCGCCGCACAGGCGGAGCAAAAGAATGTTCTGGAGAAACGGAGTGCTCGCTTTTGTTCCCGGAATCGTACATTGTACGATTCATTCATAGATTCCGGGAACAATGGCGATTGGTACTTTTGCGCAGCCTGCATACCGGCGAATCCCCAATAAAAAAGCTGAGCACAGGCGTGCTCAGCCACTCATCAGCAGTCGCTGTCCGGCTTGCCAGCTGCCGCAGCGGTACGGAAGCTCGAGCCGCAGCCGCATGTAGCGGTTGCGTTAGGATTTTCGATCGTAAAGCCGCCGCCCATAGCCGACTCTTTCCAATCGATGATTAGACCGTATAAATACTTCAAGCTTTCGTCGTCTACGACCACTTTCAGGTCCGCGACTTCCATCGACTTGTCGTTCTCGTTCTCTTCATCGTCGAAGCCCATGCCGTAGGAGAAGCCCGTGCAGCCGCCTTCCTTCACGCCAATGCGCAGGAACAGCCCGGGAGTGCCTTCCTCCTCGAGCATTTCTTTAATTTTGTCAGATGCCGATTCACTAATCGTGATCATGCTTCTTCCCTCCTCTATATAAATAAAAATAAATGTACCGTTATAGTTACAGTATACTCCTCTTCCTCCGCTTCCTCAAGAGATGAGAGCCTCCCTATTGGAACGAGTTGAAGACTTTAGGTGTTGCCGCCTTTTGCGTACGGGTTTATAATAATGGAAGCTTTCTTAATCGGATGAGCAAGTTATTTTTTTCACAAAGGCATAGCCTGAATTTATTCTACTCTTCCTTGAACGGTAAATGGCAGCATGCCGCAGCACTACGCATAACTAACTTTTGAGAAAAAGGAGGTTGCCAAGATGAACATCGCCATTCCATCTGATAATAAGCAAATGCAGTCGATTATCGACAAAGTCCGAAACGGGGAGCGCCTTACGCTTGAAGACGGTGTATTCCTGTATCAATCGGATGATCTGCTTACGATTGGGCAACTAGCTAATGAAGTAAACCTTCGCAAGAACGGTAAAAAAGTTTATTTTATCGAAAACATGAGCTTGTACTTTACGAACGTCTGCGAAGCGCATTGCGCATTCTGTAACTTCCGTAAAGACGAAGGCGCACCAGGCGCCTATACCTTATCCGGTCAAGAAATGATTGAGTACGTTGAACAGCATTTCCACCCTGGTGTACGAGAATTCCATATTGTAGGCGGGCATAACCCACATGTTCCGTTCCAATATTACGTCGATTCCCTGAAGGCATTAAACGAGCGCTTCCCAGAAGTAACGCTTAAAGCCTACACCGCTGCGGAAATCGACTTTTTCTCGCGTATTAGCGGCTTAAGCTACAAGGAAGTATTGGAAGAGCTTATGAAGGTCGGCCTCAAATCGCTGACAGGCGGAGGCGCAGAAATATTATCCGATCATTACCGCAAAAAAATGCGCGTCGATAAAGCCGACGTCAGCCAATATTTAGAGGTGCACCGCACCGCTCATAATCTTGGCCTGCGCACGCATACAACAATGCTGTACGGCTCGATCGAATCGCATGAGGACCGTATTCGCCACATGATGCAGATCCGCGAGCTGCAAGACGAAACAAACGGTTTCCAGGTATTCATTCCGCTTTCTATGCAGCCGATTAATCCGAAAGCCGGCATCCGTCGCCGCAACTCGGCATTCGAGGATCTGAAGACAATCGCGATCAGCCGCCTGATGCTGGACAACATTCAGCATATTAAAGCTTACTTCATCAACATCGGCACGCAGCTGACTCAGGTCGCTCTGACGATGGGCGCATCCGATGCTCACGGTACCATTGTAAAAGAAAAAATCAGTCATGCGGCGGGCGCTCTTACGCCGGAAGGCATTACGCGTGAGGATCTCTTATGGCTCATTAAAGGAGCCGGACGTATCCCAGTGGAGAGAGATACGTTCTATAACGAAATTAAAGTATATGAGTAATCACGCGGCTAGACGCACATATTAGGCACACAACAAGTCATTCATCATTATGGAGTTGGGTAGGGAATCATATGAGAAAATTTGTTATTTTGGGCGGCGGTTACGGCGGCCAGGCTATCGCGGCAGACGTGATCGAGAAACAGCTGCCAATCGACGTTGAAGTCATCCTCGTGGACCGCATGCCTTATCAAGGCCTTAAAACAGAATATTACGCACTTGCAGCCGGAACGGTTTCAGATTTGGATATCCGCGTAAAATTTCCGCAGGACCCGCGTCTGACAACCCGGTTTGGGGAAGTTGTAGATATCGATCTGGACAAAAAGCTTGTTTATCTGGAAGGTCAAGATCCAATCGATTACGAGTGGCTCGTAATCGGACTTGGCTGTACGGATAATTACCACGGCATCGAAGGCGCGGAAGAGTTCTCAAACAGCATTCAAACTCTTTCGAATGCACGCAAAACTTACCAGATGCTGAACGACGTGAAGCCTTACGGCCAAGTGTCAATCATCGGCGGCGGCCTTAGCGGCGTGGAAGTGGCTGCAGAGCTGCGCGAAGCCCGTTCCGACCTGAACATCCGCATCATTGACCGCGGACCAAGCGTCATGTCGGCCTTCCCTGGGTCGCTGCAGAAGTTTGTGGCTTCCTGGTTCAGAGAGCATGAAGTTGAGATGCTCAGCCATATTTCGCTCTGCCGCATTGAGCAAGGCGCATTGCACGACGCGAATGCGAATCAAACGATTCTTACCGACGTAACGGTATGGACAGCCGGCATTCAGCCGATTGAGATTGTGCAGCGCATGAATCTGCCGAAGGACAAACAAGGCCGGCTTATAATTAATGAGTTCCATCAACTGCCGGATTACACCGATGTGTTTGTTTGCGGCGACTGCGCGTCTCTGCCATTCTCCCCTAGCGGGCAAGCGGCAGGCGCGCAAGGCAAGCAAATCGCGGAAGCTATCCATGCCATTTGGAACAACAAAACGCCTAAGCTTGGCAAAATCAAGCTGAAGGGCGTTATGGGCTCCCTTGGCAAGAAGAGCGGCTTCGGACTCATGGGCAGCACGCCAATGATGGGTAAAATTCCGCGTTTGATCAAGAGCGGAATTCTCTGGAAATCGAAACGCCATTTTGGTTAATTTTTCTTTAAGCTGAAGGCTTCGCGAATGCGGCGTTCCAGATCCTCTATGGTTTCGGCAGCGATAATGCTGCCGTCAACTAACGCGAATGGCTTCAAATAACATTCTCCGCAGTTGCCGAGACAGCCGTATTCGACCACCTTCAGCCGATCGTCTAGTTCATACTGCTTCATAAGAGTTTCCGTTCCGTGATGCATGTTGCCGTTGCAGAACTCGATAAGCGGTTTTGACAATTTTTTGATCACCTGGCCTTAACGGTTGATATCCATTTTCATTCCTCGCACTTTGTACTATAATAGGGGAGAAAGGAGATGATTGCAATGAGTCAAGCACAAGATACAATGTACGACGAAGTATTGGACGTACTGGATAAATTGCGTCCGTTCCTGCAACGCGACGGCGGTGACGTAGAACTGGTAGACGTAGAGGACGGTATCGTTAAACTTCGTCTGATGGGTGCATGCGGAAGCTGCCCAAGTTCCACGATTACACTGAAAGCCGGTATCGAGCGCGCGCTGCTCGAGGAAGTTGAAGGCGTACAGGAAGTTGTTCAAGTATTCTAAAATGCAAGAGTCTTGCCCGCTATATGCAGGCAAGACTCTTTTTTTGTTCCTTATAATCCGATTATGTTTGAACGAATCGCATCGAAGCCGCCGGTTACGTTTATTACGCTGCCGGTCAAATAATCCGATCTCGATTGGCAAAGGAATCCGATTACCCTCGCGATATCTTCTCCGGTTCCCGGTCTGCCGACCGGCGACTCGAATTCCCTTTCGCACGCCGCCTCGTCAATCGTCCGCTCCTTGTTAAGGCCTCTAATATCGCCGGGTGCTATCATATTGACGGTAATGCCGGAAGGCGCCTCTTCGACCGCAAGCGATTTGGTGAACGAGACGAGACCGGTCTTCGCCGCCGCATATACGGCCCTGTGAGGCCATGCCCTGGCTTCATCCGCATGACCGAAGCCAAGATGGATAATACGGCCCCAGCCGCGCTTACGCATGCCTGGAAGCAGCTTATGGTCCAGCAGCATTACGCCAAGCAAATTACCGTTTAGAAGTTGAATGATAGCGTCCTCATGATAATCCGCGAACAAGCGCCGCTCGCGTATAAACGGGCCTGCGTTGTTCACCAGGATATCGATGCCGCCATTCCAGGCTTCCGCTTCGGCTGCCAGCTGCGCTACCCCTGCCGGAACGGATATATCGCCTTGTATGGCGGTTGCTCTTACGCCAAGCCGCTCGATCTCGCGCTGAAGCTCCAGCGCTTCCTGCCTGCTCTCCAGATAGTTTAACACGATGCTGCAGCCAAGACTTGCGAGCTGCAATGCAGTCCGTTTGCCAAGCCCTTTGGCGCTTCCGGTTACAAGCGCCGTTCTGCCCATCAGCTCCACGAGCATTCCTCCTCGCGATTAAAGCCTACCTGGTTCGTATTAGTCCGCAAGCATAGTCAAAGGTTAGGCGTAATGATCCTGTCACCATCTGCAGTCCATGCTGGAGATCGTCCGATTGTGCCGCTATATTTTCTAATTGTACTTCCTGTCCGTACATTTTATGAGCCTGCGCAAGATCGTCCTGCATCTCCGTATTCATATAATGAATCTCGGTATTGCGGCGCTTCCGCAGCCGCCCCATCGGTTCCTTCAGGCTCTCTTTGATGTCGTTCAGTTTCCAGGTCAGTTCCGGATGCGCCTTCTTGTCGCGCATATTGCGCAGCACGGTAAAGTAGGAGAAATGAGGCTTGATCTTCTCCGTCTTTAAATCAAGGATGTCATTCAGAAAAATGCTCAGCTTATCCAGCAGGGCAAAAATGCGGATAAACGCGTTTTTGTCAAAATAAACGTAGCGCTGGTAATTAAGCTCTTCCTCTTCCGACATCTGACTGACGGAAGGCGACTTGATCTTCTCCTTGAACCGCCTGGCCGCATAGCAGCTTTGCTCGATTTCGTTCAAGGAAGCGACCAAGCCCTTCGTCCATACCTCATACGTACGAAGCTTATGGTCGTTGTCTTTGCCCGCTTCAATCTTCTCGTGCAGAATGGCGACAAACTGATTCATCAGCTGTAACGTTTCTGCAAGGCGGCCTTGCGGCTCCCTCTCCGGTTCATCAAATAGAAAACGCAGCATCGGCCATCCCCGCCTCTCTTCGCAACTTAGGATTTGAAGTACTCGTTCCATCTGCTGTCAACCAGCTTGGTAATATCCTCGCGCGTGAACAGTTCTGCCGGATAGCCCGGCTTCATTCTCGCATCGATAACGATCGGCAGCTTATAGCCGAAATGATGGCGGCGAATTTCGGCATTCGCGTAAATATCATCCGCCGGATTAAACCGCGTGAACACTGTCCACAAGAAGGACGTTTGCCCATGCGCAACGTTTGCATCATCCACAAGAATAACAAGCGGCCATTCCGTACCGCGCTCCGACAGCCTAGTCAAGAGACGCTCCGCAAGCTGCGGCTCTGCTTCATAGGATGCGCCGGATACAACGAGGCATCCGCGGCAATATACCTGAGCGTTCGTAATTTCCTCGATAACGCCTTCTTCATAGCTGGAAGGCAGCTCTCTGACCGGCTTGCCGACGCCAAGCATAACCGCTTTGCTGCCGTGATTAAATTTACCGCTCGTATAATCCAGCGTATCATGGGAGGTTTCATCGAATACAAACAGATCCGTCTGCGGCTGGAACCGCTCAAGCACGGTCTCAAGCAATACGTCAAAACGAGACAGGTCAATCGGCTGATCCGTCAGCATCAGGAACTTGGTCAAGGTCAGCTGGCCTTGGCCCAAAATACTGAAGGCTGTCGACAGCGCCTCGCGGGAATAGGATTCCCGGACAACGGCTGCGGCAAGCGCGTGTACGCCGGCTTCCGCATATGCCCATAGTTCATGCACGCCCGGCATAACCATCGGGAAAGCTGGTGCCAGAAGGCGCTGCAAATACTCGCCCAGATAGTAGTCTTCCTGACGGGGCTTGCCCACAATCGTCGCCGGATAAATCGCATCCTTGCGGTGCCAGACATGATTAACGTTAAAGACCGGGAAATCATGGATAAGCGAGTAATAACCAAAATGATCGCCAAACGGACCTTCCGGACGGCGGAGATGCGGCGGCACTTGTCCGCTGATGACAAACTCGGCTTCCGCCGGAATGCGGTGCTTGCTGTGCGGGTCGGATACAACCGGCAGCTTGCCACCTAAGATAAGTGAAGCCATTAAGAGCTCCGGCAAATGCTCCGGAAGAGGCGCAATCGCGGAAGCGATCAATGCCGGCGGTCCGCCGAGAAAGACGGATACGGGCAGCGCTTCGTTCCGCTGCTCGGCTTCATGATAATGGAAGCCGCCGCCTTTATGTATTTGCCAGTGCATGCCAGTCGTTGAATCGTCAAAGATTTGCATGCGGTACATCCCTAGATTATGCGCTTTGCGGGATTTTAAGCTCTCCGTATAGACAAGAGGCAATGTAATAAACGGTCCGCCATCCTCCTGCCAGCTTGTCACGCGCGGTAAACCGGCCAGCGGATTCTGGCGCTTCAGTACTTGCAGAATAGGCGCCGTGCCGCTCGGCACTTCCTTCATGCCTACCTTCATCATGTCCCAAATCAGCTTTTTCTCGCCCCAAATAGCTTTTGGCGTTGGCGGCATAATACGGTCCGCGGCACCAACGATCTGCTTCATGATTTCTTCCGGGCGCGTACCAAACGCAAGGTCAACCCGGCGGCTTGTCCCGAACATATTCGTCAGAACGGGAAAAGGACTGCCCTTCACGTTGGTGAAAAGCAGTGCCGGCCCTTCCTCTTCGATAACGCGGCGGTGAATTTCCGCCAGCTCCAGATAAGGATCTACTTGCGCGTCGATAACGAGCAGATCATTCTCCTTTTTTAATACCTCTACAAATTCACGCAGGTTCTGAAAACTCAAGCGTTCTCCCGTCCTTCCCGCAGCCGCCAGGAACGTATCAGCATATCGCACAATATCCCAAACAAGCCCGTTATAATCAAATTATGAAGCAGGTTCGTAAACAGGAACCAATCATCGTTGCCGATTGTCTCCGTCAGAAGCGCACCGCTCAGGATTTGAGCGATCACCAGAACGAGAGCCCAGCCGGCTGATTTCGTAAGACCTTTGCCTTTTCCGCTGATTTTGCGGACGTGGATATATAAACCAACTAGAGCAAGACCAAAAATAAGTGCACCTAAACGATGGATAAAAACAGCAGCCGTCGCGCCTTGAAGCTCAGGCACAACCTCGCCGTTGCATAACGGCCAGCCTAGACAGCCGCCTGCAGACTCGGTATGTCGGATAAACGCGCCGAGATAAACCACGATATAACAGAAGATCGTTACGGCCAGCATCCGGGGATAAATAGCGCGGGGCACCGTAAACTCCACGGGCTTGCCGTCTTTTGCGCGGTAAGACCAAACAACGAGCAGCAAGGTAAAAGCAAAGGCAATTAAAGAAATGCCAAAATGAATAGCCATAACGGCGTCGGACTGATACCATACGACAGCTGCCGCGCCCATTAACGCTTGAATAACCGTGAAGAGCAGAGCTCCGCTCGCATAAATAAGCGGTTCTTTGTAATCCGCATTGTTTTTGCGGAACAGCAGGTATATGGCGATAAAGGCTGCCACAACGAGCAAACCTTCAAATCCGGTAATCAGACGATGGGAAAATTCGATTGCGGTTTCCATTGTATACGCAGGAATAAATTTACCGTTGCAAAGCGGCCAATCATCACCGCATCCGCGTCCGGATCCGGTATTTGTAACGAGTGCTCCGGCAAGAAGAACAAAAAGCATTCCGATGCACGATGCGAGAGCAAGCGCGCGAAAACGGCCGGTAACCATAATAAAATCACCTTATTTCGGGTTTTGTTGTCACCTCATTATAGCCATTATAGGGGTCAAAAGCCATGTTGAAAATGTGACACTTCCTAGGGTGTGACAGTTCCGTGGCAATGATGCGCGGGCATAAAAAAGTGCGGCTCAGGAGGAGTTCCTAAGCCGCACGATTGCCGTTTATTAACCTTGGGGTAATGCGTCCGACACCTGCACCGCGCGGTCCAGAAACTGTTCGATTTCTTCCCGCGTCTTGCGCAGCTTGTTCACGTACCGGATCAGCTCTTTGCCGTTACGGAAGGCAATAAAGCTCGGAATGCCAAGAATGTTCAGCTCGGAGCAAAGATCGGGCAGTTCATCCCGGTCGATCTCATGGAACGAGATTTTGCCTCCGTATTGCTGCTCTACATCCGGCATAAACGGATCGATGTAGTGACAATCCGCGCACCATGTCGTTTTGAATACGACTACCGTAATCCCATCGCCTTGGACGGCTTCCCGGAAGGCTGCGTCCGTTGTCAGTTTGTTCATCGTTGTCATCCTCCCTGCTCTTGCAAAATAAATTAATGGACTACGCGCTCGATGACAAAGGTGTCGCTGCCCCAGCTGTCATCCCAATGAACCTTCGCTCCAAGCGCGTTTGCGAAATCGCGTCCTGCAGCATACAAGGTACCGTCAACGGTTTTGGCTACAAACGACCATGTCGCTGCTTTGCCATTTACCGTTACGCGGTCAGAACCTTCCTTCAGGACGATCGTCGTATTGGTCGCCTCGTCATAGACTGTTACTTTCTTCGTCTTTTTATCATATTTCACCGAAGCGCCAAGCTGTTCGGCCACTACGCGCACCGGAACAATCGTTACGTACTTAGGAGTAACAATGGCCGGATAAAGGCTAGAGTCCACGGACAGCTCAACCGTCTGCTCTCCGATGCCCAGCTTATCGAGCAGAGAATAGGCAGCCGATTGCTTGTCGAACATGCGAAGGAATTGATAACCCTGCATGGAATCGAGCTGGTTGGAATGGATAGCTTGAGCAGGGATCACCGGCGCGTCAGCCTCTACCTTGCCGTTAACGTTCCACAGCTCGCTCTCCATGCGCAGCGAGAGACCGTCAAGCGGGAACAAGGCTTGATCGCTTGGTTTAAGCGTAACGTCGATGACCTGTTTGCGGATATCCATCTTGCTGTCCACGTAAAGCTCCGCTTTAATCGATGAATCATCGTTGAAGATGGCCTTAAGATCCTCGCCGCCCTCTTCTTCCATCGCCTTCAGCTCATCCTGGAGCGAAGCAAAGGTGGCTTCCAGCTCGTCTGTCATTTCCTTAATCATGTCATCGGTTGTAGGCATATCCAGTCCGGTTTGCTCGAACGGATTCACGCCCATCTCTTCCCAGAACTCCGGATGGCTGCTCATGATCGCTACGATTTCCTTCACGAACGTTTCGAGGCCATCCCGGTCGCTTGCAAGAACATCGACGTATTTTTTGACCCAAGCCCAGATTTCGGTACCGCTCATCTCTGCCTTCACATGGAACAGGGATGTGTTAACGCCATTGATTGGCTCCTGAACCGCGTTTACCGAAATTTTGTCCGGATTAGGCAGATTGTCGATAAAGAAGGACGTTGCGCTGTCCAATACCTCTTTGCCGATTGCCGTTACCGATTCGTCATCGGAGCCTGCAGCCGTTTCGCCAAGCTCGGCTGTACCCAGCATCGAGCCAATGCCCGCTCCCGTTACGTCAAGCACGATTGGAAGCTTAGCGCCTTCCACCTCGATAACCGCAGCTGTATCCGATTGCTTGATCGAGAAACCAATGCTGACATTATCGCCGAAAATCAGTTTGCCCGCGTAGGACGCATGGCTTGCATCCTGTACCTTCACGCTATCCAACTGCAGCTTCATGTTAGAGAATAATTTCATGAGAGCAATATCTTCTTCAGGCATTCCTTCATACGCTTCTTCATTCATAAGAAGCTTCAGCTCTACCGACTGTTTGCTTTCCGCGGAGGTCACTTTAAGCGTGTTTTTCAATACGGTGTTGAAATCCACGCCCTGAATCGCCTGACAGCCTGCAACGATGACAAGCGCAAGCGCCAAAATCAGGATGATCCCCCTCTTGAATCTTTTCAGACTTTTCAATTCACAAATCTCCCTTCACAGCCAGTAATAGATAGATTAATAGACCTATAACTCTATCTATTGTACCTGACGCTCAGGGAGGTTGTAAATGTATGGAATTTCTGTCGTTATTTCTGCGTTTGCGTGCGTCCAAGCGCCTTCAGAAGCAGGACAAACAGCTTACGCAGCGGCCCCGGGAAGGACTTCGCATCCTCCATGGTAACGACGCGGAGCAGCACAAGCAGGAACAGGTACAGGACTCCGATCACTGCGCCGGCAGCGGCCGCGGAGACCAGATACGTCAGCTTGTCCGGCCAGTTGCCAAGCAGATGGCGGATCCCCGTCTCGGTTCCCCAGCCTGCCGCAACGGATACGACGATCGTTACCAGGTAAGAAGGCCAGCGGCTTCCAAGCACCGTGAACTTTACTTCCCTGCGGATCGCCTCGATGTTCATCCATGTCATAACGACAAAGCAGACGCTTGTCGCCACAATAACGCCGTAAACGCCGTAAATCGGGGCAAGCGCGTAGCTGCACAGGATTTTCAGCCCGATTCCTACGAAAGTATTCATCATAGGGATGCGTGCTTTCCCAAGCCCGAACAAAATCGAGTTGCTTGTCATCATCGTAATCTGGAAAATCGTTCCTGCCGTCAAGGCGGCAACGATGCCGTAACCTCTTGGCCCCGTGAAAATAAGTCCGGTGACCGAATACGATGCCGCGGCAAGCGTTAAGGCTGCCGGCACGCCGGTGAACAAGACGATCCGCATAACGAGGGAGGTCTGACGCTCCACCTCGGCCATATTCCGCAAGGAATACGCAGACGAGATGACCGGAATAATCGACGTGCTGAGCGCGATGGCCAGAATCGGCGGAATGCCCGCAACCGTCTGCGCCTTGAAGCTGAGATCTCTCAATACGAGCAGCGCGTCATGATAGCCGTAATACGATTCCGTTAAACGTACGAATAAGGACGAGTCGAACGTATAAATAATTTGCACGGTCATCGCCGTAATGACAATCGGAATGGACATCGTGAAAATCTCGCGGTAAATGGACCGGAAAGGAATCTTGGCAGCGGCCTTGACCGCTGCGATATCCACCGACGGCCGCTCTGCGAGGTCGCCCCGGCGCAGCTTTGCCGCATAATACAGCATCACAAGCAAAGCGCCTACGCCGCCAATCACGTTGCCGAACGATGCCGCGGCCGCGCCCCATTTTTCGCCCCAGTCAATCGAGACGACATAATAAGCGAGCGCCACGCCTACGATAACGCGCAAGATTTGCTCCACGATCTGCGACATGCCGCCCGCCATCATGAATTGACGGCCTTGGAAGTAACCCCGCATCATTGCGATAATCGGGAAAATAAGCAGCGTTGGCGCAACCGCGCGGATCGCAACCTCCGCACCTGGCGTTTTGGCGATATGCACGGCATAATAAGGAGCCGCGAAGTAAAGGGCAATCGTCAGGATAACGCCGGTTATGACGCCAAAGAGCAGCGCAGCCTGGTAGACCCGTTTCGCTTCATGCTCGCGGCCCAGCGCGTATCTCTCCGATACCATTTTGCTGATGGCACTAGGGAGACCACCCGTCGCCACGACAAGCAGCGTCAAATACACGTTGTTCGCGACTGCAAAATAAAGCCCGCCGTTCTCGGTCAGGATATGATCAAGCGGAACCCGCTGAAAAATCCCCAGAAAACGGGCAATCAGCGCGGCTGCCGCCAGTATTAACGTACCTTTTATAAGCGAATCTTTTTTCATGTTGTCCTTCTCTTTCTTTAATGACTTGCCGGATTGCAGGTTAAGCTTGGCCTTTGATTGGCTCCAGAGGCTGATGGTTGCCGCGGACCGGCTTGCCTGCCTGGGAAGGAGCTGCCCATTTCACGCCATTCTGGATAATTTGCAGCACCTGCGGATGATAGTAGGTCGGATGCGTCTCATGACCCGGACGGAAGTAGAAAATCTTGCCTTGCCCGCGGAAGAAGGTGCAGCCGCTGCGGAACACTTCTCCGCCTTCGAACCAGCTCACGAAGACCAGCTCGTCCGGAGCTGGAATGTCGAAATGCTCGCCGTACATTTCCTCGTGGTCGATCGTCACGTATTCCGGAATGCCCGCGGCAATCGGATGGGCCGGATTAACGGTCCAGATCCGTTCTTTCTCGCCTGCTTCGCGCCATTTCAGGTCGCAGCCCGTACCCATCAGCTTTTTGAAAATTTTCGAGAAATGGCCGGAGTGGAGCACAATCAGTCCCATGCCGTCCATTACGCGTTGATGTACCCGCTCCACGATCGCATCGTCTACGCGGTCATGACCCATATGTCCCCACCAGATCAGAACGTCGGTGTTGTTCAGCTTTTCTTCCGTTAGGCCATGCTCCGGCTCTTCCAGCGTTGCGGTTTGAACCTCGATGCCCTCCGAGCGGATACCTTCGGCAAGCGCGTTATGAATGCCGTCCGGATATACCGCTTTTACCTCTTCATGCTCTTTCTCGTGCAGAAACTCGTTCCATACTGTTACCTTTACCATTTGCTTCATCTCCTTAGTTGGCCATTAACCAAATAATAAATAACGCGATCATTGCTGCCTGAAGGATGATTTTGACTACGACGCTGGTCAATAACCCAACCAACGAGCCGATGCCAACCTTAAACGATTTCTCGATATTGGAGCCCACCGCGAGTTCCCCGATAACGGCGCCGGCGAACGGCCCAATAATAAGGCCAAAGGCAGGAATAACGAATGGACCTAGTATAAGCCCTATCGTACTTCCGATGATAGAGGCCTTGGAACCCCCAAACCGGTGAACCCCCCACGCGCTGACTGCGTGGTCGGCTATGACCAGAACGATGAGGATCAAGGTCTGCACCGTCCAGAACACCCAGCCAAACGGCTTGAACGAGAAGAAAAAGCCATATACGAAGAAAGCGCCGTATATCGCGAAAACTCCCGGCAGAATCGGCCAGACCGCTCCGGCCATGCCAACCACGAATAAAATGACAACCAGCGACCAGCCTAAAATATCCACTTAGGCATCAACCTTTCAATACATATTGTTTGATGATCTCGGCGACGCCGTTCTCGTTGTTGGTGAGCGTCACTACATCGGCCGCGTCTTTGACTGCCTGCTGGGCATTGCCCATCGCTACGCCAAGTCCCGCTTCGCGGATCGCGGCAATATCGTTCAAGCTGTCCCCCGCCGCAACAACCTGCGACATCTCGATGCCAAGCATGACGCATAGTTCGCGGAGCGCACTGGCCTTCGTAATGCCTTTCGGGTTAAGCTCCAGGTTCTCCGTGGAGGAATTCGTAATTTCAAGCGCGTCCCATTCGGTTATCTCCTCGAGAATGCGATTACGAACAACGTCATCCTCCGTATAATAACCAAACTTCAGCCAATGGTGGTCTTCATACGTCGTTGACGGGTCAATCCACTTCTCCAGGTTGTAAATGCCCGTTGTCGAGTACGCCCAGAACCAGGTTCCCGCATGCCTCAGCGCCAGCTCGTGCAGCTGCTTGACGTAGACCGGGCTCATCAATGTGCGTTTATGCAGCACATGCGGCTTTTGCCAGATCTCGCTGCCATTGGCCGTAATCATCGGAGTCTCCAGCTTCAACTGCTCCGCGAACGGAAGCGCCCCCCGGAAGCCCCGGCCCGTGGAAAAGCTGACGGTAATGCCGGCATCCAGCGCCCGCTGGATCCATTCCGCGTTCTCCTCGCTGATCTCGCTCTGGTCATTCAGCAGCGTTCCATCCATGTCGAGTGCGACTAATTTGTAATTCCCCATGCTCGGTATCCTCCTGCCTGTTTCTACTATGCAATATTTTAGCACAGATTAAGGAGATTCCAAACGAAGCTATCGATATTGTTCTAAACGTTGGGACATGGGCGAAGGGTTCAATTGATTGGATTATTAGTCCATAGAAAGTTTTTTAGCCAAATTCGTTCTCCACTCCATCGCTGACCACGCTGTAACACGGTTTATCCGTCCTATTCGACTGGTTTCGTTCCGCTGCCGTTAGCCCGAAAAAAAATCCCCTTCCTCGGTTTATGAGGAAAGGGAATCTATACTCGACTTTTTAAGCCGCGAGCTTACGAAGGCGGAGCTTCTTGGCGACGATGCCATGCGAAGGCGAGAACAGGAAGGCCAGCACGAACAGCACGGCTGCCGCGCATACGATACAGCCCGCAATCGAAGCATCAAGCATCACGGCGGCAGCATAACCGCCAAAGACGCTAAGAATGCCTGCGCCAACGCTGATTACTATCATCCGGCCCAGCCTGTCGGTCAGCAGATAGGCGGTAGCAGCCGGGATGATCAGCATCCCGACAACGAGAATGGCGCCTACGCTTTCGAAGGAGCTGACGGTTGCCATCGATACCATGCCCATCAAGAGATAATGGAACAGCGCTACCGGAATGCCGCAGGCGGCAGCCAGCGCGGGGTCGAAGGAGCAAAGCTTGAACTGCTTGTAGAACAAGCTGATCACCGTCACTATGATAATCAGCGTTATGCCAAGCAGCCACACCGCTTTTGGCCCAAGGTCTATGCCGTTTACGACCCAGGTATTCCAATGCACATAAGCGATTTCGCCGTACAAAATAGCATCCTGGTCCAGATGGACCTGTCTCGCGAACAGACTGACCAGAAGGACGCCTATCGCAAACAAGGCGGTAAACACGACCCCGATCGAGGCATCCGCCTGAACCCCCTTGTTCTGAAAGAGCTGAATGAGGAAGACGGCGAACAATCCGCAGGCCATTGCGGCAACCATCATCAGAATCGAATCCCGCGAGCCGCTGAGCAGAAACGCGATCACGATCCCCGGCATGACGGAATGGCTGATGGCGTCGCCGATCATGGCCATTTTGCGCAGAACGAGGAAGGCACCCAATATACCGCTGCAGCTTGCCACCAGCATCCCGGTTAACAGAATCCAGAAGTCACTCATAACGACGCCTCCTTATTCAAGCGGTCGTCCACGGAAGCCGTTGCCGCCTGTTCCTCATAGCCATAACCAAGCGACCGCTTCATCCTTTGCTGCAACATTCTCCGGACAAGAATCCCCCGCTTGGAACCAAACAACAGCGATAGAAGAAACAGCAAGGTTGCGGCTAACACCGTAAGAGGACCGGTCGGCAGGCTGTCTCCCGTCGAGCTGACAATCGCTCCCGAAGCCCCGCTAATGGCGCCGAACAGGCCGGATACGACCACCATGACGCCAAGCCGGTCCGTCCAATACCTGGCGGATACCGCAGGGGTAATGATCAAGGAGGCAACCAGGATAACCCCAACCGCCTGAATTCCTACGACAACCGCCACAACCATAAGGAACATAAGCAGCTGCTCGAGCAGCGCAACCGGATAGCCGATTCCTTTGGCAAAGCCGGGGTCGAAGGATACCAGCTTGAACTGCTTGAACAGGAAGTAACAGATCGTAACCAGCAGCAGACTGACAATCGACAGAGTAAGAACATCCGAGCCCACCATGGAAGCCGCCTGACCGAATAAAAACTTATCCAGCCCCGCCTGATTGCCGTAGCCACCATGCTGGACAAGGGTTAACAACACGATACCCAGGCCAAAGAAAGAGGATAATACGATTCCCATCGCCGCATCGTGCTTAACGCGTGAATGCCGCGTAATCCAGCCGATCCCGAAGGTTGCCGCCACGCCGGCGAGACCCGCTCCGATCAGGAAGTACAGAATGGACTTGGTTCCGGTCAGCATAAAAGCAATACAGATACCAGGCAAGGCGGCATGCGCGAGCGTATCGCCCATCAGGCTTTGCTTCCGCAGATAGGAGAAGCAGCCGATAATACCGCTGCTCAGCCCAAGAAGCGTGCAGCTGAGCAGAATCCACTGCATGTTGGGGTCCCGCAGAAGCGTCCATAACGTATTCATATCCGTTCACTCACCCTTCCGCGCTATCCGTCTTAGACAGGCTGTTCCGGTCCAGGAAAGCCAATCGGCCGCCATACGTGCGTTGCAGCAATTGCTGATTAAATACCTCTTTTGTCTTGCCGTAAGCAACAAGCTCTACGTTTAACAGCAGCACGGAATCAAAATATTCCTCCACCGTGGCAAGGTCGTGATGAACGACAATAACGGTCTTCCCTTGCTGCTTCAAATCCTGGAGCAGCGTAATAATAGCCTTCTCCGTAGCGGCATCCACACCGGCGAACGGTTCATCCATAAAGTACAGGCTGGCATCCTGAGCAAGCGCACGGGCGAGAAATACCCGCTGCTGCTGCCCGCCGGACAGCTGGCTGATTTGGCGGGAGGCAAAGTCCGCCATGCCAACCTTGGCCAGGCATTCCATCGCAATCGCGCGCTCCTTCGCTCCCGGGCGCCCGAACAAGCCTAGATGTCCGTAACGCCCCATCATAACGACATCCAGTGCGTTCGTGGGGAAATCCCAATCGACGGATTCCCGCTGCGGCACGTAGCCAACCAGCTTGCGCTGCTGTTTATAAGGCTTGCCGTAGACGAGCACCTCGCCGCCAAGGCGGGGAATAAGGCCAAGGGCAGCCTTCATCATCGTTGATTTGCCGGCGCCGTTAGGGCCGATAACCCCAATCAGCTCCCCTTCCGTTACAGTGAAGGAGACTCCGCGCAATACAGGCTTTTTCTGATAGGCTGCGCTAAGCCCTCTAATCGTTAACGGAGGCGCAGCACCCTCCCGCTCCCTTGCGGTTGCCGCAGACTTTACTTTTGCTTCCGACATGACTAACACTCCCTTTCCCTTCGTTTATCTCAATGCCTGAACAATGGTATCCACGTTATGTCTGACCATCCCGATATACGTTCCTTCCACGGTGCCGGCTTCCCCCATCGCATCGGAGAACAGCTCGCCGCCGATCGTTACTTCATGTCCCATCGAACGCGCGCCTTGAATGACCGATTCAATCGCTTTCTTTGGTACGCTGGATTCGATAAAGACCGCTTTGATCTTGTTTTCCACCAAAAAATCACGCAGGGAGCTGACATCCCTCGAGCCGTATTCCGACATCGTGTTCATTCCCTGCAGCCCCGTTACCTCAAGTCCATACTCATCGCCAAAATAACCAAACGCGTCATGGGCGGTTACGAGTATTCTTCTCTCCTCGGGTATCGCCCTGATCTGCTCGGTCGTATATCGGTCCAGCTCCTCCAGCTTCCCGATATATGCCGCAGCACGCGCTTGATAGCCCTCCGCATGTACCGGATCCTTCTCGATCAGGGAGTCCCGAATCACCTCCGCGGCCGATATCCACATCTTCACGTTGAACCAGATATGAGGGTCATGCGACTGGCTCCCTCCGCCCGGGAACGACCGCAAATCCGACTCCGGTATCCGCGAAGAGATCGCAACGGTAGGCTTGCGCTTCACCAGCTTCTCGAACATCTCCGCCATTTTCCCTTCCAGATGCAGCCCGTTATAAAAAATAATGTCCGCCCGGTCCAGCTTCTTCACATCGCCATAGGACGCCTTATACAAATGCGGGTCAACGCCCGAGCCCATCAGTCCGGTAACTGCGACATCCTCTCCGCCTATTTCCTGAGCCACGTCGGCAATCATGCCGGTTGTAGCCGTTACCTTCAGCTTGGCTTTGCCCGCAAGTCCGTCGTTCTCCCCGGTCCCGCAGGCCGTCACCAGTAAAGCACTTACCGCCAGAAATAAAAGGGTCATTATAAACCGCTTAATCGCGGAGTTTGGCTTTTTCGAAAACCGCATATCCTTTCCCCCATCCATGAGTTATCCCGTGTTTTGCCTGGACGAACATTAGTTAGCTTAACGCCTCTTTGTTTATACTATTCAAAAATGTTTCTCTGATGCAACATTTCTTACGAAATTTGTCTATAAAAAGTTTCAAAAAAAAAAAAAGCTGCTCCCGAAGATTCTTTTTTCGAATCTCCGGAAACAGCTTTTCAGCATCTTATTGGGTTTTACCCGTTGTACCGTTAGTGCCTGCGTTCGTATTATTCGCTTGATCCTTCAGCTTGCCCGGCGTACCGTTCAAGCCAACCTCGTAATCGTAAGCGTCGAAAATTTTCCGCGCGATTGGAGCTGCGCCCCAGCCGCCAAACTCACCGTCCGGAATAACAACCGCTACGGCCAGCTTCGGATTTTCTCTTGGCGCATAAGCGATAAATACCGCGTTATCCGCACGGCGGCCGGCTACGTCGGACTGTGCCGTACCGGTTTTTCTCTCGTACGTGTACGTAACGCCATCAAAGCCCTGCACGTTAACCCGGGACATGCCGTCCTCGATTTCCTTCCAATACGAATCGGGGAAATCCACCGTGTTCAGTACTTCCGGCTTAAACGTCTGAACCACATTGCCGTCCGCGTCTTTAATCTGGTTGACGAATTGAGGCTTCATCCGTTTGCCGTGGTTCGCGAGCATGGACGCGTACTGCACGAGCTGCAGCGGCGTATAACGCGCTTGTTGGCCGAACGCTGCCCGCACCAATGCGGATTGGGAACTGGCCGTTTCCGCTTCGTGGTAGTAGTCGATCGTGCCTTTGGATTCGCCTCTCAGACCGCTGCCGGTCAAGACGCCTAGCCCGAATTGCTTCATGTAGTTATCCCATACATCGACGCCTTTTTTGCCTTTGTATTTCTCATACAGATTGTTGCCCACCATCTTCGCCATAAACGGGTTGGAGGAATGGGCAATCGCCGATGCCGGGTCCAGCAAGCCGTAAGCATGGTTCGAGGCGTTGCCGATCCGCACTTCATGGCCTTTGGCGCCAAAGAAGTAAGCGCCGTTATCGAAATACGTGCTTGTTGTCGTAAACAGCTTTTCGTTCAAGCCGATCAGAATGGATAAAGGCTTCATCGTCGAGCCCGGAGGAACCAGGGACGACGGATGCTGATTCCGCTCTTTGTCGGTTTCGTAGTGAGGGAATACCTCTCTGATCGTTCCGTTGTTTAGAACGGACGAAAAGTTTTTGTAGTCTTCGTTGCTGATCTTGCCGCCCGCCCAAATATTCGGGTCGTAATCCGGCATGCTCGCCATCGCGACGACTTTACCGGTGTTTACTTCCATCGCGACGGCGAAGCCGATCTTCGCGTATTCGGCACGCTCCGCCTTATTGGTCGACGTGCTGATTTTTTTGATCTGGTCGACAATCGCCTGCTCCGTCGTTAATTGCACGTTGCGGTTGATGGTCAGATACAGGTCATCGCCCTTTTGCGGGTTGGTAATCTGTACGGGACCTATGATCCGCTCCGCGTTATTAACCGGATAAGTTTTCAGGCCGTTTTTGCCGCGCAAGATATCCTGGTACATATATTCAAGTCCGTCAAAACCAACGTCCTCGTCATCCAGATATTGAAGCTGCGGATCGTCTTCATTCCCTTTATCCTTGTAGAAATCAAGCGATTCGCGTACGCCTTTGAATTTCTTCAAGTAGCCGACCAGCTGCACGGCTACCGTATCATTCGTATAATTACGCACGCTTTCCTCGACGATATCGATCCCTTTGAATTCGGACTTGTGCTCGCTAAAATAGGCGATCTCATACTTCGTTAGACCGGTCTTGATCCGGCGGGGCGTAGAGATTGTGTTCCTCCGGAAATCCAAGTCCATCTGCCGGATAATATCTTCAACCGTCATTTGTTTGTCCGGGCTTTGATCACCAAGTTCTTTAAATACGGCTGCCAGCTTTGCCGCAATCGCTTCCGCATCCCCGTCCTTGAAATCAGGCGAAATCGTAAAATAGAGCGATTGCGTTGATGTCGAATAAGCAATCGCATTGCCTGACGAATCGTAAATATTGCCGCGAATCGGCGCGATCTTCACGCTTCTGGTGCTCTTCTGGCTGCCTTGCGCGCTCAGCTTCGGACCTTCGACGAACTGCAAGATAGCAAGCTGAATAATAAGAACGCTAAATAGTCCAAATACGATAAAGAAGAAAAAGTTCAAACGAAACGAGAAATGACGCCGATTCGTTATTTCCCGTTTCTGCGGATCATCATGCAACCTGTTCACCTCTTGTCCAATTCTAACTTAAACGGCCCGGATATGAGTCTTGTCGAAATCAACCGGGTTGAACCAATCGCCGGAGGATGCCCATGTCGCATCGAGCGGAATCCAGGTACCGCCGCCTCCGCCTATTTTCACTTCATTCCAGGCATGCGGCCCGGAGCCTCCGCGGCCGTCCAGCCCCGTGCCGGTAACGACCTTCACGTCAAGTCCCGACGCGCGGGCCATCACGGCGTACAGTCTGGCTACGTCGATACATACGCCTTTGCGGGTAGCAAACGTCTCCTCCGGGTTCTGTTCCTTCCATACTCCGTTGTCTACGTAGTTATTAGCCTTGTCCCAGTCATAGGCAATACGGCTGCCCAGCCAATCATACAAAGCCCTTGCCTTGTCTTCGTCGCTATTCTTGCCCTTCGTAATCTGCAGGGCTGCCTGCTCAATATCCGTCGGGATATTGTAATCGATAATCTCGTATTTGCGCTGCAGCACATTCTGGAATTCTTCCTGCACGGCTTCCGCCAGAACGGGACCACGACCGGCCAGCATATCTCCGGCAACCGGTTCAAGAACATCCGATGCCTTCATGTATAACGGAGATTGTTGGATCAATCCGGTCCAGAGGCCGTTAGGCGCCAGCGAGACATAAATAAACAAAGCGGCTACGAATACAAATGCCCGCCCGGCACCGTGAACCGTGCCAAAAACAGCTCCGGCCGCGCGGCTTGCCGCTCGTCCACCCGGAAGGCGCTCCATGCTCTCGTGTCTGCCGCGCTGCTGTCTGCTGGCAAACAAAACTTCCAGCAGCGGCGCAAGAAAAGAAGCGGCCAGCCGAAGCAGCAAATACGAGAGCAAAAACAGGATGCCGTACCGGAGCAGGGCGAAATCGCGCAGGCTTGTTATAAACGTATACCAAGCCTGGGAGGTTGCACCCATTTCCTTCTGCGGCACGTTTACATGCCCGCTCAGCCAGTCCGCCGCAAGCGGGGACAAGCTGCCCGCAATTTTACCCGCAAGCACAAGACACACAATCAACAGAATGCCGTCCCATACAAAAAAGAAAAGGCGCCTCGCTGAACCCGACGCGCCTCTTCTCATTCCTTGCAGCAGCGAAACCAGCAGAAGGAGAAGAACGATAAGCGAGACCGGTTCCCAGGCCGTCCCTGCGCGTATCCATTCCATCATCATTACCCCTCCTTGCCTCTACCTGTATTGCATTGTTGTACTTGTTCTCTATCTATACTTTACCATTGGCCTTCGCTTGATCGATAAGCGCCTGAATGGTTGAATCTATTTTCATCGTACCAACCGATTTGCCGCGGAATTTTACGTTCACTTCACCGGAGCCGGGAACACCCGTCAATTCCAGATTCTCGGTCTTCACCGTGAAGGTTCCGTCGGAATTCGAGGTAAACGTTGCTTTATCCACTTCTCCCGCCATAGCCGATACGGCTTCCTGCTTCAGGCTGTCAATCGCCTGCGTGCCAATGGACTTCACGTCGTCCAGCGTATAGCCGCTGTAAGCGACAATGCCGACAACAATGACGAGCACCAGCGCCCATTTCACGAATGTCTTAACGACTCTGATTATAAAGAGCAGAACAACAAGCGCAATGACAAGCACCAGCCAATGATCCTGCAGGAAAGTGCTCCACGCATCCCAATCGTAGCCGGAAAAATCAAAGTAATTTTTCAACAAACAATCCCCCTAAAAAGAATGATCAAAACAAGTAGGCGGGATTTTGCTTACTGTGGTAACTATTACTTCGTAAGCATTAGCCCTATTATAACTCGCGTAATGTCCCATTATCAAACATTATAACCCACCCAGAATATGCCGTAAACGTAAAGGCGGCATATCTGCGCCGGAAGACATATCCTGTCCATCTTTCACGTACAAGTAAATTAAGAGGATATGCAAGGAGGAAGTAGCCGTTGAAAACCGCAATCTGGCTTTATCTATTTCTGTTCGTCGCTTTCTTTGATCTGCATGCGCAGTACCCGATCCTAACGCCCTTCGCCATCTCCCTTGGCGCGGCACCCTCCTTCATCGGGCTGATGATGGGCATGTACTCCATCACTCACCTGCCGGGCAATATTATGGCCGGATACGGGGTTGACCGGTTCGGAAGCAGATTGTTTATCGTATTCAGCCTGATGGGCGCGGGCGTTGTCCTGCTGTTCCAATCCAAAGTAACCGATCCGTGGCAGCTGCTGGTGCTCCGCTCGATCAGCGGATTCGTGCTGGCCTTTCTGTCTCCTGCCTGCCTTGCGCTGCTAGCCCGAATTTCGAGCGACGTGACCAAACAAGGCAAGTTTATGGCCGGTAACGGACTGGTGCATACGCTGGCCACGGTTGTCTCTCCCGCAGCGGGCGCGTATCTGGTTGCGAGGATCGGGTTTACGACCGCTTTTTATTTACTGGGCTGGGTGCTCATTATAACCGCAATCTGCGCCTTGTTCTTTATTCGGGATATAAAGGCAGCGCCGGCCGTGGAGATTGAACCGGTGCCAAGCAGCAAGAAGCCTGTCCTAGCCGAAGGAACTCCCATCCCTTGGCTGGTGTTCCTGCTTCCGATTGCGATGAGCTGCGCGCAGGGTATCCTGTCGTTTGAGCTGCCCCTGATGGCGACGTCCTCGGAAGGGATGATGGAGACCGGCATTCTGTTCTCAGTCGTCAGCATCGGCGCTTTGATTACGCTCAGCATGCTTTTCCTAAATAAGCTTTCGTCTTATTACCGGACCTTGTGGGGGGCGCTTGGACTTGCTCTCGTCTATTTTACGATCGCTGCCCAACCCCCGCTGCCGTTCTTTATGCTTCTATTATTCGTCGGGATGGCTAAGGGCATCGTTCTCCCCGCTATTTCAACGCTGCTTATCGAGCTTAGCGGCGGCGCCAAGTACGGCCGTACCTTCTCGGTTCTGTCCATTGCCTACTCGGTTGGCGCCTTCCTTGGACCGATGCTTGCCGGCCATCTGCGGGACAATCTGTCCCCTTACTACCTGGCTTTTCTTGGACTAATGATCGGGGTCTGCGTCTTGCCGTTTCACCGCAGAAAAACTACGCTCACACCCATTTTTCCCAAGTCTAGGTGAATGCACAAGGCCATTCGCTCACCCGGGCATATAATGCACTATGTCAGGTGGCCACGAAGGACAGTTGCTCCGGCAGGAACATTGCCCGGTCGACATGACGTTGAAGCTTGCTAGAGAGGGGTGACTTAGATGTCTGAAATTCATGTTTCACCTGTAGGCGATCATCGCGGTGGCGGCTTTAACAATGTGGGGTCCATCCTCGTATTGTTCATCCTGCTCGTTATCATCGTCTGCACCATTTGCGGCGGCGGATTATACTAAGAAACTCTTTATGAATATGAAAAGGGACGGAGCTCAAGTGGCTCCGTCCCTTTTTCCGTTAGGAATCTTTTTCTTGCCCGCGGCTTGTGAATATCGCTACACTACATGTAAGAAGCTACAGAATAAAAGGCTGGTGACTGCTATGGATATCGCCATTATCGTAGAAGGCAAAAACGACAAAAGCCGGCTTCGCCGCGTACTTGATGAATCCGTCCCCATCTTCTGCACCTTTGGTACGCCGGGTACCGTCCAGCTGGAGAAGCTGCGCAAGCAGATTGGAGACAAGGACGTCTATATTTTCACCGACAATGATTCCTCGGGCAAGCGGATCCGCGGCATTCTCCGCGATTTATTCCCTGACGCCGAGCATATCTACACCCGCCGCGGCTACCCGGGAGTAGAGCATACCCCGGAGGATTATCTGATCGAGCAATTGGAGAAGGCCGGTCTGGAATCATTCATCCAATACCCCGTTAAATATGAAGAAGGAAAATAACGACCGCCACCGTAATAATGCTCATCACGGTCGAGAGAAATACGGCCTGCGAGGCGAATTCCGGTTCGTTGTCGAACTCGACCGCAAGCAGAACGCTGCTGAGCGAGGTGGGCACGGATGACGATACGATAAGCGCCGCCGCCATCATATGGTCGATGGTCATAAAGAATCCAAGCACCCAAACGACCAATGCGGCCAGAGCCGGACCGCCTATCAGGCGCAATCCGTTCGCAAGCAGAACGTTTTTGATCAGGACGGGATTAAGCTCCCACTTCATATTGCCAAGCTGTACGCCCAGCGTAACCAGGGCCGTCCCGATAAAGGCATTCGACAAATACGTAATAGGCGTCTCGACGGATTGCGGCAGCTGCACCTGAAAGCCGTGAAGCAGAAAGGCAATCGGAATGACGTAAATAATCGGTTGCGACAGTATGGTACGAAGCGTGGAGCGGAAGCTCATCCTATGCGCGTTGACGCTGTATATGCCGAATGTATTCGGAAGCAGAGACTGCGTAACCATTACGATAATCTGAATCGACAGCGTATAAGGATTCGCCGAGAAAGCAAGCTGATTCAGCGGAATCCCGTAATTGGCGCTGTTGTAGAACAGGACGCTGTTGCGCATCGCCCCGCGCATGCCCCCCTCCAGTCCGCGCAGCCGGACGGCTGCCTCCACGCACGAAGCTTGCAGGGTCATAAACAGAATGACGAACAATAAGACTTGACCGATCAGGGCTGCCGAGATATCCGTTGTATAGAGCAAATTAAAAATGACGGATGGAGAAAATACATAAAAGTTCAGCTTCGACAAGGTTTTGATATCCAAAGAAAAAAGCCGCTGCATTGTGAAGCCAACAGCTATCATCAATGTGAGCGGCAGGACGTTGCTCCATAATATGTGCCAAAATATGTCCATCGCTTATTCCTTCGCGAGCTGCTTCAGATCCGACACCAAGCTCTCGGGCGTAAGGGATTCATCGCTGCCGTTAATCCATTTGCGTATTTGGCCCTTCTTGTCAACGAGCGTAATGACATTCATATGTATGAATGAATTGTTGGCCTCATCCTTCTTCACGCTGACGCCAAAATCTCTTGCCAGCTTGATCGAGGCTTCCTCATCATCGCCGCGCAGAAAGTCCCAGCCCCCTTTATCCAGCTGCGCAAAGTTGCGGGTTGCGAAGTCTCGAATGACATCAGGCGTATCATGAGCCGGATCGAAAGTAATCGAGATCAGCTCGGCTTTCGTGCCGAGAAGCCCTGCTTCACGGAGTTGGTCCTCTGCCTCGGAGATCATAAACGTTGTTGGAGGGCATACATCCGGACAGCTTGCCCAATAGAAGTAGACCAGCCTCGCTTTTCCGTTTGTGGAATCCAGCGAAACCTCATTGCCGTTAATATCTTTCAATGCAAATGACGGAGCAGCCATTTGAACGGGCATTTTACTGCCGCCGCCCGACTGCGAGTAGTTCGTAATGAATAAATAAATGCCCATTGCCAAGCAAAGCGCCAGTACAGCGAATTTGAAGCTGTGCTTTTTGAGAAATGCCATTTCGGTTCTCGTCCTCCCTAAAAGGAATCATCCTGGCTAAACAGATTACTTCACGGTATTTGCCATCATTACAATAAAGACAACCATTAAATAGTTAACGGAAATAAGGAAATTAACCTTCGCCCATTTCTCGGTATTTTCCGCTTTTATGCCTCGAATCGTATGAACAGCCCAAACAACCCCGGCAATCACAGACAGGATCAGAAATACAATGCCCGTGTATCCGTAGGTGTATAGCAGTACACAGGTTGGAATCAGAAGGACGACATACGGAATCATTTGCAGCTTCGTCCGTTTAATCCCTTTCACCACCGGCAGCAGCGGGAAACCGGCTGTACGGTATTCCTCTACCCGGCGGATAGCAAGCGACCAGAAATGCGCCGGCTGCCACAGGAACAAGAAGGCAAACAGCAGCCATGCTCCCATATCCACTTCATTTGTCACCGCGCAATAGCCAAGCACCGGAGGCATTGCCCCGGAAATACCGCCAATCGACGTGCTCCAGGTAGACGTGCGTTTCAACCAGATTGTATAGATGAAGATATAAACAAACCAGCCTAAAAAACCAAGCCAGCCCGTAACCGGATTTACCAGAACAAACAATATCGCAAGGCCGATGATGCCAAGAACGATGCCGTAACCGAGCACAAAGCCAGGCTGGAGACGGCCCTTGGGCAATGCGCGGTCTTTCGTGCGCTCCATCTTCTCATCAAGCTCTCGATCCCAGTAGTTATTAATGACGCAAGCCGAGCCTATCGTAACCGCTGAGCCAATGACGACCCACAGCAATGTCAGCCAGTCAATATGCCATTTGGAAGCGACCCAGAAACCGCCAATTGCGGCAAATACATTAAGCCGGAGCAGCCGTGGTTTGGTTAATGCAATTAAATCTTTCAACACGAAGCGAGCCTCCCGAGTTATGCAACAAGGCACGCAAGCACGCGCGCCTATACATTTTCATTGATGAATCGTTCTTAATCATACAGAAAAATAGATGCCATGACAACGTTAGGAGCCATTGTTCATCAATTCGCCATTCAAATTGTGACAATAAATGTGTAACCCTTTTGCCCCCCCTTCAATACTATAGGTATGTAGTCAAGTGCCCAGCTCTGTATAGGTTGAAGGGAAGCAAAAGAGCCCGAACATACGGCAGTCGTCAGCATTGGAATCCCGGAGGCTTTGAGGCTACGCAAGCAAAAAAGGTTTCTTTTAAACAGAGCGCACGCGACAAGGAATAACCAGAAAGAAGAATTTGTCCACGAGTGTATGGATCAATCAACAAATTTCAAAGATTGAAAGCGAGGATCAACAGCATGTCTTACGGTTATGGTTACAAAAATGCAGTAAGTCCGGCTAGCACTGGCGGTTACGGTGGAGTAAGCCCATTTGCAGGCGGCGGTTACGGCGGCTTCCCAACCGGCGTGTCTCCTGCCGCAACAATGCCTAATATGGCAATGCCTATGTCTGCTATGCCAGGTATGCCAGGTATGCCAGGTATGCCAGGTATGCCAGGTATGCAAGGTATGCAAGGTATGCCAACTCAAACGCTTGGAGCGCAATCGCCTCCGCAGGTGCCTAGCGGTTCGTTCATTACGCCAACAGGTGGAAACATTGTAACAGTAGGTGTGGAAGAATCTTATGTAGAGAACATTTTGCGCCTTAACCGCGGCAAAATGGCTACTTTCTACATGACTTACGAGAACAACCGTGAATGGAACGCCAAAGTATTCCGCGGCATTATTGAAGCAGCCGGCCGCGACCATATTATTATTAGCGATCCTTCCACCGGCATGCGTTACCTGCTGCTCACTTTGAACCTGGATTATGTAACGTTTGAAGGCGAAATCGCGTATGAGTATCCGTTCCAAGGCGGTACCATTACGAATACGACACCGCTGACGAACCGCGAAGGCTAAGCGCTACCCTGCATTTGAGCCAGCCCCCGCCGGCTTAAATGTCCATACATGCATTTTGTCCGCACCGCCGGGAATCCATTCGGCTACCCGGTACCAAGAAGAACGCTCATCGCAGCGTTCTTTTTTTATGGCTTCGGCTTCGTCTTCGGTTGCGGCCGTCCAGATCTCCACAAACAAGTTGAATTGATCGGTTCCTTCATATAATTGGACGCTTCGCCCCGATTCCTTCATTAATGTATTTACATAGGCTAAATAAACATCCCTCTCGCCCGCCGCGATTTTGTATTCCGCAAAGCAAATGTACATGATCGTCATTAACCCCTTTCTATTTACCATTGATAAAGTAAAGCTCCTCCGTTGATACTACAGCTAATTGAATCAAAGCCCCCGCAATCATTTTTAGGAGGTCTTGCCGTGGACACAGGAACGCATCTTGTTATGGGGATCGGACTCGCCGGACTGGCTTGCGTCGATCCCGTTGTCGCCAACAACCCATCCATCTTCGCCGCTGTTTTGGTCGGAACCATCATCGGCTCGCAGGCTCCGGACTTTGACACCTTTCTGAAGCTGAAAGGAAATGCCAGCTATATCCGGAATCATCGAGGCATCTCGCATTCCTTGCCGGCTATCGCCATCTGGACGATTCTAATTACGGGATTGCTTCAGCTCGTTTACCGGGGCAGCCTTCCATGGCTGCATGTCGGATCCTGGGTGCTGTTAGCCGTCTGCCTTCACGTATTCACCGATTTGTTTAACGCTTACGGAACCCAAGCTATGCGGCCATTTACCGAGAAATGGATTTCATGGAATATCATCCATATCTTTGACCCGGTTATCTTCGCTACTCATGTCATTGCGATATTGATTTGGGCGTTTGGTCTTGCTAGTCCCGTTGCCATCTTTCCGGTTTTGTACCTGTTTACCATCATCTATTATACATGGCGGACGCTGGCTCACAGAAGTACGCTTCGCAGGCTCCATTCCCTGGACCCTGAACCGGATGGAACACAAGGCTATATCGCCATTCCAACGATCTCGCTGTCGCATTGGAATATCGTAAAGCGAGCTGCCGACGGCAGCTTTGTTATCGGGGACCTTCGCGGGAACAAGCTCAGATGGCTGGACAATGTCCGCTGCTCCGATCATCCTGCCGTAGCTAAATCCAGAAACGACAACGCGATTCGCAGCTTTTTGTATTTCACCAAATTTGCTTGCGCCGAAGTGAAGGAGCATCCCTGGGGTTATGAAGTCCGTTGGTCGGATGTCCGTTACCGGCACCGCAAGCAATTTCCGTTTGTTGCCGTACTGCTCATGAACAAGGAATACGAAACGGTTGGCTCGTATGTCGGTTGGTTAAGCGATGACCGCTTAACGAAACGGCTGCGCATGAATTCTTATTAAACGACTCGACTTGACTTGACGAAGGAAGGCCCCTGACGCACAATAAGAAGGGGCTTTTTTTTGTGATCATGCTGGCTGGCGCGCATGGAAAAAGCTCAAGGTTTTACCCTTGAGCTTCGTGGCTTCCTCTGAAGCGTTGTGTATTTATAAACGATTAGCGGAAGCTGCCGCCGGACAATTGTTGTTCAGCGATTTGGACAAGTTTCTTAGTGATATATCCGCCCAGGGAACCTGCATCGCGAGATGTGACGTTACCGTAGTAACCGTCCGCTGGAATTTGTACGCCAAGCTCCGAAGCTGCTTCCATTTTCATTTGGTTAAGAGCGGCTTGTGCTTGTGGAACCACCAATTGATTGCTCGATCTGTTGCTAGCCATGCTGATAATCTCCCTTCAGTTAAGAGCTGTGATGTTTTGCAAGCTTGCAAGCTTATTATGAGCATGTTGACGCAAAATATGCTAAGCTCAAAAAAATATTATTAAGCATCCGTAAAGGAGAGTTAACACCTTGTCTAAACCACTGTCTTTGTTCTTCGCCATCGTCTCTGTGCTGCTTATGTGTGCTACCGCGATTTCGATATCTTTTAACGCCTGGCTGGCCATACTGTTTGCGATTCTCACTCTGTGCATGATTGGCGGAGGTTTTGTTGTAAAAGCAAGACTCCGGCGCCGTAACGAAAATAAAGGCTGACGCTTAATAGCGCCAGCCTTTTGTTTTATGATTATCCGCGCGGGGCAAGGAAGCCCATTTTTTCTTTGACGCCGGCAAGCGTGCGGTCCGCAAGCTCCGATGCGCGCTCTGCGCCTTGCTTCAGGATCGCATGGATCTCGCCGGATTCGCGGATCGCTTTGTATTTCTGCTGCAGAGGCTCAAGAACATTGACGACCTGCTCGGCCAGATCCTTCTTGAAAGGCCCATAGCCTTGACCTTCGTAACGGGCTTCTACCTCGGTGATTGTCATGTTCGCGCAATGCGAGTAAATGCTGATCAGGTTGCTGATCTCCGGTTTGTTCGCCGGATCGTATTTCACCTCGCGGCCGGAGTCCGTAGTGGCCCGGCTGATTTTTTTGCGAATGACGCTTGGCTCGTCAAGAAGGGCAATATAGCTGCCGGCATTCGGATTACTCTTGCTCATCTTCTTGCTCGCGTCGTCAAGCGACATGATTCTTGCGCCAATCTTCGGAATATAAGGCTCCGGAACCGTGAAGTATTCTCCGAATCTGGAATTAAAGCGGCTTGCCAGGTCGCGGGTAAGCTCCAGATGCTGCTTTTGATCATCGCCTACAGGTACAAGGTCCGCATTGTACACAAGAATGTCGGCGGCCATAAGCGAAGGATAAACGAATAATCCCGCGCCTACCGAATCTTTTCCGGCCGACTTGTCTTTGAATTGCGTCATGCGCTCGAGCTCGCCCATACCCGTAAGGGTCGTCATAATCCATCCCAGCTCGGCATGCGCGCGCACATGGGATTGTACAAAAATGTTTGATTTAGCCGGGTCAAGGCCCGCTGCGATAAACAATGCCGCAACCGATTCGATCTGCTCACGGAACATAGCCGGCTCTTGCGGCACGGTAATCGCATGAAGATCCACGACCATAAAGAAGCATTCTTCCGTTTCTTGCAGCTTCACGAAGTTTTGCATCGCTCCGATATAGTTGCCAAGCGTAAGCTGTCCGCTCGGCTGAATGCCAGAAAGTACTTTTTTCATAAAATTTCGTCCCCTTTTCTTCTTCTAATCCGTTTCTAACGCGTATGTGAACGCAAAAAAACCCCCGCCGCAAGGGACGAGGGAACCGTGGTGCCACCCTAATTTACTCGTTGCTTCCCGCGGATATCCGATATTCATCGGGGCGGGCTAAAGACAACAAGCCTTCATTGTTCCGTAACGGGGAACGGCCGGATAAGCATAGACAGCACTTCAATAGTCTGTGTTCCGCTATCGGCTCCGGGATCCATTCAGCAATCAGGCTTGCACTGGCTTGCACCGTCCGCCAGCTCTCTGTTACGCATTAACCCCTGTGCTTACTTATTCCCTTCATCGCCTTTCGTACCCTGATTATAGCGCAAGTCTCTACCGCCATGTCAAGCCCGGCCTTCAAAAGTTGTCCTATAGCGGCCAAGCCCAGCATAAGCTGGTTACTAGCGTAATCATTTCCTGATAAACAAAGAGAGGTTGGCTCATGCTGAACATGTTATTCCGATTCGGGACCCCGCTGCTGGGTATCGGATGTCTTGCGATGGTTTGCCTAATACTGGCAGGACAACCCTGGTCCCTCGCTCTGCTCGAGTCCGATGGTGCGCAAGAGTTCAAGATTGTGTTTTTAAGCATTATATTAGAAGCTTTTCCATTCATCCTGCTTGGCGTTATTTTCTCTGCCTTGCTCCAGGTGTTCGTGACCGACGAGATGATCCGGAGACTGACGCCCAAGCACCACATGGTCGGTATTCTTTTTGGCGCGCTGCTTGGTCTCGTATTCCCGTTATGCGAGTGCGGGATGATTCCCGTCGTGCGGCGCTTAATCCGGAAAGGCATGCCCGCTTATATCGGAATTGTGTACTTGCTGGCCGGCCCCATTATTAATCCGATTGTCTTTACTTCGACTTACGCCGCTTTCCGCTTGGAGCCGCAAATGGCCTACGACCGACTTATCATCGCCTTTATCGTTACCGTTATTATCGGCCTTCTTCTTCACCGGTTCATGAAAGGCAGCCCTCTGAAAGAATCATCCGGCAACATCCCTGCGCATCGCCATGAACATAAGCATGAACATGAACATAATCATCACCATGACCATCATGACCATCATGACCATCATGACCATCATGATCATCATGAGCATGCTCCCAACCCGGTTAAAAAAAGCCGGCGGCTGTCGGCAACGCTTAGCCATGCTTCGGACGAGTTTTTTGACATGGGCAAATATTTGATCTTTGGCGCACTGCTTACGGCCGTTATTCAGTCTTTTATTGACCGTCAGGCATTTGAGGCCGTTGCGGATCAGCCCGTTCTCTCCTATTTCTTCATGATGGGGCTTGCCTTCCTGCTGTCCATCTGCTCGACCTCGGATGCTTTTATCGCCGCATCGTTTGGAGGAATGTTCGATCATGGTCCGCTGCTCGCCTTTCTTGTGTTCGGCCCGATGATTGATTTGAAAAATACGATGATGATGCTGTCCGCGTTCCGCGCGCGGATCGTTCTTTCGATTACGCTGTTGGCCTTTGCCCTTGTACTGGCCAGCGTATGGCTCCTGGAGGTGCTGCGATGAATCATAACTGGATACGGGCAGGCTTTCTCGCGGGATTCGCCTTCCTCATCATTTACCTCGAACGTTTAGGTCAGCTGCCGCTGTATGTAGCCCCCCGGATGGAGCTTTATGTCAAGCTGTCGGCTATCGTCCTGAACGCCGCCGCCATCCACCAAGCCATGCTCGCCATGCAGCGTAAGCCCCGTGCGGATTGCGAGGAATGCGGCCATGATCATTCCCATCATGATCACGACCATAGCCACGATCACGATCATGACCATTCCATGTCTCCTCTAAAAAGCCTTCTTGTCTACGGACTGTTCCTTCTTCCGTTATTGCTTGGTTTCCTGCTCCCCGCGGCCGCACAGGAACATGAGGTCAACAGCGGCGGAATTCCCCATCTGCATTCCGGAAGCCACGAAGTGAAATAGCCGGCAATAAAATTCAGCCGTGCAGGAAACCCTGCACGGCTGTTCGAATGGATAATGGCTATAGCCTAAAAATCAAAGCCGGTATGATCGCTATTCTTTTCCCGCAGCATTTGATGCTTCGGCTGCTGGTAACGATAATTCCAGTTGGCTGTATTATAATTAGATTCGTAACAGATGCTAGCCGACCAGGTGCCCGCGTTCTGCCGGACAGCGAAATCGTACATAATTTCGCCATGCGTCCAATTCCTTCTCAATTTCAAAGCATCAATCGCGAGTTTGCGAAACGCCTGGACCTGGGTTGGTGTCATTCCACCTTCACCTTCTTGCTCCAGCTTGCCGTTCCTAGTCTCAATCGGATTATGCCGAAGGCCGAATTTGCCTACCGCATTGTTCCGGATGTGAATATGAACCGTCCCTCCAACCGCATTTGTAAGTTCCTCTTCTAATTGGCGAAAAACAAAATCAACTTGCCGTGCCAATGGCATAGCATCTATATTCATATAATTTCTCCTCCTTTCTACCCTTAAAATATTGAAAATAGTTGATTCCAACTAGTTCTCAGGTCTGATTATAGAATCTTTTCAATAAATTTACAATATAGTAAATTATAATTTTTTACAATTATCGCGCAATTACATCTATTCTTGACAATCAATTTCTCGATCTTATTCGACATTTATAGACCAATTTCACTGCTGATGCTATAATATGGTTATTCTATAAAAAGGAGCGCTTACATAATGAGCCAATGGTACTATTCCTTATCCGTTAGAAGTAAGCTGATGACCTCCATTTATTTAAATTTGGTCCTAGTTGCAATCGCGCTGAACCTGGTAATTTTATTCAGTGGGGGCTCCATCCTGGCCGGCCTTATCGTAACGGTGGTACTGGCGATTCTCGCTTACCCGACTGTCGGCTTTATCGAGAAGGCTTTAAACTCCTCCTTTGAAGAGATGTCAAACGCGGCGTTCCGGATCTCCAAAGGCGATTTCACGCAACGAATCGATACGGCTGCAAATGCGTCTCTTGGCGAAGTGGGCCATGCCTTCAACAGCATGGTGGACAAGCTGCGCGATATTTTGACCGAAACCTCCAATATTACAAGGCATGTATCCGAAACAAGCCGCAATATTTTTGATAAAAACAACCATATTCAGATCGCGATGGAGCAAGTCGCCGCCTCTTCGAACGAGCTGGCTACGGGCGCTAACGAAATTTCCGAGGATGTTGCGGACATGAGCGAGTCCATTGCCGAGATCGAGAAGAAAGTCGCCAATTATGCCCATGCGACGAAAGAGATGAACGAACGCTCCGAATTCACCTTGAGTCTCGTTGACAAAGGACGAGGAGCGCTGGAAGCGCAATCCGAAGGGATGCGCCGCAACGTGGAAGCCACGGAGAAGGTATCCGAGACGATCACCGATCTGGCCCGCAAGGCGCAGGGTATTACGGCAATGACTACGGCCATTTCCGATATTGCCGAACAGACCAACCTGCTCTCGCTTAACGCCTCCATCGAGGCTGCCCGTGCCGGAGAACACGGCCGCGGCTTTGCCGTAGTCGCCCAGGAAGTCCGCAAGCTTTCCGAAGAAGCCACGGTTTCCACGAAGGAAGTATTCAGCCTTGTCAAGAGTATCGATCAAGGCATTAAACAAACGATCAATCACATGAAGGTTAATGAAGAGGTCGTTAAGCTTCAGACGGAGCGGATCCGCGAATCCGAGATGGTATTTGCCGAGATCGTTCAAAGCGTTCAATTCATTACGCAGCAGATTGCGGCATTCGCCAGCGAAAGCGATCAAATGCTGGAGAGCGCACGCAAGATTTCGGACGCCATCCAGAACATTTCCGCGATTACGGAGGAATCCGCAGCCGGCACCCAGCAGGTATCCGCGTCCATGAATGAGCAGATTTCTTCCGTGCAAGGTGTTGTGCAAGAGACGGAGCGAATGCTCAATATGGCTACCCAGCTTCAACGCACGATTCAAGTATTCAAGATGAAGTAAGACATTTATGACGAACAGCCGCGTCCGGCTTACCGGATGCGGCTGTTTTTATTAAACGCATGTTCTCTCTTTTATCGGGGAAAAATAGCTTGGCGACGCTACATAAGAAATGGAGGCTATAAACGAATGAAGGGAATGCCGACTTTGTCCGGCAGTTTCAGACGATGGCTTGCTTTAGCGCTTACCATCGTCTTGCTGTTTGCTTCCGCAGAGCAAACCTATGCCTCTGCACCCGCAAAGCAAAAAAAGAAAAAGACGGCGGATATGTCCTGGGTAAGGATGCATAAGCAGTTTCCCAATACGTTTATCCTGAGCGGTCCAAGAAACGCCAAGCGAATAGCCCTAACTTTTGATGACGCGCCTGACCCAAGGTTTACGCCTCAAATTCTGGATGTACTAGCCAGCTACGATGTTTGCGCAACCTTTTTTGTTGTTGGATCCCGCGCGGTCAAACATCCGGCCCTAGTCCGGCGTATCCATCGCGAGGGGCATGTCATAGGAAATCATTCTTACAATCATGCCGTCTTGTCACAGCTTAATTCCCGGGAATTCCATACCCAGATCTGGCGGACGGATGCGATCGTAAGCAATATTATCGGGTATCACCCTCGATTTGTACGTCCTCCTTACGGAGAGATGCGCCCGGACCAAGTGGCATGGTCGGGCAAAAGCGGATATACCGTCGTCAATTGGGATGTAGACTCCGTGGATTGGCGCAACAATCCCAATAGCAGCATCGTTCTGCATAATATCAAGAAGACTCTGCAGCCGGGCTCCATTGTCCTGCAGCATGCAGGAGGCGGATACGGACAGGATCTGTCCGGGACAATCGAAGCTCTGCCCGTTCTTATCACGCAGCTTAGAAAAAAGGGATACAAATTTGTCACGCTTCCTGAACTGCTGAACAAATCCGCCGATAAAACGAAATAACCGGCAGCCTCTCGGCTGCCGATTACCTTACTACTTCAGAACATATACTTTTACGTTTTGAATGCCGAAATTGCTTACCTCTGCAGGCGTGCCCGGCAAATAAATATCGATGCGATTGCCTTTTATCGCGCCGCCAACATCGGATGCAGTCGCGATCATTCCGCCTGTTGGCAGGCCATCGGAGTTATAACCCGTAACGTAAAGCTTTGTGCCAAGCGGAATAACCTTAGGGTCAACCGCAACCGTGCCTACCTTTAGCTTATTGCCGAAGTAGTCGAGGCCCGCCCAGCCGCCGTTCTCGGAAGCATCGCCGCTGTAAGCCGTTGCTTGAATGCTAAGCTGCTTGCTGAACGTATGGATCGTGCCCGCTTGGTCCGTAACGCTTTGCGCGGTAACCGTAGTTGCTTTTGCAGCTGCAGCCTTGGCAGTTGTCGTTTTTGCTGCAGTTGTTGTTGTCGGGATAACGATCTTAAGACCAGCGTAAATATTCAAAGGATTAATCTTTGCATTCGCTTTCATGAGTTTATCAACCGACACGCTGTACTTCTGAGAGAGCTTCCAGAATGTATCGCCCTCAACCGCCGTATGCGTTTTGCTGGCCGCATGAACCGATCCTGTGGCAAAAATAAGAGATAAGCCGAGTACCGCCGTTGTCATCATCGAAGCTTTCTTCATTTGTGTTGTCCCCCTGGTTTCTGCGTATTTAAGTACGGATGCCTTGCTTATGTGAAGAAAAGAAAAGCGTCAGGCGGAACCGCCTGACGCTTGGTTCTTCCGGTTTACATGACTTCAATAACCTTATTGAAGGATTAGCCCGTGAATTCTTGTACCCACTCGCCATTCACGTAAGCTACGCCGATTTTCGTGTAGTTTGCGTTCAGAATGTTAGCGCGGTGACCGGCACTGTTCATCCAAGCGGTCATAACTTCAGTTGGCGATTTTTGTCCCACAGCGATGTTCTCGCCAGCGTAGTTGTAAGTCACGCCGAACGATTTCATCATGTCAAACGGCGAACCGTAAGTTGGAGAGTTATGGTCAAAGTAGTTGTTTTGGTACATGTCTTGCGCTTTTGCCGTAGCCACTTTAGTCAAAAGAGCGTCAGATGTCAAAGCTTTCAGACCCGCATTAGCACGCTCTTTGTTAACAAGCGTTACAACTTGGGATGCGAACTCGCTTTGCGATACTGTACCGCTGCCAGTGTTGCCTGTACCTGTGCTTGGTGTCGTTGGCTTAGCTGGTGTTGTTGGCGTTGTTGTGTTACCGGAACCCGTGCTTGGTTTGGATGGTGTAGTTGGTTTCGACGGTGTTGTTGGTGTTGTTGGCGTTGTTGGTTTAGTTGGCGTTGTTGTGTTGCCAGTACCCGTGCTTGGCTGCGTTACTTCCGTAGGCAATTTAATTGTAATGCCGCCGAAAGTGATTTTGCTAAGGTCGATACCGTATTGCTGAGCGATTTGATTAATTGTATCCATCGAAATATTATTGCAATTTGTGGAGTACGTCTTCACAGCTGGTGCTGCACCTGCAGTTGGAGTCGTTACACCTATGCTGATCAAAGCCGCTGCTGCTAAGCTAGTGACACCCACTCGTAATGTTTGCATCTTCATGATTTCATCCTCCTAAAATTGTATGTGGTATAAATGTTGTTGGCTTGTAACGTGTTAACTTGTTAATCACTTGCCCTCCGACGCCACTTATCGTAACATGTGTTTCGAACTTGTTTCATGGCACAAAAACTGGTAAGTTACGCGTTTTCACTGTAAAAACAGGCGGTTGAGCGTCTTTATGAGAATGTGCTCATTTCTCGCTAAAACCGCAAATTCAGGCGGCTGTTGGCGATTCCGCACAGCTGTCAGAATATTTCAACTCTAGGAGATCGAAACATTAGAATCCTTTAAGAAAGCGGTTTCAGAAAAGACGGATAACAAACAAGAAACTCCCCAAGAAACCGCCTTTTCGGGCAGTCTCTTGAGGAGTTTCTTCAATATATAGCGATTAGTTTACTTTGATGAATTGGCCTGTTGCTTGGGATTCAAATGCGCTCAGGATAACTTTAAGCGATTTGCGGCCTTCTTCGCCCGGGATTGCCGGTACCGTGTCGTTAACGATCGAATCGATGAATGCATCCACCACGCCGCTGGACAGTTGTTTCGTGTTTGTGGAGATTTCGCCCACTTTATGCTTTTCAACGGATCCGTCGCGAAGCTCAACGATAACTTGATCTTCAGGATGCGTGCCGATCTTCATAACGCCTTTTTCGCACCACAGAACCGTGCTGTTGTCTTCGCCTTTGTAGTACGTCCAGCTTGCAACCAGGGAACCGATTGCGCCGCTTTGCATGCGTACAACAACGTTAGCGTTATCGTCTACGTCGCCTGCTTTGTCGATTGTACCGATAAATGCTGCAACTTCGGATACTTCATCGTTCAACAGGTAACGGATCAGGTCGGATTTGTGCACGCCAAGGTCACCCATTGCGCCCATGATAGCTTCAGGCTTGCGGAAGAACCAGCTTCCCGCGCCGTCGATGCTCCAGCCGTCCGGACCAGGGTGGCCAAACGATGTACGGAAAGTCAGAACGCGGCCAAGAACGCCGGAATCAAGAATTTGTTTTGCTTTTACGTGCGGAGGCATCAGACGTTGGTTATGTCCAACCATCAGCTTCACGCCGTTTTTCGCAGCAGCTTCGATCATTGCAGCCGCTTCTTCGTCCGTTACTGCCATCGGCTTCTCAACCAGGACATGCGCCCCAGCGTTAGCTGCCGCAATCGACATGGAAGCATGCAGGTAGTTAGGCGTACATACGCTTACCGCATCCGGCTTAACTTCAGCCAGCATGGTTTCGTAATCGGCGTAAGCTTTGCCGCCATGTTTTGCGGCATACTCTTCCGCGCGCTCGATTACCGGATCAACGAATGCAACCAATTCTACATTCTCGTTGCCAGCATACTCAGGAATATGACGATGTTTGGAGATGGAACCGCAACCGATTACTGCTACTCTTACTTTGCTCATTATTTTCCCCTGCCTCTTCTATAGTCAAAAGTCGAAATATTATTGGTTCAAATAGTTCGTTTTCAGCCAGTTGATGCTTTCTTCAACGGATTGAAGCGGCGGATTCGCGCAGCGGTCCTGCTCAACGATCAGCCATTTTACGTCTGCCTGCTCCGATTGCTTGATAAGCGGAAGCAGATCCAGATCGCCGCGGCCAAGTTCAACCGTGTCGATTTCAGCTTTTTCCGTATTTTTAACGAAGTCCTTCAAGTGAACAAGCGGCAGTCTGCCGGCATATTTCGAGATATATTCAAGCACATCGCGGCCTGCATATTGCACCCAGCCAAGATCCATCTCGACTTGCAGCAGGTCTGCGCCTACTGTTTCGTACAGCTTGTCGAATACGACTTGTCCATCGATCTCAACTTCGAATTCGAATTCATGGTTATGGTAGCAGAAAACAATGCCTGCTTCTTGGAATCGCTTACCGTATTCCGCGAAGTTTACAAGATGCTTCTTCCAGGCATCCGCATCGCGGACTTCAACAGGAAGCCATGGGCAGATCGCATATTTCGCACCGATTGTAGTCAAATAAGCAATTTCCTCATCGATCTTTGTTTCAAGGTTCACGAGAGGTACGTGATTGCCGATTGCAACCAGATTAAGCTCATCTAGCAGCGCTTTCATTTGTTCGGCAGGAATATCTCCGTAACCGGCAAATTCGACGCCTTCATAACCCATTGCCGCAACTTTGCGCAATGTACCTTCAAAATCTTGAGCTGTTTCTTCACGAAGCGTATACATTTGTAAACCGATACCCGGACGTGTCATTTGACAAGCACTCCTTTATCATTCAATTCCTTGTAACCGTCTATTTTTCATAATCTTTACGATTCTCATTATACGGGTTGTGGCGAACAAAAAAACAGTTGTCTTATTACTCTTTTTTTATGCGATTTTGCCATTTCTTCCGTTTGAGCCGCTTATTTTGTCCCCTTTTGCATCCTCGCGGCCGCAGATTCCTTGAATTGTAAAGAAATCATAACCATTTTTTAAGATTATCTTAATCTTTGTCGCTTAAAATAAGATCATTAGTTAACTTCTAGCGAATATAAGCGACCCGTCTATAGTCCAGATTTATCGCCAAAGTAGTAAAAAAGTAAGCTAATTAAAATTCGGGCGAAACCTTCTGCAGGTTTTATCCGTATATGTTATATCAAAGTCTATTAATGGAATGGAGGCATTCCCCTATGAAAACAATGATTCTCTTTAATAACCGCACAATTCCCGTTTATTTAACCGATACGAATAAAAAAGCAATCGAAAAGTTGTCTGATGTCCTGAACCGCAAGGTTACAACGGGTAAAAATGCCTTGAGAAACTGTATTCGATCGCTGATCAGCGTCGAAATCGTCGGCAGTGAAGCTACGCTCCACTCGTTGTACGAGAAAGATACTTTAACGATCTCATTGTATTAAACCGACTAAGGAAACATTACAATAGCATGTCCCAAAGCCGGCTGTTATCATACGATGCAGCGGGCTTTGTTGTTTTTCATACGCAGCAAAAAGAAGCCCTGCCGGGCTTCTTTTTGTTTTTACTTCGTTGTTGTCTGCTGATCGGCCTGCTGCCCGTTCTGGGCTCCGCCGCCATTCCGGAATTGACCGCCGCGTCCGCCTCCGCCGAATCCTCCGCCGCCAAAACCGCCCAGGCGAATGGACTCTGCTTCCTGCGTATCGTCCTTCAATTGTACCGTAATAATATCATCGGCCTTCAGATCAGCTAGCGTCTTGTCTGTTTCCGTCATTTTCCCGTCGGCGAAGGATGTCGACACGATCTTGGTTGCATCCGTTACCGTAATGTCCATTGTCTCGTCGGAGAACATATTCTCCATATTTCGCTGGCGTCCGCCGCCGGAGTTCTGGCCCTCGCCCGCTTGAGGCGCAGAGCCGGCATCGCCTTGAGGGGGATTGCCCGAAGGAGGATTGCCGTTTGGCGCATCTCCTTGCGCTGCATCGCCCTGAGGAGGCTGCCCGCCACCTTCCGGTCTATGGAATGAAGATTTATAAATCGTAATGGTCTGGCCATTAATCGATTTAATTTTGCCGATTGTGCCCATCATGGCTCTGCCTTGGAAGTCGCCTTGCTGTCCTTGATTTTGCTGCTGCTGAGCTTGTCCGGTTGTTCCATTTGCGGCAGTGCCCGATTCATCCGACTTCGAGCCGCAGCCAGCCAAAGCAACCGAGATTGCGACAGCGCTTAGTGCAATTTTCCAGTTGTTCATCTCTCGTATTCCCCTTTTATGGCCTTTTGCCTGCATTGTAGCAGACCAATATGAACGAGAAATGAACATCCCTCTCTTATATGAACAGGTTGATGCCGGATTGATCCGCTTGACCCAAAATGCAAGCAACAATCCGAACCCGAATGCCAAGCACACAAAAAAGGGACCTGAATTCAGGCCCCTTCCTTATTATACTCCTTACCGCAAGGGGCCGGAGGCTCCTTCCTGATGCAAAGCTTTTCGGTTGCCAGCCAGGAACAGCGCCGTTCCAATCCAGCCGAAAAGAGATGCAATGACAAGCAGCATCGTTAACGATACGCTGTCCGACAAGCCCGCTCCAAGCAGCGGTCCCAACGTGCCACGCACGCCAAACAGCATAAGATGCACGCCGAACACGGCCGCTTCCCTTCCCGGGGCAAGTCTGGAAACAAAGGCAAGGATGCCGATATCCCAAATAGCCTCGCCTACGCCTTGAATCCCGTTCCCTACGATAACAGCCGTATAGGTTCCCCATACTCCGTATAACATGGGTACGATCGCATACGCGCTAATCCCGCATAACAGGACATGTTTAATATCTATCCGGTCAATCAATCGCCCGGCGATCAAGTAAGTTAGCAAAAGACCTGCGTAATAAGACACACGTGCAAATCCGATCTGCACGTTGCTCAGCTCAAGCACCTGCACTTGAATAATCTGGTAGAGCGGATTGGACAGCATATTGCCGAAGCCGGCAAAGGTGGTCGCTGCAAGAAATACGGCCAGCTTGCGGTTCCCCGATACAAGCGTCCACTGGTCGCGAAACGAGAACTTCGCGCTTGCTCTGGAAGGCGCATGAAGGGCCTGCTTCGGAAGCCGAAGCGAGTTAAACAAGATAATGGATGCTACTCCGAATATGGAAGCCGTAATTAGCGGACCCGATGGTCCCGAGGCGTCAGCCCAGGAACCAACGACGTATGCAAGAGGAATCATTAATGCTCCGCTTGCCACCCGCACATACCCCATCAGCCTGCCTCTCACATCGGCCGGATACATCCGCGCGACTAGAGAAGCGTAAGCCGGAGCCTGTATCCCCATCAGGATCTGGAAGACCAGAGCGGTTGCAACGTAAACGGATGGATAAGCAAACAAGGCCGGAAAAATAATGAGCAGTCTGCCAATGAGGTTCGGAACAATAACAAACGGTTTCGGATTGCCCGACCTTTCAATCCATGCCGCCCAGATCGGCGAGAACAGAAGACCTACTGCCGGCGCCGCGGACAAAAGCCCCACCTGCAGGTTGGTAGCCCCTTCGCGAATCGCGAACGGCATAAAAAATTGATTCAATACCACGTTAAAAATACTAAATAATAAAGTCGCGCTGAAATCGATTCGCGCATTAAACCAGACGCGCGGCATCATCTGCATGCCGAGCTTATAGACACTGCCCTTTGTTTCCATCCCGCTGCAATCCTTTCGCTCCGCTATCCGTTACTATTTTGCAAGTCATACCCATTAGAGCAGAGATTTCCCGAAAGCGCAATAAACATTTTTACCGGAGCTTGTCATCCCCAAAAAACGGTCCTTACCGGACCGGAAGAACCGTTACACCAGTATGAACAGCAAGCCGAAGCAAGCGGCGGATACGCCGGTATAACACCAGGCTGCCGCCCGGCTGCAATCACGGAGACGCCAAATCCGCACAAGATACCCGATGGTAAACAGGACGGAGACAATCATAATTCCCATCATAATGCCGTCCATAAATGGATCGTTCATCATGCCGTTCATCCCGCCGCCATGATGCTGCATATTGGACCATTCCATTGCGCTTATGCCGCCCGTAAGGAGCACCGGAAGAAGCAAATGTATGCCATGCACAACGATTGGAAATAACATGCCGCCTATCGAAAGAAGGGAGCTTCGCGGCAAACGTTTATCGGTCACGTAGAGTCGCCTCCATCCCTGTTGCGTTACAACAGTATATGGCGCATCCACGCATAGATTCGTTTTTTTTGGCGGACAGTGATGTTGTACTGGCAACAAAGTGAAACAATTGGAATTCGCAAAAAAAGAAGCAGGCATCGCCTGCTTCTCCTCATGGCTATTCCGGTTGTTCCTTGCCGAGGAAGCGCCAGAAGTTCCGGTTGAACAAGTCGTCAAGATCCCGCTTGATCTCATCCTCCGTTACCTTCCAGCCGCTGTTGTACAAACGCTCGTACTTCGAGGCCAGCACTTGCCCGATAATGCGGCGCGAGTGCTCCCACTTGTAAATCAGCTGTTCAAATACCCGGCAGTCCGAGTGCTGCGGGATGACGGAAGTGCCCAGCAGTTCGAGACGGAACTTTGTCATTTCCTCTACCATCGATTCAATGTGAAGGAACCACCAGCAGCCAAATATCATTAGATTGCGGAACTTCCGCGCAAGCACGGTCAGCTCATGCTGATTGCTGCGGGCCAGCATCGTGATAAGAAATTTTTGCTTCGGATAATTGCGGCATAAAGCTTCAACCGCGGAAACATCCGAATCCATGCTCATGTCGCCCGCAAGACGAAGCTCCGGATTCACGCGGCGGCGAACGCCAATCATGAGTGCAAACGGAATGCCATGCTTCTGGCAGACAGGCACCATCGCTTCGTCAATCATGCGAGTGCGGTGATCTTCAGCCGGATAGACGAAATCGCCCGGCATCGATACCGCCAGATACAAAGCGTCCATGCGAACAATCCATTCGGACAGGAAACGGCGTACTTCTTCCTTTGTCTTCTCCGTCCACTCCTCGGATGCGTCGTAACCAAGCGAGCGGAGCTGAACGACCGCATTAGGCCAGTCATTCAGAAGGGTGTCTACCCGCAGGGCAGCGGAGAACCGGGAATCCGTATTGCCGCCGCGGTTCAGCCATACTTCACGCTCTTCCGGGTCGAACGGATCATTGGTCATGAGGACATGCTTCACGTTCGAGATCCGGAGAACCTCGTCCACCTGCTCAGCCGTCGTACGGCTGGCAAGCGCCTCGCGGTAATCGTTCAGATTACGCGAGGAAACATCAAGACCGAGACGGTGCAATATCGTAATAAAGCCGTTTGCCGCTTCGCTGATCGGCGAATGCTCGATAAAGAGCTTGTTCCAGATCCAATCCGCCTGCTCCCGCTTCGACATGGCCCAGAAGGCGTCATACGTCTCCCGGTCATCCGCCCAGCGGAACGACTCCGAAATTAGATAATGATATATAAGCAGCTCATCGATTCCCCATAGCAGCAAATTGCCGAAATCGGCGGAAAATAAATGGGTATGCATATCCGTTACCGGCATCGTCATCGCAAGACGCCCAACGGTTTCTTTCATCGCACTGACGGATTCTATGGCCAGTTGTTCCTTGATCATAATCGATTTTCCTCCTCAACTCGTCCTAATCACATCGTACCACCGCCGGGGGGCGTACCGCTTCTATCCGGTTATCGTTCATCTCGGGCCCATTTATATGTGGTTGGTGTATTTAAATGCCGAGCAGTATAATGAAACAACAGCTATTTCATCCATGGAGGAATCTCATGAGCGTTCTAGAGCGATACCCGCTTCCGATTGAAGCGATGTACAATACATCCCAGATTCCAACCGACTTTCATTCCCATCTGGAATATGAAATTTATTATTTTCACAGCGGCAAATGCAAGCTTCTAATCGGCGACAGCATCTATGAGCTGGCTCCGGGCAACCTTATTCTGATGAACGGGATGACTCTTCATTATCCGTCCATCGATAACCGCTACGAATATTGCAGGACGGTCGTCCATTTTGACCCCGCGTTTGCTTCAGGCTTGTTTCAGCCGCCTTTTCTGATCCCCCTGCTGCTCCCCTTCGAAAGACAGACGAATCGCCTGATCTCCCTGAGAGCCGAGGAGCAAGCAAGGATTGAGCCGCTGCTGGAACGGTTATGCCTGCTACGGCAAAGCGATGATCCGCTGTCGCATGACCGGTTAATCCTCTGTTTCCAAGAGCTGCTGCTGCTTATTTACGAATTCGCCCATATGCCTAGTTACGGGCAAGCCTCTGCGCCCGGCAGCATTAAGCAACAGAACGTCCAGAAGCTGATCGCTTATATCGAGGAGCATTACCGGGAGGATCTTGAGCTGGACGATATCGCCGATTATATGCATCTTAATAAGCACTACCTGGTGAAGATCTTCAAGGAAACGACCGGCATCACCTTGTTCCATTACCTGTATCAGCGGCGAATCAATCAGGCTAAAATGCTGTTTACGATGAACCCGGACCGTTCCATCACGGAAACCGCCTTTGAGATTGGCTTCAAATACGTCTCGCATTTCAGCCAAACGTTCAAAAAATTTACCGGACAATCCCCCGATGATTATCGGAAGGGGATCGCCCGGCCTCTTGAGTAAACGGATATTCGGATTATAGGTTGATTCAAGTACGGAATTGCTCCCGAATGCCGGCCAAATAAACCTTAAGCACAACCTGAATACTCTCGTCCAGATTTACCGGCAGTCCAAAGCCTCCGCTTCTCTCCAGCGTTGCGAAGCCATGCATAAAGCTTCGGAAGCCTCTGACGAGATGGATCGTATCCTCCTGCTTCATCTTATAAGCATAGTCCATCACCGTAATAATGAGCTGAATCAATTCTTCGCTTACTTTGATCAGCTCCGCGTCCTCCGTCTGCTGGGCCGGAAGCGTTGCCTCGTACAAGCCCGGATGCTCTCTCGCGAATCCGATATAAGCTAGCCCTATGGCAAAGACGGCATCATCGCCCGATCTTCCGGCCACGGCGCGGAGCAGCCGGTCATGCAAATTTTTGAGCCCGTATAAGGCAAGCTTCTCCTTAAGTCCGCTTAATCCGTCCACATGGTTATATAAAGAAGGAGAACGGATGCCAAGCTTCTGGGATAACGAGGCGAGGGTAACGGATTCGAGTCCGTTCTCGTCCGCCAGCTCGGCAGCCTTTTGTATGATGGTTGGCAGGTCCAATCCTATTCTTGGTGACATGGTCTATTCTCCCTTTCTAATGCTTACTAATGAACAATTACGGCATCAAGCTTGCGCGAAGCATCCTGAATGGCCAACTCCATCATCGCTTCCGGCTGAACAATCAAATCCCCATGACCAACGGCCAGCAAGGATGGCTTCAGCTTCAGCAGCTTCATTGCGCTGCGGAGCGATTCGATCTTATTCCAGGTCGCCATCGCGGGAAAAGGGAACTTCCACCGCACCTGCCCGCTTACCGCTATTCCACCGCGCACCTGAAAAGCATCTCCGGCAATCAGTGCATGGCTCCGCGAGTCGAGAAAGGACATCGAGCCCGGCGTATGGCCCGGCGTCGTTATTGCCAGCAGGGAACCTACGCGGTCTCCATCCTGCAGAAGCACATCCGGGCGCGTTGCGATTTTGCCCGGCTTAGGCACCCCGCCCCGAATTGGCGTTTCCGGCTCATTCGCGTCAAGCGAGCGGTCACCGTTAAGCAGTCTGGAATCACGTGCGGAAATATATACCGTCACATCGGTCAATTGCTTCCTCAGCGCATCCAAAGCTCCAATATGATCGCTATGGGCATGGGTCAGAACAATACGCGTAATCGGTTTGCCGATCTGCTTTGCCGCTTTCAGAATAGCTTCGGCATTGCCCGGCATCGCGGCATCGATTAGCGTCAAGCTCTTCTCTTCCTCCACCAAATAACAATTCACCGGAAACATTTTTGGCATAAAAGTAAGCTGATAAACTTGTTCATGACGTGTCATTCTCATTTTAATTAACCACCTTCGCCCATAAACTAATATCGTTAGTTTTATAATAACTAATGTCATTAGTTTTTGCAAGAGGCAAATTGAAAAAAGGGCAGCATATCGATCATTGATTGTCGGATTGAGCCCGATTGGTATATTCTTGTAACAACATGTATGCTACGCGAGCGAGTTCATAGGGAGGTCTTATCTGTTGAAAATAAAAGTGCTGATCGCGGACGATAATTCGTTTATCCGTGAAGGAATGAAGATTATCCTCACTACGTTTGACGAGTTCGAGGTTGTGGCCACCGTTGGAGACGGAGCGGAGGCAGTCGATTATTGCCGCTCACACGAAGTGGATGTCGCTCTTCTCGACGTGCGAATGCCGAATATGAACGGCGTCGAGGCAACACGTCTCCTGACCGAACAGACGAATGCCAGGCCGCTTATCCTTACAACATTCGATGACGATGAATACATTCTCGAAGCGGTGAGGTCGGGCGCCAGAGGGTACCTCCTCAAGAATAACGATCCCGAGAAAATCCGGGACGCCATAAAGAGTGTTTACAATGATCATCACGTTCTCCAGGACGCCGTTCTGAACAAGATCAAATCCAATCTGTTGACGGGCACGCAAGCGAATCCTCCGGCAACCCGCGAAGCACATAACAATCATGCTGCCGGATCCGCTTCGGATCGGATTAACCGCAGCTTGTTCACGGAACGGGAGCTCGACATCATGGCGCAGATCGCTAAAGGGTTGTCTAACAAGGAAATCTCAAAAAAGTTATTCATCTCCGAAGGCACGACAGCCAATTACATCACATCCATCCTGAACAAGACGGGTCTTGAACACAGGACGCAAATCGCGATCTATTATTTGACGGGCGAAGTCAAGCCCTCGGAAGATTAAGGAGACGCAACATGGAATTTTGGATCATCGGCAACAAGGCCGTGTTGCTTGTCTACGTCATCTTCGTCTCGTATTCGGTCGTGCGTGGAGCATCTCCCTGGGAGATACTAGCCTACTTATCTTACCTGTGCGTGAACATGGCCATTCCGATTCTGAGAAAGCAAAGACGGCTTCAATTGCTCGGATCGGCCCTTTCGGCCGTACTTGTCGTCGTGTTCGCCTTTCGTCTGAATACGGTTTTTATTCTTCTGCTGCCCGTCAATCTTTATGAGATTGTACTGATGTCGGGGGGAAGGAACCGATTCGCCCTGCTGCTTGGACTTGTACCGCTGTTTCTCATCCCGGAAGATGAGAGCCTGATTTATCTTCTCGCAGCTTCCTTAAGCCTTCTTTTCTACTATAGCTTGCGGGTTCATACGGAGAAGCTCGAGAAGATCGGCGGGGAGAGAGAAACGCTTCGCCTCGATCTGCAGCATTTGAAGCAGTCCCTTAGTATGAATAAGGAGTATATTCGCCAATCCCGGTATACAAGTAAGCTGGAAGAGCGCAATCGGCTGTCGCAGCAGATACACGACGAAGTCGGCCATGCGATGGCGGGTGCCCTCATTCAGATGGAAGCTTCCAGGCGCCTGTTCGGTACGAATCCGGATAAGGCATCCGAGCTTCTTGGCAACGCGATTACTATCTCCAAGGAAGGGCTGGAGCGGATCCGCCTTACGCTTAAAGACATGAAGCCCCGGTCGGAAGAGCTTGGCATCCACCGGCTTAGGCTGTTTGCGGACGAGTTGTCCGCCAATCACTCGGTGAACGCCACCGTCACGCATGAGGGAGATCTGGATTTGGTCACGCCACTGCAATGGAAGATTATCCATGAAAACGCGACGGAAGCGGTAACCAATTCGCTGAAGTATGGAGAGGCCACCGCCATCGAATTCGAAATTCGCGTGCTGAACCGCATGATCCAGTCCGTCATCGCCGACAACGGCAAGGGTGCTGAGAAAATCGTCAAAGGATTGGGCATCGTTGGCATGGAGGAGAGAGCCGCGTCCGCGGGAGGGACCGTCATTGTCGACGGCACAAAGGGCTTCCGCGTGACCACTCTCCTGCCCTTCCAGAAAGGCGGATGAAAGAACTCACGCTTTAAACATGAGATTTCTCATATACAAAGGATGAACTTATGCACTGACATGAGGTCATCCTTTTTTATTAAAATAAAGCCATAAACATTACCGAAAACGGAGTGATACGGATGAACGTATTGGAAATCCGCAACTTGACCAAAACATTCGGCGACTTCATCGCCGTCGATAACATGAATCTCAGCGTTCACGAAGGCGAAATCTTTGGCTTCCTCGGTGCGAACGGCGCAGGCAAGAGCACAACGATCAACATGATCTCCTCTCTGCTGCGGATCACGAAGGGCGAGATCAAGCTTCTCGGCAGAGACATCGTAAAGGATAACAAATTCACCAAAATGAACATCGGCATCGTTCCGCAGGATCTCGCGATCTACGAAGAGATGACCGCCTACGAGAATGTAAGCTTCTTCGCCGGATTGTACGGTCTCCGCGGCGCACTTCTTAAGGAACGCACGGAGGAGGCGCTGGAGTTCGTCGGACTCGGCGATAAGCACAAGGCTCTGCCGAAGAGTTTCTCCGGGGGGATGAAACGGCGCCTCAACATCGCCTGCGCCATCGCCCACCGCCCGAAGCTGATCATCATGGACGAACCGACCGTAGGTATCGATCCTCAGTCGCGCAACTATATTCTGAACTCGGTCAGGAAGCTGAATCAAATGGGCTGCTCGGTCATCTATACGAGCCACTATATGGAAGAGGTCGAAGAGATCTGCACCCGAATCGCGATCGTCGACCACGGCAAGATCATCGCGGAGGGCACGAAGGAGCAGCTCAAGTCAATCATCACCGATACGAAGGAGACTTGGATCGGCGTGAAGAACGCCGAGCGTCTTGACCTGGACGCACTGAAGCAAATCTCCGGCGTCAATTCCGTTCGGTTGGAAGAACAGACGGTCAAGATCGTATCACGAGGCGAAATTAACAATCTCAACTGGGTTATCCAACTGTTAATTCGGGATCAAGTCGAGATTAGTTCGATCGAAGAGCAAGCCCCAAATCTGGAGACGGTGTTCCTGACCTTAACCGGCCGGAACCTGCGCGACTAAAGGAGGACGAAGAACTTGAACGTGCTGAACATAGCGTTATTCGAGATCAAGAAGGACTTGCGGGATAAGCGCACGCTGGTCTTTATGCTTGCCTTTCCGATCGTGCTTATACTGATCCTCGGAACGGCGCTCACGAACGCCTTCCATAACGGAATCGAAGTCGGAAATATGAAGCTGCTTGTTAAAAATACCGCTCAAAGCCAGCAGCTGCAAAGCTATTGGAACGGCTTTGCTCAAGAGATCGGCAAAGAAGGCGTCGAGTTGACGCCAGCCGCGAACGGCATCAATGGCAAGGAAGCCGTTCAGGATAATCAATTTACGGCCTACGCGGAGATCGACGACAATGGCATTCACTTCTACGGAAGCAGCCGTGAGACGATTTCGAGCAATATCATCCAAGGCATGCTAACCTCGTTCGCCGACAAGTACAGCTTGGCCGCAGCAGCCGTAAAAAACGATCCCGAAGCGGCGCAAGCCATCATCGCGGAATCGACATCGGCCGATTCGTTCGTCCAGGAGTCCTCGCTCGACCCAGACCGTAAACCGGGCTCCATCGATTATTACGCGATCGCGGAATCGACGATGGTCGCCTTCTATGCCTGCATGTCGGCTAGCTCGCTCATTCGCGGCGAAGTGAAGCGGAAGACGGCGCTTCGACTAGCTGCGGCCCCCGTCGGGAAGCTGGAGATCTTCGCGGGTAAGGTGATCGCTAGCACCATCATCAACTTCCTATGCATTCTCGCGGTCGTCCTGTTCAGCAAATATGTGTTCAATGCGAACTGGGGCAATCATCTCGGCTCCGTGTTCCTCCTTCTGTTTACCGAAGTTCTGCTGGCAGTCAGCTTCGGCCTTGGCATCGCCTCCCTATTCAAAGACGATGCGGTCAACCCCGTCATAATGATCTTCGTTCAAGTGTCATCCATACTCGGCGGCGCCTACTCCCCTGTAGACGAGGCATCCGGCGTCTTCGGCGGAATCACGAACATCTCACCTCTTCGCTGGGCGAATGAAGCGTTGATGAACTTGATCTATAACGACGACTTGCATGCCGTGTTCCCGGTTATCGGGCTTAATACCGCGATAGCAGCAGCGTTCCTCACATTCGTCGCCATTGCGATGCGCAAACGGGAGGCGTTCTGATATGAATAACATTCTTTGGATTGCTCGCAGGCTGCTCCGCTCGACCTTCCGCAAGAAATCTAGCTGGATCGTCCACTTCGGGCTGCCGATCGCTGCCATCCTGTTCTCCATGCTAATCTACGGAAGCTCCAGCGACGGCAACCTGCACGTCGGTGTCCTCAACCAGGACGGCGACAATACATTGACTCAGGATGCGATTCATTTCGTAGAAGGGCTGAACAACGTGAAGATCACGATGACGGACCAAGTGTCCATGAACAAGGACATCGCCTCCGGCAAGCTGGATAGCGGCCTTATCTTCGAGGAGGGATTCGCGGACAGTGTCCGGGACGGTCAGCCAGCCCATCTGCGCCTCGTCTCCGCCAAAGGCGCGGAAGTGACCTCTTACGTGAAGGCACTGCTTGATAGCTACCTCGGCAACGTCGCCGCGATCGGTCAAGCGACGAAGAACGACGCGGATGCGTTCGACGCCATCTATGCGGATTACAAAAAGTCCAGCTTCAAGTTCGACTCCGAGTCGCTTAAAGATACAGCGAAGTTTAAGGACATGACGTATCAATCGATCGGCTTCCTGCTGATGTTCCTCCTCTTATCCGCTGTCAACATGAGCGCACTTATTCTTAAAGAGAGAGAAGATCGCACCTTCCTCCGCCTGCTCTCATCGCCGCTGTCGGCCCGGGGATTCGTGCTCGCAAACGTGCTGGTTGCCTTCATCATCCAGTTGCTGCAGATCATCGTTACGTTGTTGCTCATGACGTATGCCTTCGGCATTAACTCCGGTGTTCCTTTCGGAGATTTGCTTGGTACACTACTCCTGTTCTCGCTCGTCGCCATCGGTCTCGCCCTTCTGCTCACCGCGTTCTCGAAAAACAGCAGAAGCGCCGGCGCCTTGGTGACACTGATCATTACGCCGACCTGCCTGCTTTCCGGCTGCTTCTTCCCATCCGAGATTATGCCGGATACCGTTCAGAAAATCTCGAGTTTTCTCCCGCAACACTGGCTTCTCGACACGATTACGAAGCTACAAGATGGTCGATCACTCGGAAGTCTCGGGCTCAACTTGGCCATTCTCGTTGCCTTCGCTGCCGTGTTCACACTGGTCGCCATATACCGTTTCAGCCGCAACAACGATGTAAGGCAGTTTATCTAAGCACGCAAAAGCGCCATCTCCTGCTGAAGGAGGGCGCTTTTTGCATCATTCTTGTCCACTACTTAAATGCCGAGAAAGGAATAACGAACCTAGGAAAGCCCTGTGCAGCCCCCATTAACTCGCCTTCGGTGAAGTAAATGACCACTCCGTTATGAGTTAAGTAAAAGTCACGATTTGCCCCAATCGTTTCAAAAGGCGTGATCACGTCAAGCTTACGGTCTTTGATTTGTTTTTTTATCTGATCGTTAATGATCGTCACATAGTTTGCCTTACCTTCCGTCACGTCCTTCAAGGAAAGCTCCTTGCCCGTGTTCAGATCAAACGTATGAGGGACGAGATTATGGAGGTCATGCGCTCCGCCTGAATCGATGCCGTAATACGTGTAAAGACTTAGCTTTCCTTTCTCGTTATACGTAACTTCGAATTCTCCCTTAAGATTGCTGTTGCCGATAACATCATATTCGTTATGCTGGCTCGCTAAGGATATGGTCTTCTCAGCCTCTTGCTTCAACAGCGCATTGATTTTGGTCTGTACTTCCGTATTTCCCATGCCGGAGATCACAGGGTAATAAACGAATCGCTTCTTGCCGCCGCTATTATCGCTTAACGAGTGAGCTTGGATCGTCAACTTATTCTCGGCAATGGCTTTAATGCCGATTTGCTTGGAAGCTGAGGTGTACGTCACTTCATAGCCCATGCGTTCTAACAAGAAGCGCAGTGGAAGATATGTCGTATTATCCTGTACAATCACTTGCTGGCCATTAATGAGTTGACCGTTTAACGTCACGGTTTTGTTTTTTAGATCCAGCTTCATGTTCCGGCTATGTCCGGTAACAGTAACCGATTGAGTCGTTTTATCGAAATTTGTTCCTAGTCCCAACGCCGTATTTAAGTTTCGCAATGCAATAAAAGTGGAGCCGTTGCTATTGATGGTACCGATGCTGCTCTTAACTCCCTCAATGCTAAAAGACTGATTTGTGATGCTGAATTTTGCGTTGGCCGCAGCCGCTTTCGCTTGACCCGCTGGCAGAGATAGGGAGATCGGGGAAACGAGTAAAGCTGCAGCAAGGGCTAGACCGAGTCTTTTTTGTTGTTTGAATTTCATGTATAACATCCCTTTCATAGAGGGGCATTACCCCTTTATTAATGTTCCTGCAAGTTGAAGTATAAAAGGTTCCTGTGTCCAACATGTGTATTTGATATGGATATCAGGAGAAGTTTTATGGACATCGGAAATAATAGTTCATTAATAATAAGGACAAACGAAAAAGAACCTTGATTTATCAAGGTTCCAAATCCGTATTATTTAAACCTGCACTTGCTCGCGCTTGCGGAACTGCTCCGGGGGCATGCCGGCATATTGCTTGAACAGTCTGCTGAAATGAGCCAGATGCTTGAACCCAAGCCGGAAGCATACCTCCGTAACCGACAGCTCCGGCTGCATCAGAAACAGGATTTTCGCCTCATTGATCCTTCTTGTATAAATATAATGAAAGATCGTGACGCCGGTCACTTCTTTGAACAGCTTGGAAAGATACGACTTGCTTAAATGCAGCCGCTCCTCTAGAAGCTCCATATTCAAGTCCTCGGTATAGTTCTCCTCCAGCACCGAAATAATGCGCTGCACCGTCGCTTCCTTCTCGGAGCTGTATTCCTGCCTGTTGCGGTTTAGAAGCGGCTGCTCGCAATGATCAAGGATCATATAGAGAAGATCCACAAACGCAAGCCGGAACCGGTTGTCGCCAACCGCATCGCCGCGTTTTTGGTAATCGTTCATTTTGGCCAGAATCCGTTCAACCTCCGCTTTATCCTCTCCCCGAAGCCGCAGCCGGTAATTGTTCAGCTGCTGAAACGGCTGAAGAATGTTGCGGGCATGCGGCAATTCGAGATAAGGCTGCAGCGAGGTCGGCTCGAAATGGATGATTGAACGGATGTATTCTACCGATGGATCCGCCTTGGCGCAATGCAGCGTCATGCCGTACATCAGGATTAAATCACCCGGAGCAAGCTCGTAAATCTGGTCGCCGATCAGATAGTTGCATTTGCCGCTATGGAAGTAATAAACCTCGTAATGCATGTGGGAGTGAAAAAACGGCTCGATCGGCTGGTCTGACCAGTAATGCAAATCCAGCATGTTAACCCTCGGCTTGCAGCAGCTCACGCATATATTGAACAAAATGCTTCAACATTTGCTGAGTCTCAGGGAATTGACCGCTGAAATCCTCAACGCCGAGATAACCGTCGTAACCTACCGCTTTCAAGTCGGCAATAACCTGCTTCCAAGGCACAATACCTTCCTTGACGCCGCTCCATTCCGACTTCCACTTCACGCTTCCGTCTTCGGCCGTCCCGTCCGTTGCGAAGGCAGCGTTCTTCACATGGACATGGGCGAGGTAAGGACCAAGAATCTCCATTCCCATCCGGTAGTTCTCAAATCCTTCATGCACCATATTGCCCGGATCGTACAATACGCCGATAAAGGATGGATCAAGGCCTTCGACAAGGCGGTAAGCGGCCGATGCGCTTGGCGCGATTGTCTGATGGTGAGTTTCTACAAGACCTTTAATGCCGTATTGGCGGCATAAGCCTTCCGCATCCTTCAAATATTGACGCGCCAAGGCGAACAGCTCGCCGAATGGACGGGAACGATCGTAACCCGGAACGCCAAGGCGGATAAATTGCGCCCCTACACGCTTTGCTTTACGGAGTACATCCTCCGTTGCCTCCAGATCGCCTGCCGTCAAATAAGGCGTTACGCTGATCGAGCTTAAGCCATGCGCAGCCGCGGCTTCGCGGAATTGATCCGCCATTTCTTCGCCGCCGGAAGGAAGCAGCGTGCAAAGGTTATTGCCCCAGAAGGACGGCTTTTGCTCGGACGCATTCTCGGGAGCTTCCTTGTAACGCCATTCAATGCCGTCGATGCCGGCCTCGCTTGCTACGCGTACCAGTTCCTCGGGAGATAACTCCGGCGTTGCTACTGTAAAGATGGACAGCTTCATATCGGAATCCTTCTTTCGCTTTTAGTTGTTCTATTCGACTTTAACTGCTTGTCTCTGCGCTTCGAGGCATAGCTCGGCCGCCTTAAAGGTATGCTCCTGCGGCATCGCGAGATCCGTGCCGTTCAAGATATCCAGGATGAGTGCGCCAAAGTAAGGGAAGCCGACTTGATCCTTCACTTCGATTTTATGCTCGCCTTCGCCGTTCACGAGGAATAGATGATCGCCCGTATTGCTTCTTGCGATATCCACGTATTTGCGGAGCTCGATGTATCCGTTTGTGCCGAGAATCATCGTTCTGCCGTCTCCCCAAGTAGACAAGCCGTCCGGCGTGAACCAGTCCACGCGGAAGTAGTTGGTTGCCCCGTTATCGCCGATAAGAGTAGCATCCCCGTAATCCTCAAGCTCCGGATACTGCTTGTTATTATAGTTAGCTACCTTGCTGCTTTGTACTTTAGCATCCTTAGCGCCAGTGTAATACAGGAACTGTTCGATCTGATGGCTGCCGATATCGCAAAGGATGCCGCCGTATTTTTCCTTTTGGAAAAACCACTCCGGGCGCATATGCGCGTTAAGGCGGTGCGGCCCTAAGCCGATCACCTGCAGAACGCGGCCAATCGCGCCGTCTTTAATAAGCTGCCCCGCGAATTCCGCGCTTTCCACGTGAAGGCGCTCGCTGTAATAAACCGAATATTTTTTGCCCGTCTCGGAAGCGGTCTTCTTGGCATCGGCCAATTGATCCAGCGTCGTGAACGGAGCCTTGTCGGTAAAATAATGCTTGCCATGCTGCATAACCTTCACGCCAAGCGGCCCGCGCTCGTTCGTTACGGCTGCCGCCGCAACCAGCTGCACTTCCTGATCCTGTAGGATTTGCTCCTGCGAAAGGGCAATTTGTACTTCCGGATACGCGCGGCAGAATACTTCCACCTTCGCCGGATCGGGATCATACACCCATTTCAAAGTGCCGCCCGCTTCGCGGAGGCCGTTGCACATTCCGTATATGTGTCCATGGTCAAGTGACATCGCGGCAAAGATAAACTCGCCTTGCGATACGACTGGACGCGGCTTTCCTTGCGGCGCGTAATTCATTCCGTTAGCTTTCGACATTGTTAGGCCTCCTGATTAGTGCGTGCCGGTAACATCCAGCGTATGGTATTCGTTCGCGTTTTTCTTCGAATCGGATTTGGCGATTTGCTCCTGAAGCTTGTCATAGAACAGATCCTCGTCAATCGGCAGGTCAACCCAATTATCCGTCCAAGTGGATAGCAGCATCGCGTTCGAGATCATCAGGCCTTTGATGCCTTCTTCGCCAGGCGCGATAAGAGCAGTTCCCTTATTGATGGCATCCGCCCAGTTTTGCGTAATTTCCTGATGGCTGCCGCCGCTGCCGGTAATCGGAATTTCGAATTTCCAGCATTCCGGCTGGCCAAAGCCGCCTGTGTAAGTCTCGTTGAATTCGGATTCCGATACGCGCAGGCGATGGAAGGTCAGCTTGTTGTCTTCGATCACGATTTTGCCGCGGTCGCCCGAAATCTCAAAACGGTTCGTACCCGGCGATTCAAATGTCGAAGTTACGAATACGCCCGTAGCGCCGTTCTCGTATTCGACATAAGCCGTAACGTCGTTCTCGACTTCGATGTCGCGGTGCTTGCCGAACTGGCAAAATGCGCGGACTCGTTTGGGCATAAGGCCCGTTGTCCACTGCCACAGGTCCAGCTGATGCGGATCCTGGTTAATCAGAACGCCGCCGCCTTCGCCGGCCCAAGTCGCGCGCCAGCCGCCGGAATTATAGTAGCTTTGCGAACGGTACCAGTCCGTAATAATCCAGTTCGTGCGGCGAATCTCGCCCAGCTCGCCGGAAGCAATAAGCTCTCTCAGCTTCGCGTACAACGGATTCGTGCGCTGGTTGTACATGATGCCGAATACTTTATCGCTCTTCGCGGCAGCTTCGTTCATCTCCCGTACGGTACGAGTATAGACGCCCGCTGGTTTTTCAATCAATACATGAAGTCCTGCGTTTAAAGCAGCGATTGCCTGCTCCGGGTGATCGTAATGCGGCGTACAGATAATTACGCCGTCAACCGTGCCCGATTCGAACATTTCCTGCGGGCTCAAAAACCCTTGAATATGCTCGCCCCACTCTGCTTTCACCTCCGCCAGACGCTCCGGACGAACGTCGGATACTGCTGTCAATTCTGCGCCTTTAACGCCGCCTGTAATCAAATAACGGGCATGCCCCGTTCCCATGTTTCCTAATCCAACGATACCAATACGTACCATGATTACACCCTCTCCATGCTTGATGAAATAAGGAATCTCTTTCTCCATTCTAGCACGGGCCATTGTGAAAGCGCTTGATTCTAATGAGCCAATAATGGCTCTCATTTAACTGTGATTGTTGTGAAGGGCGAACCGGGTGGTGGCGCGGAGAGAGGCTGTGGCTTCTCTTGTGCTTCTGATTTAGGGTGAACTGTGACTTGGAGTATAGCTTGACTGTGGTTGAACCGTATTTAACCGTAGGGTCGCACTGCGAGAAAGCTTGGTCTTCGGCCGCTGTTGTTTTTGAATCTCCTGAATTTGACTGTAGTGGTTGAGATTCAAAAACAAAGGCGGACGCTCACGCTCCTCAGCCTCAAGCTCTCTCTCCGCGCTCTCACCCGGTTCTTGAAAAGGGATAATTATAAGCCACCTCATTCCACGGCGGCTTTTCTTTTTAAGGTCTCACTGCGAGAAAGCTTGGGCTAGGCGCAAGCGATTGCGCTGACACTACGCGAGAGCTTGCGCCTTCGGCCGCTGTTGTTTTTGAATCTCCTGAATTTGATTGTAGGTGTCGAGATTCAAAAACAAAGGCGGACGCTCACGCTCCTCAGCCTCAAGCTCTCTCTCCGCGCTCACACCCGGTTCTTGAAAAGGGATAATGTAAGCCGCCTGATTCTACGGCGGCTTTTATTTTTAAGAGCTCAAAAATGGGTATGGCCTATCCACACGAATAGCCTCTTATGGGAATATGATTGTTTAGATACGAACCTCCCAGGTTACGAGAGCTTACAAGGAGATGTGTTGAATGACGCAACGCCGGGCGAAAGGTTCCGCACCCGTTCAGCTATATTCCGGTCACGCATACCGGTTTCTTGAAAAACTCGGCTGCAAGCCGAATGATCAATTGCATTTCTTATTGGTCTCCGACTCCAAGGGCAAAAACCGGGGTTATAGCTTTGCTACCGAGCTACCCGCAATAACCTTGCGCAAACCTTTTCGATCCCTGGAAAAGCTGGCCCCCCGAATCAAGCTCTTTTCAAGGAGAAACAAACTAGTAAACGTATTGTGGCTTAACAAGAAAGGCTATGCCGTATTTGTGGAGATAAACGGCCGGGAATCGGCGAAGGACAGCCCGTTTAACGCCATCAGGGCACAGTTCATCGATGTAGACTTAAACAAAATTTCAGCGCGCTGCAAAACTAAGGAACAAATCCAGCAAAGGATCGACGCTATTCTCTCCGACCCTTCGGAACAGCTTCAATCCATTACGCTCACGCAAAATAAAAACGGCCAATATCAGCTTTTAGCCCAGCGGACAAGACAAAGAGTAGCCGAGTTGAAAAAACAATTCTTGAACAAACACGGGGAACGCATCAAGGATACGATGATCGTCGAAACGAAAAACGGTTATCACATCTATTGGATCATGCAAGACGGAAACATAAACAAATTCGTTCCTATTCAAAAAGCGCTAGCCCAAAGCTTCGATTCCGATCCGATGATCACCAACTTATCAAGGGTTATGCGATTACCCGGTTTCTACCATATGAAAAATCCCGAAAGCCCCTACATGGTCAAGGTCATCCAATGGGGCAGGGAAAAGCCGTTCACGCAAGAGGAGCTCATTAAACGGTTGGAGTTAAAACCCGCGGTTACGTCGAAGCTCAAGCAAAAGCGCCGCAAGCTCCATGCCCGTAAAATTTCATAAGGCTTAAAACAGCAATACCCCTGGTCGCTTCCGGCCAGGGGTTTACTCGGTCAAATAACCTATTTTGCATATTATTAATCCTTCAATAAGCCTCTGCGGTACATGATCGTCAGGAGTCTAAAGAAATCGCGGGAGCTTCCGTCCGCGGGAGCATCGATAAGCCCCAGCTCAATAGCCCGGTCTACCGCAGGCTTTGCCCAGGAAGGAACCTTCATGTCATGCTGGGCCTCAAGCTCCGCTACACGGTTCATCAACGCTTCGAACTGCTTTCTTTCCGCTTCAGTCATCGGTACATCATCCTTCCCCAAGTGAGCGTTGAGCTGATTCCGGACTCCGTCAAGAAAGTTCTCCCAACCGTTCTTCCGGGCCCGTATAATATGCGGGCAGTTTTTCCCGCTCCAGTGGTTATGCTGGACAACGGCTACAATCGGAAGCTTCAGCTTATACAGCAGATCCCCCACCAGCCTTGAGGCACGAGCCTCGGCTTCCGCGCGATTGCCATCCTCGTTTTCGCAAATTTCAATCCCGATGGCGCTAAGGTTCCCCTCTCCACGGCTTCCGTCACCCGCATGCCAGCCATGCTCCGTAATCGGCAAATGCTGGACAACCCGCGTATCGTCGACGGTAAAATGCCAGGATACCGGCAAGGCCTCGGCAGCCTCGCCTTTCAAATATTTTGCGTGCATAAGCGCATTCGCGCCTTTTCCCGGATTCGCCGTATCATGCACGGTAATAAAATAAGGGCCGTTAATCGGAGTGCCTGGACGATTATTTCGGCCGGCAGGAATCATATCGACGAGGATCGTCTCGAACATGCGCTTCACTCCTTTGCAGCTAATCTTCCGTATCGTTACATTTATACTAAGAAGAGGCTCAAAAGGTTTGTGTGCTGAAGGATAAAAAATAAGCCAGGCCAATAGGCCTGACTGCATATATGTATGTGCGTTTTTTACAAGTGGTTCGTTTTTCGTCTTAAAAGACCAAGCAAGCCCCGCTTTCGCTTCTCTTGCTTCTCCTCGAGTATCCTTTTTACGCCATGAAGCAGCAGCTTAGATCTCATTTCGTCCTCGTGGCTGATTTTTCTCATTTCCGCAAAAAACTCTTTGTTCATCCGCTACCCTCTCCGCCACTATCATCTAGCTGTGTCTAAAGTCCTATACTTATTGTAATACCGCACCGGATATCTGTCAAAATTTGTCGCATTTAGACGTAAAAATCCCACATATTCCCTTTTATCAAAGGAACATGCGGGACGTTATGCTTATTCAAATCAACAAGCTATTCAAGACAAGACTGAAATTAGAAGCTAGCTGCCACTTTCTCAGCTGTTGCAACGCCTTCGGCAATAATCGATTCCGCTCTGTCGCTGAATTGGTTGTGGCCTTCAACGATAACCGTCTCGAAGTTTGTTACGCCGAAGAAGCCCATAATGTTTTTCACATAGTTCAGGGACATTTCCGCTGCCGCGAATGGACCTTCGGAATATACGCCGCCGCGTGCGTTCAACAATGCCACTTTTTTGTCGCCTTGCAGACCAACAGGGCCTTCAGCTGTATATTTGAATGTTTTGCCTGCACGGTTCAGATAGTCAATGTAAGTGTGCAGAACAGCCGGAATCGTGAAGTTCCACAGCGGGAAGCCGAATACCACTTTATCGGCAGCGATAAATTGATCCAGGTATTTGTCCGCAATGCTTACGGCTGTTTGCTCTTCCGGAGTCAGTTCAAGACCTTGAGCCGCTTTGAAGCCGCCGTTGATCAGGTTCGCGTTCAGGTAAGGAAGCTCCTCTTTGAACAGATCCAGCTCAATTACAGTGTCTTGCGGGTGATTTGCTTTATAGCTAGCGAGGAACGCGTCATACAGCTTTACGCTGACAGCGATATCTCCACGGTCATTTGCTTTTACGAACAGTACAGTACTCATCTTTTTAATTCCCTCCATAAAATAATGTGTAGTAACTTTTTGTAACTGTCTTTATTTTATAGAGTTTTACTTTCGCCAACATCGGCTAATAGGCGGAAAAATGAAGCGGGACTGGTCTTACGACTATAGACTGAGACCCGCTTAAGCCATCTGCCCCTTATTCTGAAAGAGCGGCGCCGCAAACAGGGCGGCCTGCGTGCGGTCCGACAAATCCAGCTTGCTTAAAATGCTGCTGACATGCGTCTTTACCGTTTTTTCGGCAACGATCAGCGTCTGGGCAATATCTTTATTGCTCAGTCCTTTTGTCAGCAGCTCCAGCACTTCAAGCTCCCTTGGCGTCAAAGCTTCCAGCGATTTGTCTTTACTCGAATGCCGGAAAACCGGTTCCGGTCTTGGCTCCGGTTCCGTGCGGCTTAACAGGGCACGCGAAATATCCGGATGCAGCTGTATATTTCCCTTATAGGCGCTTCGGATAGCCTCGGCAAGCTGATCCGGTTCCACGTCCTTCAGCATGTAGCCTATAGCCCCTGTTTGCAGGGCGGGGACGATATGACTCTGATCGGCAAAGCTGGTCAACACCAGAACTTTGATATGCGGATGCTGCTCCTTGATCAAGGCGCTGGCTTCGATTCCGTCCATAATCGGCATATTCAAATCCATCAGGACGATATCCGGCTGAAGCTCGCCGGCCTTCTCGACCGCTTCCTTGCCGTTATGAGCCTCTCCGACCAATTCGAAATCCGGCTGCATCGCAAGATAAAACGATATTCCTTTTAAAACAATCTGATGATCGTCCGCGAGTAAAATTTTGATTTTCATATTAAGTAGTCACCGCTGCTTCCCTTCTCTTCCATGCAATGAGCCTGTACCGATTCAAGCGGAATCGTCGCTCGGACAATGGTTGGTTTGCCCCGTCCGCTCGTAATCGACAGCGAACCGCCAAGCGTCTCCGCCCGCTCCCTCATGGAGCGCATCCCCATGGTCTGGCGGCCTTTTTTCCGGTCAACCTGAAAACCTGTACCTTCGTCCCTTACCTCCAGAACGGCTGCCCCGTCCTGCTGTTTGTTAAGCCGGATATAGGCCGTCTGCCTGCCGGAATGCTTCCGGACATTGTTCAAGGCCTCCTGGCCAATCCGCCAGAACGCTTCCTCAATCGCGCGCGGCAGCTCCTGCACCCCGTCCGTCCGGTCATAGATCGTCAGGTTGAGGCCTTGCCCGTATTGCTTAAGCGCCGGCAGCAGTCCGTTCTCGAGACCCGCCGGATGCAGCTGCCAGATCAGCGTTCGCATCTCCTTCAGCGCCTCCTGCGACAGCTGCTGAATCTCGCTAAGCGAACGCTGCACGACGGGATCGCGCCCGGCAAGGACGTTCTCCGCCCCTTTGGCCAGGAAGGACAAGGAGAACACCTTCTGCACGACGGAATCATGAAGGTCTCGCGCCATCCGGTTCCGTTCCTCCATCCGGGCCAGCTCGCTCCGGTGCTCGTAAATGCGGAGATTTTCCACGCATAACGTAAAATGATCCCCCAGCGAGTACATAAAGTCCTCGTTCAGGTCGTCGAATTGCCGCTGATCCGGACTGCTGATAAACATGACGCCAATCGTCCGGTTGCGCACGCGAAGCGGAATGGCCGCCGCCGACCGGAACGGAGGAATGCCAACCGAATCCAATTCATTGCCTTCCATGCAGGAAGACTCGATAACAATCCGATTATCCCGGAGCGCGGCCTCAATCGGACCGGCAGCTTCAACCGCAAGCGTCTGCCATTCCTTCATTACTTTCCCGTCGGAATACAAAGCCCGAAGCGATAGCTGCTGTCCGTCATACATCAATAAGGAGACATTCGGCCACCCGAATTCGTCTCCGATATATTGAACGGCCTTGATAGGCAGCTGATTAACATCCTGAACGCCGTTAATACGCTGGATGACATCCCCCAGCTTGGCGTACAGCATCGCATTGCGCTCTTGCGTCTGGTACAGGCGAATCCGGTTAATCGCCGTTCCGATCTGCAGAGCAACAGCCTGCAGAAGCGCAAGCTCCTCCTCGCTGAAATGCTCCTTGCCCGCCTGCGCGACATTCAGCAGCCCGAACCGGTCCTTGCCGGCTTTAAGAGGGACGGTTGCATGATGGGTAATGCCTTCCGTGTCCCCAAGCTGATGGCTTACCGCATACGTAATGCGTTTGCATTCAATAATATTAACGGCATGGGTAAGCTTGCGCTGGCGGTAGCGCTCCACGCACCAGCAGTCCTCCCCGCACATAAGCGCGTAATTGCCGGCGGTTAAGGCGGGAGGCAGGTTATGATGGGCCGCGCAAGTATTCCCCGGAATATCGTCATCGATCAGGAAAATCCATCCCGTCGTAAAATCCGTTACTTCAAGCAGCTTCGCAAGCACATCGCTGAGCATCTGATCCATATCGTTGGTCGTATTGAGCATCTCCGCGATTTCCTTAAGCGCAGCGAGCTCGCTGACCCGAACTTCCCTTGGCATCCGGCTTCCCTCCTTCTCTGCCACCATTATACACTTACTGTTCCCCATGCCTCCAGCAGGGCATCCCGAAAGAGTTGGTCCAGCTGTTCGCCCTTCAAACCTTCCGCCGTGTTCAAATCTTTAGCCGTCTGTTCGAAATAAGCGATCTGCTCTTCCAAATAATCATTGAGCTGCCCGATGCGGGGTTCCGTACGAAGCTCTTCTCCCGCGCGTTTCCGGACTAGAAGGCGTTCAATTATGCGATAGAGCACACTATCGGCAGGAATTAAATCTTCAACAAGCTCCTCGAAGAGCATCGGCGGCATCGCGTTATATTTCTCAATCCAGCCGCAAGCCAGCAAGGGACGGAGTACGTAAAAATATTTTTTCGCCCGTACCGTCTCGCCCTGCAAATATTCGCGGTAGTTGCCCTCGGCCATATGAAGATAATGGTACATGCAGGACTTAGGCGAAAAAGTAGCGCCTGACAAGGTGCGGATACGCTCGGCGGTGGAATAAGGCTCCCTGTACTTCATTGGCGATTGCAGCCACTCCAGCAGTGGAGGGTTGGACTTATTAAACAGCGCCAGCGCTTTGCGGAGATCCCAGCCGTTAATGTCCAGCATCCCGCTGATCGGGCGTTCAATCACGTCCCGGCGCTCGCGGATCGACAGATACCATTCCACCGGCCGTACGTACAGGAAGCGGACATCGTAATCGCTGTCCTTCGACGGGAAACCCCAAGCTCTGGATCCGGACTCGCAGGCGTACAGGATGCGGATATTTTCTTCCGCTTCCATACGCGCCAGCTCGGCTTCTATTTTCAACAGGTATTGTTCATCCATCATGGTTGTCCCTCCCTATCCTAAACGTTTGCCGCCAAGAAGCTGGTTTAACTGCTCGACCAGATTGCCGCCGCCCGTGAGCGATACGCTGCCGACGTTATCGCAAATTTTTTCCAGGAACTCAAGCTCCTTCAAGCGGTACAGCGTGGCGTTCTCGTCCATCAGCTTTGCCGTATTTAGAAGGCTTCTCGTGGAAGCCGTCTCTTCCCGGCGGGTGATGAGGTTAGCTTGCGCTTTTTTCTCGGCCAGAAGCACGGTGTTCATGATGTCTTTAACTTCGCCCGGCAAGATGATATCCTTCACGCCGGCGTTCAGGAACGATACTCCATACTCCCCGCTCCGTGCCGCCAATCGTTCGAGCACGAAAGCGCCAATCTCCTGCTTCGTGCGAAGCAGCTCATCAAGCTTCATCGTCCCTACGTATTCCCGCAAAATTAATTGAAGCTGGATGTAGAGCTGCTCTTCAAAGCCCTTGATCTGCAGTGCCTTCAATGGATTATGAAGTACGTATTGGCTGACGAAATTAAGGCGAAGCGTCACTTTATCTTCCGTCATCATTTCCTGTCCGATCAGGTCGAGCTGCTGCCGGCGCATATCCATCGTCTGCACGATAACCGAAACCGGCGTGCGCCGGAACCGGTATTTGCCCGGACCAAGCTCGCGCTGCAGCATGTTATCATAGAACAGGAAGCCCTTCTCGTGCCCGGCAACTTCAAACGTGTGGTACAAGCCGTTCAGCTTCATCAAGTCAGCTGCGTTTAAGGAAGCAGGCAGCTCGAGGCTCCGCGTACTTAATCGGTTGAACGTATGCTTGATGGCCGATTTCCAGTACGCATGCTTGCCGGCTTTTAACACGCTGCCGCACCTGCCGTCCTCGTAGTGAAGCACGTATTCGTCATCGGCAACGTTAACGACATGGAGCTCCTCAAGCAGCTTGTCGTCATGCAGGAACAAGGCAAGTTCCTTGCCCGGCACCATAAACGGCTTGGTGATATCCATGACCGTTACCGTCGTTTTCGAGAACAATGGAAAGCGGTGTTTGCCAGGTCCCAGCAGCTTTACATAGCTTCCGTCCTTAAACAGCAGCCCGCGTTGATCGTTTTGAATCGTAATTTTGTTTATATATGTAGTCATAGGTATATAACCTCCTTTAATTTAGCGTTGTTTGGCGAAAATGCTCCCGTACCCGCGGCGGAGACCCGCTTAAGAACGGCATCATACCTGCCAGCCAGCCTGCTCCTCCGGCAGCGCAGCAGACTCTTCTTGCTCCCGGTCTGCCTGCGGTGCATTTGGCAGCGGCTTTTCGCGCAGGCTTCTTCCCGTCCGGTATCCGCGGACTGCAGAGCTGCGGCGTACGGTGCAGCTGTATAAGCCTGCTGAGCATTTTCCCAAAGCAACTTGAATAATTGGATTGGACTCGATTTGCAGTCGAGTTAAGCTCTACCATGATCGTCTCCGTGAGGACGATGGAGGATTCGAACCTCCACTTGGCGCAAAGTACGTACCAAGTCCGACAGCATACCGCGTACAAAGACTGTACCGGCACTGCGGGAATCCTGCCGAAATCCCTGCCCGGTTCGGCCCGGCCGTTGCTTTACATCCTCATTATCTTCGACATCCCGTTCCCGGAACATGGTAAAAGTATGGCGAAGCAAACTTTGAATAGAAAAAGTACATTTCTTTTTCTATTCAAAGTTACTTCGAAAGCATCGTATTGACGCAGATCTCCGTCTTGTTAAGCTGCTTAGGCTAACGTTGCACGAAATGCAGCATATTGGACCATTTGAGCGACGACGGACGCATTTTATTGCACAGAATGCAGGATACTGCGCCGATAAGGGGCGATTTGAGCTCATTTTCTCTGATATCCTGCATTCCGTGCAGGATATTATGGATTACTGGGCTAGATCACACGATTATGCTGCAATTTGTACAACGTTGGCCACAGCGGCACTTCAAATAAACGGGATCAGATCCTGATCAAATCCAACGTACGCCGCATGAAGTACCTGCCATAAAATAAATTGCCACCTATCCTCTTTTACCGGCCCAAGTTACAATAAAGGCAACTACCTCTTCGACAATGAAAGGGGCTTATGAACCGTGGCAAAAGAAAGCTTCGATAAAGAAATCCAGTTTCTGAGGATGCTCGTGCTGACAAGCGGCGCCTATAGCCGGCAGCAATTCGCCGATCGGCTTGGCATCTCCGTACATACCTTCGACAAGACCATCCGGCGCCTCAAGGACATTGCCGGATCCGTTCAGCAAGCCGACGAGCAAAACAAAGCGATGGCGGATATGCTTCGAACAAGCTATTACGAATCGGCGGACCCCCTGCTGCTCTTCCTGTTCCGCTCCAAATCGCTCAAGGAATCCGAAAGCTACCGCTTATCTCTGCTTATCGCTTCCCTTCAGGAGCAAGCGCTGACACCGCTGGAGCTGCTTGATCTATGCTGCGAAGGAATGCCGGAGGAGCTAGCGCTGCCGGACGAGAAAACCATCCGCTCCGATCTCAAGTATTTGGAGCAGGCCGGCGTCATCCGCCGGCTTCCGGGCGGAAGACCGCAGAAATATACGGCCCACAATGATTTCGTAAGCATGCTCTCCGACGAGGAGCTGTCGGATCTGTATGCTTTTGTGGACGTGATGGCGAATACGCAGGTTCCTTCCGTCCAGGGTTATCTGCTGCGCGACAGCTTGAAAAAAGCGATGAAGCGGCGGCAGCTGCCGGACGGTGCCAGCGACCTCTTCTTATACAAATACCATTATCATTCGCGTATTCTTGACGAAGCGCATCTATACACGATCATGCAGGCGATTGAGTCCAGACGGAAGCTAAACTTCCACTACTTCACGCCCAAATCGAACCAAAGCTATCATTCCAAAAACACGAATCCGATGTTCGTCAGGCCATCCGAAGGCCGTCTCATCGAGATGCTGCCGCTTAAGGTCGCTTACGATCATCAATACGGAAGATGGTATTTGCTTGGCTATAGCTCGGGCCGGTCCCAAGTCGCGATTTTTCGGATGGAAGGCATCACGCAGCTTGTGGAAAGCGGAGTTGTAACGGAAGACGAGCATGCGGCAAAGCTGGCTGCATTAGAGCGCAATACAAGCTTCAGCTGGCTTGTCGATTTGGGCAGACCTGTCACGGTAAAGGTCAGATTTTTTAATCCGGAAGGCGCAAAAAGAAACTTTATTAAAGACCGTGTGCAGCTGCAGGGGCAATGGGGCGTATTGACGGACGAAGATGAAGCTTCATTCCTGTTCGAGATTACGGTGAACGGCACGCAGGAGATCAAGCCTTGGCTGCGCAGCTTTGGATCTAGCTGCGAGGTGCTTGAGCCCGTGTCTTTAAGGCGGGAGTTTATCAAGGAATGGAAGGAGCTGGCGGAATACTATGAACCTGTTCGAAAAAATATTCAATTACCGGATGATGGCACAGCTTGAGGAGCATGGCGCCCTTGCGGTTACGGCTCAGGAACGCCGCTGGCTTCTGATGATGCTGGAGCATCCGGAGGCGGCGGCTGCCCTATCGCCGGATACGCTGGATAAACTCCGGCAATGCCTTGGCGGCTCGGATGAACGCAACGATTCGCTGCGGTCCGTTATTGTTGAAAAAGCGGGCAGCGCAGTCCCCTCTCTCTACCACCCGCTGCTGAGAACGCTTAGGCAGATGATTGTGAAGAAATCGGGCATGCAGCTGCGCCATACGCGGAAGGATGGCTTCCTCCTTCCCAGCCAAACCGGTGTACCATATAAACTCGAGTATTCGATGGTAAAGCGCGAATGGTATTTGCTCTGGTACAACCGGAGAACGCGCTCCCTGATGACAACGAGACTGCGGAGTATTCATAGCGTGGTAGAAATGCCGCTAAGCGGGGAATTTTTCAATCAGGCGGCTGCAACGCTAGCCCAGCAGCTGGAAAAGCGGATGCAGCACGCCACGATTGAGATTATTCCGGAATATAACAAGGAGCTATCCCGGATTTTGTATGCTTTCTCCTGCTTTGACAAGCAGGTTCAATACGATGAATTATCCGATACGTATACGATCAAGCTGACTTTTCTTGGCGACGAGACGGAATACGTGCTGTCCAAGCTCCGGTTTCTCGGTCTGCGCGTCCGCGTAACGGATCATCCCTATATGAAGTTCCGGATGCGCGAAGCGGCGCAGAAATCGTTAGCCCGTTACGGCTATTCGTCAGCCCTCGAAACGGCTAAGCACGATGACGGCGTTATGTCCGCCGAAGCCGAATGAATTGGAAAGCCCGATGCGAAGCGGAGCAGGCTGGGCTGTCGCATGAACATTCGTCAGTCCGCAATCCGGATCAAGCTGTTCCAGGTTGATGGTTGGCGGCACGATCCCTTCGCGCAGGCTCTGAATAAGGGCAATCGCTTCAACGCCGCCTGCCGCTCCCAGCATATGGCCCAGCATCGATTTGTTCGCCGTTACCGCAATCCGGCTCTCCCCTTCGCCGAACAAACGGGTTATGGCCTGGCCTTCCGAGCGGTCCCCGAGACCCGTGCTTGTAGCATGCGCGCTTATGATATCCACTTCGTCCGGACGGATACCCGCATCCGTAAGGGCTGTCCTCATAGCGGTGTACGCCCCGGTTCCTTCCGGATGGGTGGCAACAATGTGATAGGCATCCGAGCTTGCCCCGTAACCCAACACCTCGCCGTAAATCTGTGCTTCCCGCTTCTTCGCATGAGCCAGAGACTCAAGCACAACGATACCCGCTCCCTCCGACATGACGAATCCGTCACGGCTCCGGTCGAAAGGCCGGCTGGCCTTCGTTGGCTCCTCGTTGCGGGAAGATATAGCCTGCGCGTTGCCAAAGCTGGCAAGCGACAGTTCATTAACCGTTGCCTCTGCGCCGCCCGCGATAACCACATCCGCTATACCGAGGCGGATAAGCCGCATCGCTTCGCCAATGGCGGTATTTCCGATGGAGCAAGCCGTAACCGGCGCAAGCGTAGGACCGGTTAATTGGTACCTGATACTGATTGAAGCTGCCGCCATATTAGCGATCATCATTGGCACCAGCATCGGGCTTACGCGCTCGGGACCGCGGGTGCGTAAAATTTCGTCCTGCTCCATCAGCGTGCTTAATCCGCCAATCCCCGAACCGACATAAACGCCGACGCGATCGCGATCCACCACATCCAGCTTAAGTCCGGAATCTGTTATCGCCTGATCCGCGGCGGCAACCGCGAACTGCACGAAACGGTCCATCTTTCTTGCTTCCTTGCGGCCAAACAACGCTTCCGGATCAAAATCCTTAACGGTTCCCGCGATTTTCGTTTTCAGCCTTGCCGTATCGAAAGCATCTATGCTGGAAATACCCGACTCTCCCCGCTTCATCCGGGACCACATTTCATCAACCGATTGTCCAAGCGGCGAAATAACGCCCATTCCCGTAACAACTACTCGTTCCATAGAGATCAGCTCCTAAAAAGAATTATCACCCGAATTGCGGTGTTCGCTATTCATGATGATTCTTGCCTCGTAAGCATTCGCTTAATGTATGTTCACACCTCAAAATTAGTACCTGATATTAAATCATGTTGCCACATGAAGTATCCTATTACAAGTTGTCGTTTATCCTAGTATAATGAGTAACAGGATCACCATTTGGAGGTACTGCTCAATATGAATAACAAAACACGGCTCACCGCGCTTTCGAGTTTTCTGAAAAACCAACGGGCCAAGCTCACGCCCGAGGAGGTTGGTTTCCCTCCTGGCAGCCGGAGAAGAACGCCTGGCCTCAGACGCGAAGAGGTGGCGGCGCTTGCCGGCGTAAGCACCACCTGGTATACCTGGCTGGAGCAAGGACGGGATATTCAAGCTTCGCCGAATGTGCTGGATGCGATTGCGTCCGCCTTGCGTTTGACTCATGACGAACGCAATTATTTGTACGGTCTAGCGATTGAGCCCGGAGCCGGTCCGTCCATCACGGCCGAAATGCCCGCTTACTCGTCGGATGCGGTTAGTCCGCCCCTGCGCAAAATCCTGCAGGAGCTTAGGCAATGTCCATCCATCATCTCGGACCGCCGCTGTCAGATTGTAGGCTGGAACGAAGCAGCCGCCCATGTCTTTGTAGACTTTGCCCAGATCCCCGAGCAGGAGCGGAATATGATTCGCCTCTTGTTCACGCGGAAAGAGCTGCGCCGCCTTGCCGTCAACTGGAAGCAGTTCGCAAGCGGATTTCTGTCAATCTTCCGGGCTTATTACGGCCAATATGTAGAGGATAACTGGTATGATCAATTTCTGAAGGAAATGACGGGGCTGCATCCGGACTTTCAGGAGCTATGGGAGCATAGCGAGGTACGGACGGCGCCAGAGGTTGTCTTGGAATTCCGGCATGCCAAAGCGGGGAAGATGCTCTTCCATCTGACATCCTTGCAGCTGCAGGGCGGATCGGATCTTCGCTGCAGCGTTTACACCCCTGCTCCGGACAGCGATACGGAAGAGAAATTAAGCAAGCTGATGCGCGGAAAGCCGTCTTAGCCTGAACCTCAGGCCAAGACGGCTTTCTTTTTACAATGTTCGATTAAGCTTCCGCAACCATACGGTTCGTTAGCGCGCCTAGCTTTTCGATCTCGATCGTGACGACATCTCCGTCTTGGAGATACACCTGCTTCTCCGGCGGATAACCCATCACGACGCCTTCCGGCGTGCCAGTCAGAATAATGTCTCCGGGTGATAACGTCATGCATTGCGAAATATAGCTGACGATTTCCTTGCAGTTAAAAATCATATCCGACGTATTCGAGTCCTGCCGGACCTCTCCGTTTACCGTGCAGCTGATCCGCAAAGCATTGGGATCGCCTACTTCATCCTTGGATACGAGGTAGGGACCTACCGGAGCGAATTTATCGCAGGACTTGCCAGCCAGCCACTGGCTTGTCCGGGTCTGAAGATCCCGGGCTGACAGATCGTTTGACGCACTGTAACCAAATACGTAATCGAGCGCTTCGTCAACCGATACGTTTTTCGCCGTTTGTCCAATGACGATCGCAAGCTCTGCTTCGTAATCAACCTTTTGCGTCGACCGAGGCAGCGGTACATCTTCGCCATGCGCGGCAAGCGCGTTACTGAATTTGCTGAACAGAATAGGGTATTCCGGCAGCGGCATATTCGTCTCTTCCGCATGCTTCCTGTAATTAAGTCCGATACAAATGATTTTCCCCGGCTCCGGCACGGATGGTCCAAAAACAATCTCCGACTCATCCACAAAACGTTCTTGCCGTTCCTTGGATTCTTCAACGTATTGCCGGAGCTTGCTTAATTCCGCCTCTCCGCCCTGCAATAAGTCGTTTAAGGTGACATGGCCGGCATCAAGGATGCCTTTATCCGAACGTACGCCCAAACGGTAAGCAGAAGCTGCCGCCTTTTCCTTGAAATTGACTAATTTCACGAATAAGCCCTCCCAGTTCTCCAATGATCTGCAATAGATTCCTCCTTTATTATACAGTCTTAACCGTATCTCTTCAGCATCCCCAGAAATTTGCTGCCCGTCAGCGTTGGTGTTCCTGCATTGAGGCGGAATACCTCATCGGATCCTGGCTTGTTAATGCCGGGGTGCGTGGTGAAAAATAGGGTAACGCCCGCGTTTTTCTCAATCTGCTTAGCCGTCTTGTTAAACACGCCATACGGGAAAGCGATAAATTGATGCGTATTGCCCAGCTCCTCCTTCAGCCGTTTCTCCTCCAGCCGTGCATCGGCTTCTATTCGGGCTTTATATTCCGCGTTCGTCTCTACCCGGCCTTTGTCAGGCAGATAAATCGGATTGCTCAGCTTTGGTCCGGTTTTATGACCTTTTTCATCAAGCGGGGCATAATCATGTTGGTTATACGTATGGCTGTAGAAGCTGAAGCCTTCCGCTTTAAGCTTGCGCATGGTTTCCCAGGTCATATGCTTGGTGTGTACGTTCTGCTTGTCGCTGCTTGCGCCAATGATGAAATGGGCTGCGGTAAAATTGTATTTTTTCATAATCGGAACGGCGTATTGGTCAAAGCTCTCATATCCGTCGTCAAACGTGATAACAACGGCATTATCGGGCACCTTTCCTTTGCCGCGCATGAAGTCCGCGAACTGCTCGATGCTGATGACATGGTAGCCGTTATCCTTCAAAATCTTCATTTGCGTGCCGAAACGGCTAGGTGATATCGTTGCCTCGCTCTCCGTTGCATCAATATGATGATACATGAGGACAATAACTTTATTCTTATAATGTGCGGCGCCGTTGGTAGCAGCGTCAAGCTGGTTGGTCGGCACCGGCCAAGCGATTACGAACGCGATAGCAAGCAAGGCGGAAATCCATTTCCATTTCACTGCGTATTCCTCCTAGAAACGCGATTAATTCATTCTTTACTGTCTTAGTATATGAAGCCGTTATCTCCAAAGCGTTTCCGGATTGTAACGAAACTGCAAACATTCTCGGACAGGGAATCAAAATAAAAAACTCCCCGAGCACCCAACGAAGGCCGCACGGGGAGTTTACGAATGGTGCTTATTTCAATTTCGCTACGCCTGTTGCGATCTGCTCGATTTGAGCCTTAGAAAGGCTGTTATCCGCAGAGCTGACGGTAACGTAACGGTCGTCGATTTGGAAGCTCAGCATAGCGGTTTTGCTTGGCGTGAACCATTTTGCTTTTACCCCGTTTGGCAGCGTTACGGCTGTGCTGTCGTAACCAACCGAGTATTCGCGCGGCGAAATTTGAACGTTCATGTGCTTGAACAAGAAGTTAACGGAATCTCCGCCGGCAACCTTTTGGAAAGCATCGTTTTTGGTCATCAGTGTTGGAGCGTATGCCGTTTCAAAGCCGTCGAACTTCGCAAACTCGTCTTTAATCGCGTTTGTTTGAGCTGCCGTATACGTTACTTTTGCCAGATCGGATTGGGCAGCGCCTACTTTTGTAACGTTAACGGCTACTTTTTCCAAGCGTGCATGAGTCAGATTAGCGTTTGGCGAGCTCAACGTAACGTAACGGTCATCTACTTTTAGCGTTAGCATGTCTGTACCATTTACCGTGTACCATTTCGCTTTTGCACCGTTAGACAGCGTTACATTCGTACCGTCGTATTTGAAGGAGTAGTCACGCGGCGACACGTTTACCGTCATATTTTCGAAAATGATGTTTACGCCGTCCTCGGTTGCTGCGGTTTTCTTCAGAACATCGCCTTTAACCATCATTTGCGGGGCATAAGCGGCTTCGAAGCCGTCAAAGCCGGCAAAAGCTTTTTTGAGCTCATCAAGCTGCACTGCCGTATACAAAACCTTTACCAGATCGGATTGAGCAACGCCTACCTTCGTTACGCTTGCCGCCGCTTTTTCTACCTGGGATTTGTTCAGCTTCCCGTTAGGCGAGCTGACCGTCACGTAACGGTCGTCTACTTTTACGGTCAGCATGTCTTTGCCGCTTACTTTGTACCATTTAGCTGTCGCGCCGTTAGACAGTGTTACGTTTGTGCCGTCGTAGTCATGCGAGTAATCGCGCGGCGAGACGTTAACAGCCATATTGGTGAAGAGCAGGTTTACGCCATCGCTTTTCGCCGATACCTTTTGCAGCGCATCGCCTTTAATCATCATTTGAGGAGCGTATGCCTCTTCGAAGCCGTCAAAGCCGGCAAATGCTTTTACGATCTGATCAAGCTGGGCAGCCGTGTAGTTCGTCAGTACCCATTGATCGGTTGTGCTTGTGCCGATGTAGATGGTGTTTGTTTTGTTGTCGTATTGGATTGGCGTATTCAATGCGTTGGACAATGCGCGAACCGGCAAATAAGTCGTGTCATGATACGTGATTGGCGAAAGCTTATTGCCGTTTTCATCCTTAGGAATATATGTGCTGCCATTGATTTTAAAGCCGATTCCGTGGTTCAGGAACGCGCTGATTTTCTCCATGTTTGTTCCGGCGAACGCACCGGCTGCTCCCGATACCGTCATGCCTGCGATCATCATCGTTGCGACTGTTCTTTTCATGCTTTTGTTCATTTTTATAATCTCCTTTAAGGTTGAATTTGTTTTTTGTTTGAAGCTCTTTACAGACTTCAGTATAGATTCGCGTTATCTCGAAACCGTTTCGAGCTTGTAACGAAGCTGTAAACCTTTTTGTCCAAGCCTTACCGTTATTTTTGGGGACAAAAAAACTCCCCGCACAGCTGGGAAGCCGCGCGGGGAGTGCAGAAAGAAAAGCTTATTTCAGTTTCGCTACGCCTGTTGCGATTTGCTCGATTTGAGCCTTAGTCAGGCTGTTATCCGCCGAGCTGATTGTCACGTAGCGGTCGTCGATTTGGAAGCTCAGCATAGCGGTGCCGCTTGGTGCAAACCATTTCGCTTTTACGCCGTTTGCCAGTGTTACCGCCGTGCTGTCATAACCGTACGAATAGTCGCGCGGCGAGATTTGAACGTTCATGTGTTTGAACCAGAAGATGACGGAATCACCGCTCGCTACTTTTTGGAACGCGTCGTCTTTCGCCATTTTTGTTGGGGCATAAGCCGCCGTGAAGCCGTCGAATTTGGCAAATTCGTCTTTAATGGCTTTAATTTGAGCCTCCGTATACGTTACGGTTGCCAGATCGGTTTGGGCAGCGCCAACTTTAGCTACGCTAACCGCTACTTTTTCCGCTTGCGCTTTGGTCAGCGTTTTGTCCGGCGAGCTAACCGTTACGTAACGGTCATCTACTTTCACGGTCAGCATGTCCGTGCCGTTTACGTTGTACCATTTCGCTTTCGCTCCGTTAGACAGCGTTACGTTCGTGCCGTCGTATTCGAAGGAGTAATCGCGCGGCGATACGTTTACCGTCATGTTTTTGAAGAGAAGGTTTACGCCGTCAGCGGTAGCTGCCGTTTTTTGCAGCGCATCGCCTTTAACCGTTACTTGCGGCGCGTATGCCGCTTCGAATCCGTCAAAGTTGGCAAACGCTTTTTTCATTTCATCCAGTTGAGCGGCCGTGTACGTTACGGCGGCCATATCGGATTGCACGGCGCCAACGCTAGTTACGGTAGCTGCTACTTTTTCCGCTTGCGCTTTGCTCAAGGCTTTGCTTGGCGAGCTAACCGTTACGTAACGGTCATCTACTTTTACGGTAAGCATGTCAGTCCCGTTTACGTTGTACCATTTTGCCTTAGCGCCATTGGACAGCGTTACGTTTGTTCCGTCGTATTCGAAGGAGTAATCGCGCGGCGATACGTTTACCGTCATATTCTTGAAGGTAAGGTTTACGCCGTCAGCCGTTGCCGCTACTTTTTGCAGAGCGTCGCCTTTAATCAGGATTTGCGGAGCGTAAGCCGTTTCGAACCCTTCAAAGCCGGCGAATGCTTTTTTAATCTCGTCGAGCTGTGCTGCGGAATAATTGGCCAGTACCCATTGATCCGTAGTGCTTGTACCGATATAGATCGTATTGGTTTTGCTGTCGTACTGGATTGGCGTGTTCAGTGCGTTCGAAAGCGCGCGAACCGGAAGGTAAGTCGTGTCATGATAAGTAATTGGCGCAAGCGTTTTGCCGTTCTCGTCTTTCGGAATATACGTGCTGCCGTTGATTTTAAACCCGATGCTGTGGTTCAGGAACGCGCTGATTTTTTCCATGTTTGTGCCAGCGTATACGCCGGCTGCTCCGGATACCGTCATGCCCGCGATCATCATGGTTGCGACCGTTCTTTTCACGTTTTTGTTCATTTTAATGATCTCCTTTGAAGTATAATTTGTTTTTTTATTTCCGAACTTCTAACCTTTTTTCTCTGTCTTTTTATAACCTGTTTTATTTTGTTTGAAGCTCCTTACTGACTTCAGTATAGAACGTTGATATCTCCAAAAAATTTCGGGCTTGTAACGAACCTGTAAACAATTTTCATCCGCTCTCTCCTTCATAACCTTTCATCCAAGCAAATGGGCACAAAAAAATCCGGATCGCCTGATCCGGATTGCTCATGGATATTCTCATTGAAAATCAATAATGTGCGTCACGGGCATGCTTTCCTTATCGGCGACCGTCACGCCAAGCCGCGTACCCGAAGGATTCCAGCTTAACGGATATTGCGGAAAATAGCTTGGGCCAATCGGCGAAACCTTGCCGGTTGCCGAGTCGAAAATATAAACGCCGTTCATTCCGCTCTGATTCTCGGTATACAGCGCAGCCGCCAGCTTCGAGGAATCAGGAGACCAAGCGATATACGGAATCAAATCTCCTTTTGCTATGGAGAGCCCTTCCGCGCTTCCGTTCGAGTCGAAAATACGGAGCTCGCTGCCCGCCTTCCCGGCTTGCTTCTGGATTTCCACCGCAAGATGCTTGCCATCCGGCGATACCTGGAATGTTATCGCATGTTTGACCAGTTCGGTTGGCTTCGGATTATCGGGCGTAAATTGTTTCAAAGTCTGAATGTTATCCGTATAATAAATACGACCTTGACCAACTCCAAAATTGGTAAAATATTGATCACCCATTGCCGGATCCTCAAGCTTTAGCAATGTCACCGTTCCATCCACCGTTATTTGACGGATATCGCCAAGCCCGCTCATCGAGCCCGCGGCTAGAACATACGTCGTATCGTTCAGCCAGCCGCCGTTCTCCAAGTAATTGCTGCCCTTGATTTCAGTCATCGTCCCGGTGCTGATTTCCTTGATAAAATTGCGTGCCGTATACTTATCCTTCCACTGCTGAATGAATACATACTTGCCGTCGGGAGACGGCTGTTCCTTCTGGATTGATTGAATGTTCTTCACCGGTTCTTCGGCCGATTTCTGCTCGTTGTTGCTTAAATCAACGCTTGCGGTATGGTATTCAAATTTTGCTTCTTCCGTAGCCGTAGCCTGTTTGACAAGCTTGGTGTACATGAGCTGAACCAGATCGTCGGACAGCCATTTATCCATGCTTGCACCCTCAAAGCGATGAATCCGCTCTACCATAACTTCCTGGGTTGGTTTCTTCTCTGGGTTTTTGACAACCGTTAATTCCCCATGTTTATTTGAATTATTGCTGTTATTCGATGGATTACCGCTTTGAACAGAGGAACACGCAGCAAGTGCGGCTGCGAGCGACAACACGGCGCCTATTTTCATGATCTGTTTCATCGTTATCCCCCCGGATATTTACCAATTTCCATAAGTATAGAAGGCCTCTATGTCGAAAACATATCTGAATTGTATCCAAGTTGTAACAACTTTTTATTAGAATGCCCAATTTAAAAAACAGCCCGGACCATGCAATGTCCAGGCTTGTTTTTACTCTTCTCGCGGCTCTAATTCTATGGCTGCCGGCTCACCAGGCAGAGAGATGACGAATCGGGATCCGTTAGGTCCTGATTCGGCCAGCTTGACGGTGCCGTGCTGCTTCTCGGCCAAGCTCCTTACCAAAGCTAAGCCTAGCCCTGTACCGCCGGTTTCCCGGGACCGGTCGTCGCTAACGGTAAAGAACGGGTCGAAGATCCGGTTCTGAACCTCTTCCGGTATGCCGATACCGCTGTCCACGACCTCGATTATGACACGCCGCTCGCCGGAGGCTTCCGTTTCGGAATGATTGGCAAGCCGAACCCATCCGCCGGGGCGATTATATTTTATCGCGTTGCTGAGCAAATTCGTAACCATATGCATGAGGTTATCCTGATCCGCCCATACGAGATCATCCTTTAACTCGGAAGAAAGCGAGATCTTTTGTTTTTCCGCCTTCATCTGCAGACGGCTTAGCGCCTCCTCGAGCAGCGGCTTCACCTGGAACCGAGAGGCATTGGTCTCGAAATCGTAAATATCCATCGAAGAAAGCTGGAGCGCCTTCTCGATGAGCGCATACAACCGCTCCGCTTCCTTGCTGATCTGGGTACGGGCATTTTGCAGCAAAACCGGGTCATCGCTATACATGCCAAGCAGATCCGAATATGCCAGGATGGAAGTTAATGGCGTTTTCAGCTCGTGGCTGATATTACCGATAAACTGCTTTTGCTGCTGCTCCAGCTCCTGCAGCCGCTTGATTGCCGTGAGCAGCTTCTGCTTCTCTTCGTTTAATTCGTCGACATAAGAAGAGATACTGCCGCTCATGTCATAAATGCCTTCCGCAAGCTCGCCGATCTCATCCCGCCTGCGAACGGGAGGCTTGTCCAGATACCGGCCTTCCCCAATATCCTTGGCTGCCTGATTCAGCTTGCCAAGGATAAAAGCTTGCCTCCAGACGTACAAATAACCAAGCAGGAGACCGGCTGCCAGCACGGCAGCCCCCGTCCCGATAAACAAATCGCGAATATGGCGGTAAAACATTTTCTGATCCTGGAGCGAACCATGAAACTGTACGCTGCCTAGAAATTGATCGGCATTATAAAGCGGTGCCAGATACAACACCTGATTGCCTAGCGTAATATAGGCCTCCTGCCCTTGGGCGGTATGGGCAAGCGCATCCTTCACGTCGGTCACCGGCTGTACCGGCAGCGATGTCCCGGCGAATTGCCCGTCAGCGCTGTACAACGTCACCGCCATGCCGCTTTGTCCGCCAAGATCTACCGCCAAGCTCTGCCCGTTGCGCTCCATAAATTCGTCCGGGGATACCCGCTCACCGGTCAAATACTCCTCGCGTACACGAAGATTCGCCGAATTCGCCAGCTGGGAGAAGCTTTGCTCCATCCTCCTCTGCTGATCCTCGCGGATACCCGCCAGCACAAGCGTGCTTAGCAGCACCACCACGAAAGCGAGCAGCAAAGCGAGAAAAATGGTAATTTTATCCTTTAAGCCAATCCTGAACCTATGCCGGGAACCGGCAGCTCGGGTCATCCGTTTGTCCTCGTGCTTTTATAGCCGATCCCGTAAACCGTTTGTATTAAGCCCTGCCATTCGCCAAGCTTCTTGCGAAGCCTTTGCACGTGAATATCCACGGTACGGGTACCGCCGGCAAAATCCATCTCCCACACCTGCTCAAGCAGCGCTTCCCTGGAATATACCCGGTCCGGATGCTTCGCCAGCAGCGCCAGCAAATCGAATTCCTTTGGCGTAAGGTCGCAGATCTCTCCGTCAACCCTGACCGTGCGGCTTAACAATTCAATCACGATGCCGCCAAGCTCCAATTTGCCCTCTTTATCCGGATCCTGTTCCGGCGCTTCAATCTGGCGCCTTCTGTGAAGAGCTTTCACGCGGGCCACCACTTCCCGGATATCAAACGGCTTGGTCATGTAATCATCGGCGCCAAGCTCGAGCCCAAGTACTTTATCTACGATATCGTTTTTAACGGTAAGCAGCATAATGGCAGGTTTGTTGCCCGCATCCAGCTTCCGGCATACCTCGTAGCCGTTCATTTTGGGCATCATGACATCAAGCACCATAACATCCGGCTTAAAAGCAGCAACCTTTTCAAGCGCCTCCAGCCCGTCACCGGCTGTCTCAACCGTAAATCCTTCACGCTGCAGCGCATAAGCTATCGCGCTGGAGATACTGACTTCATCATCTACGACAAGCACTTTAATCATGCGATTTATCACTCCTCGTTCGGACTTTCCTTATCACCCGGCAAATTCCATTATATATGGCTTATTCTTTTCATTATAGCCGCGCTTGTTCCAAAAGACCAAAAGACAAATCCGAATTCAAAAAGAAAACATAAAAAAATCCCTTACAGATGTAAGGGATTGAACTTTTAAGTTATGGTGCGGTAGAGAGGACTCGAACCTCCACGGGCGTACGCCCACTACCCCCTCAAGATAGCGTGTCTGCCATTCCACCACTACCGCACAATTTAATTTCATTCCCTTCATACCATCACTTCGAGGGAGAAGTAAATGGTGAGCCATGAAGGACTCGAACCTTCGACACCCTGATTAAAAGTCAGGTGCTCTACCAACTGAGCTAATGGCTCTCATGCTGTAAAACGAACTCTCGAGAGCCGCTACATTAAAGGAAATGGTGACCCGTAGGGGATTCGAACCCCTGTTACCTCCGTGAAAGGGAGGTGTCTTAACCCCTTGACCAACGGGCCTTGCTTACTTGTTGTTGCTATCGTCATCTCTCTCGAGCGACTTGTCCACCAAGAAAATTATGGCGGAGAGAGAGGGATTCGAACCCTCGCACCACTTACGCAGTCTAACCCCTTAGCAGAGGGTCCCCTTGAGCCACTTGGGTATCTCTCCATGGCTCCCCGAACAGGACTCGAACCTGTGACAACTCGATTAACAGTCGAGTGCTCTACCAACTGAGCTATCAGGGAATACATTCAAATCACTTGCTTTTCTTTCTCGTTTCAACCGCTTGTTTACCGCGGCGACAAGTAATAATATATCACGGTCATTTCAGAAGGTCAAGCGTTTTTTAAAAAAAGTTTTCCACGACATTTTCCGCATGCATAGCGGGCCGGATCAAGCCTTCTTTTACGCGGATATTCGGTGCCGCAGCTGCGGCAAACAAGCTTGTATTTGTAAGGGGCTGGCGCCTTTGCCGCCCTCTCCGGCAGCGATTTGCAGTAACGGGAACCGCCGACGTAAGCGAGCAATTTTTTGAAATCCTCATCCCTGTGCTGGTACCCTCTCTTCATCATATGAAGATGATAATGGCAAAGCTCATGCTTAATAATTTTTTCGGTTTCTTCTTCGCCAAACGCTTCTAACTGATGAGGACTGATGTCGATGTTATGCGATTTCGTGAAATAACGCCCTCCCGTTGCCTTTAAACGCCCGTTAAAGGTTGCCTGATGGATGAAAGGTCGTCCAAAGCTTTCGAGCGATACGCGCTCAACCCACTGCTGCAGCTGGCTGTCTGTCATTTTCATGGTCATAGTATTCTCCCCCAGTACTTGAATTTTAAAGCGTTCATACGCTACACTGTCAAGTAGAAATCATTATAGATGGCCTACGAGGGGAGTATTTTCACCATGCCTACAATGCGTTACGTCCTTATGAACGGCAGCAGCCCAATTTTCTTTGTCGAGATGCCGGAAACCCATGCTTACCAGCTCAGCGCGCTGAACCTGCGCCTTCATAAAGAGATTGACAAGCTTACCGCCGACCACGTGCCTCAGCTGCCGTACGCGGTCGCGGAATGCGACAATGTCGAGCTGCATGACAGCTCGATCCGGATCGTCTCCGGTCTGGACTACATTAATGAGCTGGAACGCGATTTCGCAGCCGTTAAGGAATCGGCTTACCCGCTGATTGCCCTGCTCACCGAGATTCGCGCCCTGCAAGCCCAGCTTGAACAATGGTACGAGGATGAAGAAGTCTAAAAATGGACCTGCACGGACATTCGCCCTTCTCCATACTGTAGTAGTACATCAGGTATGGCCGGAAGGAGAAGATACGAATGCCGCAATGGCTTTGCAATCAAATGATGCGCGCTTTTCAGAAGAAGGACCTTAGGCAGATTAAACTGCTGAATGAATGCTGGTATTTCTATCGGAGCAAGCAAACAACAAAAAACGAAGACGAAAGCCGTCCCGAAATAACTCTTCATTAAAGTCTTAACAAAAAAACTCCCGCCAGCTTGCTGCTGCGGGAGTTTTTGCGTCCGGAATTATTTTACGCTGTTCCAGAACGTGATATCGTCGAGCGGAAGACGTACGGTTGGACGGCCTTCCTCTTTTGCTTTGCCGATCGGCAGAACAAGAAGCGGCAGGTAACGGTCCGGAATTTCGAAGAAAGCTTTCAGCTTATCGCGGTCGTAACCGCCCATCGGTACAGTGTCATACCCTTTGGATTTAGCCGCAAGCATAATTTGCATCGATACAAGACCGGCGTCAAAAGCAACGATCTCCGTCACGCGCTCCTTAGGAATGGAAGGGAACAGGTTTGTGTAATGATCCGTAAAGCGCTGGGCAATCTCTTCCGTCATGTAGCCGGCTTTAACTGCCGCTCCGTTGATTTCGCCAAGCTTGGTGTAGAACTCCAGATCTCCAAGAATGACTACAACGGCCGATGCGTCTACAACCTGTTGCTGGTTGTTCGCGATTGGGAGCAATTGATCTTTCAGCGCTTGGTCCGTGATTACCAGGAAACGCCAGGATTGCGTATTTGCCGAAGACGGTGCTTTAGTTGCGAGCTCGAGAATTTCTTTGATTTCTTCATCCGAGATTTTGAACGATGAATCATAATGACGAACAGAACGACGGGATGTCAGAACTTCCGTAAAATCCTTGCCAACTTGTGTTTCGATAGCCATTTGTTGGTTCCCTCCAATAATTAAATGATCTGTGTGCCAGATTGCTCAGTTAAAATCAAAAAAAGGCATAATAGAATGACGACTGTGAGAAATAAACCACAGATTAAACTGCGAATAATTTTACACAGTTACAAATAAGCTTATGGGCCTTTTATGCTGTAAGTACGCTCGCATCTGTAACAGTTTTGATAACAGTATAAAATCGAGACGGCGGAAAGTCAACTGGGATAGTGTGACTATTTTTTCCGCCGTCCATTTTAACTATTCAAATCCATTCGCTTGAGCGTGCAAATCCTCTCGGAGAGCTGAGCAATCGTAACCTGCCGCAGCACTTCCAGCGTCCTTCGTTCCACTTCGTCGGTTATTTCCATAAAAGCGACCCGCATCTCCTGACCGAAATCATGGATGCCGGTTGTATCCAGCATTCCGCTGCATAACGGCTCCCCTACGCGCAGAGCCAAATAAACATCGGCAAGCGTGATGGTCTCCGGGGCACGCTTCAATCGGTAACCGCCGTCGCGGCCTTCCCTTGTCTCAAGCAGCTGTTCCCTGGCGAGCTTGGCCAGTACGCGCCGCAGCATCGTGGCTTCCGACTTCATATGTCCCGCAAGCTCCGCGCTGGTACAAGCATTGGGTTTGCGGGATAACACAACAAGCGCCTGCAGGGACAAGCCAAACCATTTATGATTCGGAGCGCTGCTGCACCGTTCTTTTTCCGTTTGAATGGAATGGTTATCGGGCTGAATAATGATGTTCATCCTCTCCTTCCTTAGTAGGATCTTAGAGGCACATCTGTATTATAGAGTCCAAAATATGAAGTCAGCAAGCCCGAAATTATGCCTGCTTGCGCATGGTAAGGGACACCCGACCTTTTTTCAAATCAACGCCAAGCACCCATACGGTGACATTGTCGCCCACGGATACGACATCCATCGGATGCTTCACGAATTTATCGCTCATCTGCGAAATATGGACAAGGCCGTCGTTCTTGATGCCAATATCGATAAAGGCGCCAAAGTCGATTACGTTCCGTACGGTTCCTTGCAGCTCCATTCCCGGTGTCAAATCTTCGATATTGAGAACATCGGTATGGAAGATCGGCGGCGGCAGCTCCTCGCGCGGGTCACGCCCCGGACGGAGCAGGCTGTCGATGATATCCTTCAAGGTTGGCACTCCTACGCCAAGCGAAGGCGCAATGGCTGCGGGATCGATTCCCGACAGCTTCTCCTTCAGCTCCTCCGTGCCAAGCTGATTCTGCTTGAGGCCAAGCTCGGCAAACAGCTTGCCGACAACATCGTAGGATTCCGGGTGAATCGGCGTGCTGTCCAGCGGATTCGCCGCTTCCGGAATACGCAGGAAGCCGATGCATTGCTCGTATGATTTGGCTCCAAGCCGCGGCACCTTCTGCAATTGGCCGCGTTTTGCGAACCTGCCGTTCTCCTCGCGGTACTTCACGATATTTTTCGCAATCGTTGCATTAATGCCCGCAACGTAAGAAAGCAGCGACGCGGATGCTGTGTTTACGTCTACGCCGACATGGTTAACGGCAGATTCAACAACGCCGCCAAGGCTTTCGTCGAGCCGCTTCTGGCTGACGTCATGCTGGTATTGCCCAACGCCAATCGCTTTGGGCTCAATCTTTACAAGCTCGGCGAGCGGATCCTGCAGACGACGTGCAATCGACACCGCGCTGCGCTCGGCTACGTCGAGATCCGGGAACTCCTCCGCCGCTAGCTTGGAAGCGGAATAAACGCTTGCACCGGCCTCGCTTACGATAATATATTTCAGCTCGCCTTGTCCCGCTGCCTTGCGTTTGCCGATTAAGCCGGCAATAAACTGCTCCGTCTCGCGGGAAGCCGTCCCGTTGCCGATAACGATAAGCGATACGCCGTAACGGTCAATCTGACCGTTAATGATTTTTTCCGCTTCCGCGACCTTATTATTGGGAGGAGTCGGATAAGTGACGGCTACTTCCATCAGCTTGCCCGTATCGTCAATAACAGCGAGCTTGCAGCCTGTCCGGTATGCCGGGTCAACGCCCAATACCACATTGCCGCGCACAGGGGGCTGAAGCAGCAGGTTCCGCAGATTTTCCGAGAAGATGGAGATCGCATGCTCCTCCGCTTTCTCCGTCAGCTCGCCGCGTACTTCACGCTCGATCGAAGGGGAAATGAGCCGTTTGTAAGCATCCTCAATAACAGCTGCCAATACATCGCGCACGGCGGGCGCCGTCTGCTGGCGAAGCACTTTGCGCTGAATAAACTCATGAATCCGTTCCGCGGAAAGTTCGAACGAAACGCGAAGAATATCTTCCCGCTCCCCGCGATTGATTGCCAAGACGCGGTGCGGCGGCAGCTTGCGGACCGGCTCCTGATAACTGTAATACATCTCATAGACGGATTCGGCATCCGCGTTTTTCGCTTCGGTCTTAAGCAGCGCCTGGTCAAAGGTATGCTTCCGCACCCAGGAACGGATTGCTGCATCATCCGCGATATTTTCCGCCAGGATATCCATTGCGCCTTGAAGTGCATCTTCTGCCGACGCTACGCCTTTGTCTTCATTCACATATTTAGCCGCCTCGACAAGCGGTTCGCCCTGGCGGGGCTGAGCCCACAGCCACAAGGCAAGCGGCTCTAACCCGCGTTCCTTCGCTACGCTGGCGCGCGTCTTGCGCTTCTGCCGGTAAGGACGGTACAGATCCTCGACTTCCTGCAGCTTGCCCGACCCTTCGATCGAGCGGCGAAGCTCATCGGTCAGCTTGCCCTGCTCGTCAATCAGACGGATTACTTCGCGTTTGCGGTCTTCCAGATTGCGCATATATTGCAGCCGTTCTTCAATCGCCCGGAGATCATTCTCGTCAAGCTCGCCGGTCATCTCTTTCCGGTATCGCGCGATAAACGGAATCGTATTGCCTTCATCCAGCAGAGCCACGGCCGACTTCACTTTCGTAATCGGAATCGACAGCTGCGATGCCATGCTTTTTATAATTTGTTCATTCTCGGCAGCAACCTGCTCGGGTGTCCGTTTGCCTGTTGCTTCCTCTTCCACTTGCTTTACTTTAGTATCTGCCAAACAACTGCACCGTCCCTTCAAACTTTTCATTTACAAAAAGGCCATAACTATATTGTCTCAGATTTGAAACCGCTTTACCATATTTCCGGAAACACGAAACCCAAAAAGCAGCAAACCGCCGGCAGAATCAGCCGGCGGTTCGTCTAAGAAATTATCTCACGTAAGGGTTATTGGCCATTTCAAAGCCAATCGTTGTTTTGGGCCCGTGTCCCGGATAAACCTTAACTTCAGGCGGAAGCTTATACAGCTTCAATTGAATCGAATCGAACAAATCCCGCTCCCTGCCGCCCGGCAGATCAGTCCGGCCAACCGATTGCCGGAACAGAACATCTCCCGAGAAAATATCATTCCCGCAAAGGAAGCTTACGCTGCCCGGAGAATGACCGGGCGTATGCAGCACTTTAAACGTATGACCGATAAAATTAAGCGTCTGCCCTTCGTCCAGCGCGTATTCGGCAGGACCTGTCGTCAGCGGCGGCGTCACGTCCGACCACCGCATCGAGCCGTTCTTGCGGGCATCCGTCAGCCAATCCGCCTCAAGATCATGTATGTACACCGGACAGCCCGCAGCTGTTCTTACTTCCTCTACGCCGCCCATGTGATCGAAGTGGGCATGAGTAAGCAGTATCGCTTCAACTTTAACTCCGGCGATCCGGTCTACGAGCCGCTTCGGCCCCATTCCCGGATCGATAATAATTCCGCGCTCTTCGCCGCTTTGCTCATCTTTTTCCGTCAATAGATAAGCATTGGTTTGCAGCGGGCCAAGCGTAAACGTTTCAATACGCATGTTCGCAATACTCCAATCTAATCCGTTTACACCGATTCAATCAACGCTCTTAGTTCCTGTACAACCAAAGCGTGATAACCGGTGCCTTCGCCGTAACGGCGCATAATTTCTTTCCGCGTTTCCGCAAGCTTGTCCTGGTAGTCCGCTGCTTCGCGGTCCGGGTTTTCTTTCTTGAAGAGCACCATCGGTTCCTGAACGTAGGTTGGTCTTGGTCCCCAAGTGCCGTGTATCGCCTTGCCTTCCGCATCGGTTAAGATAACAACCGGAACGGATCGGCCTCCCATCGTGAGGAACTGATCCATCGTATCGAGATTTTCTTCCATAATAAGAACCTCAACCGGAACCTCTCCCGTCTCCAGCGCACGGAACACAACCGGAATATTGCGGACTACGTCTCCGCACCAATCCGCCATCAGAATAAAGACGCGCAGGTCATTGCGGCTTTTGAGCGATTCGAAAAATTCGCGGTCGCTATCGCTTGCCCATTCAAATTTATCGTACCAGCCTTGGAATGCTTCCTTATTCTTCGTCATTCCTTCAACAAACTGATGCGGGCTAATCCCTCTGTTTAATTTGTCGGCTACGCTTCTGCTCATGTTCATCCCTCTTTCCGTTTTATTATACAGACTTGCCTCTGGAACGAATAAACTTGTATACCACATAGACAATCAGTAAAGCTATAGCAATCAGAATAGCCGGTTGTACGTACTGAGCGGCTTTCTGGTCGACATCTTCCCAATTCTCACCTAATGTTTTGCCCAAATGAACAAATAATATCGTCCAAGGGATGGAGGCAAGCGCCGTAAGCAGCGTAAACAAGCCGAAGTTCATCTTCGCCATTCCTGCCGGAATCGAGATAACCTGGCGCATAACCGGGATAAAACGGGCGGTAAAAACGATACCTGCTCCGTATTTCTTGAACCAGCCTTCCGCGATATCCACATGCTTCATCTTGATCTTAATATATTTGCCGTATTTCTCGACCAAAGGACGGCCGCCGAATCTTCCAATCGCGTACAAAATCCAGTTTTGCCCAACCGCGCCAAGCACGCCGAAAATGATCGCGCCCAGATACGATATTTTTCCTTCCGACACCAAGTACCCGCCGAAACCTAATACTATTTCACTCGGAATCACCTCTATGAGTAATCCAATTAGTATCCCGAAGTAACCAAGGCTTTCAATCCATACTAAAATTTCGTGCAATATATCCTTTATTAAATCCATTCCATCCCGCCTTCCCCAACCTAAATAATAGCAATTGACTGTATTCTACCATACGGAGCGGATAAGCATCTACCCGGCTGAAGTCCGGCTTGTCCATGCGACGAAAGGTGTCATGCCGGGACAGGCCTCCGCATACACTAGCATAACTTCGAAACCGTTCCCCATTAAAAGATTAAGAGGAGGAGTCCCAATGCCGCGTGTATTTATCATTAATAAAAAGCATGTACAGCTATTTGCATTTGCCCTGCTTATCATCCTCCTGGCAGCCGTCTATTTCAGCTGGGACCGTGCGCACACGGCAAACAGCCAGCCGACAAAGGTGCAAACCATCCAGCTTGTTACGGGCGAATTCAGCACAACGACCGAAGACGGCAAAAAGCTGGAGGTGTACCGCTGGGATCCGGGCACCGTCAGCCTCCGTAAGGGCGAGCCTGTCGAGTTACGCATCAGCGGCGTTAACGGCAGTAGCCACCCGTTTGTCATTGAAGGCCTCGACATTAAAGGCGAGGTAAAGAAAGGACAAACCACGGTTGTCCGGTTTACGCCTGAGCAGGCCGGCATCTACCCCATTATATGCCAGGTTCATACCGATATGAACAATGGCGGACCGATGGTCGGCTACATCGAAGTCCATTAACAAACAGTAATACGCGGCTAATGAAGTGACCGTCTCAAACTCGGGCGCATATTTATGAGTTAGAGAGGAGTCGGTTCACGATGAAGTCAACTACCCAGAAGCATACGTCCGGCCTGCCGTCCGCACGAAAAATCCGCCGCGCCTGCAGCAATGAACTGTATCGAACCGTCAAACGGTTGAAGGTATGGGTACCCAAAGAAAAAATGGAGCAGGCCGAAGAATTATATTACAAAAAGGTCATTATGAACCTGCTCTTTATTGCGGAGAACGAAAAAAACCGCAAGGTTCTGTCCGACTGGTGGGACGAGAATGTTGCCAGCGATATCGCCGAGCTGTGGGACGTGGATATCGCGAAGCTCCGCTGGGCATTCCGCGATGCATTCGGGGGATAAAGATAAAAGCTGCCGGGAGACCGCAATGTCATTAAGGCCTTACTTAATGACATCGCAGGAAACCGGCAGCTTTTTTATTTTATAAACGATCAGTAATAATTGCTGTTCATGATCGGCGCATCCACTTTGTCCTGCAAGGTTGCAAGTCTTAGCAGAACGATACTGATCTGTGCCTTCGTAACCGCGGCGTTCGGGTTAAACTTCCCGTTCTCGGCTGTTAACAGTCCCAGCTTCATCGCAATCGTTACGGCGCCTTTATTTTTGATTTGGGCAGCATCCTTCAGCTTGGTAACATCGGTATCTCCGGACATAAACTCGGACAACTTATCGTATTTGAGCAATTTGGTCAGCCATACCGCTAAGTCGCCGCGCGTTAGAGCCTGCTCGAGATGCAGCTTTTGCGTTGGGGATGCTTTCAGGAAGCCTCTTTGCACCAGGTACTCGACCGCCGAAGCATATTCGCTGTCGACCGGAACGTCTGCAAACCGCTGCTTCTGCGGGGTCGTATAGCTTTGTCCTCCCGTAAAGCCGGCCAGCAGCATGTTCACCCAGTCTCCGTTGTTAACGGTTTGGTCCGGGTGAATAAGTCCGTCCGCTTCCGGCTTGATAATGCCGTAGTCGAACATGACCTGAAGCGATTTGGACGCCCAATGCTTCTTGGCATCCGCCGGAATTTCACCCTTCTGCACCGTTGTGCCAGGGAAAATATATTGCTGCTCCAGCTTGCCGGTAACCGCATTTACAAGGAAGCCCCAGTTATTGTCATTCGTTAATTTGGGCATGTACACAAGCTTCACTTGCTGCTCCTGGAGCTTGCCATCCACATAGCTGCCTCCGACCGTGGTGTACTGCAGTTCGGCATGAATAGAGTCACGGTATAGCTTAAGGGCTTGTTCCTCCGTGATTTTCGCGGTCAAGGAATCCAGCTTGCCAAGCTTATCCTCCGGTAAAGTCATATTATAATAGTTCGTCAGATTTCCTTGTCCGTCCAGATTAATCTGAACAGCTGCCGGCTGAATCGGCTTGTCTTTGTAGAACTGCTGGAAGCTGTAAATAAAGGCCGTATCCGGACTATAGGAGCCCGTGCCAGAGCGTTCGACCAGCTTCAGGCTGCCGGAGGCATTCGGATATAACGAAGTGACGAGATCCTGGGCTTTAACTTTCGCTTGCGCTTCCGTAATCGATGGCTTTCCTGCCGTTTCATCGGCGGTTGAGGAATCACCGATCGGATACGAAAAAGTAGAGTAATCGATTAATTGGCCCGTTTTTGCATCCACTGTAGCATGGGTTTGAATACCGCCAAACGGGCTGCCGTTATAGATCGACCAAGTCTTGCGGCCGTCGCGGTCCGTGCTGGAGGAAGCCTGCTGGGTTCCTTCAAAGGCGTCCTTGCCGACAACCGAGGTTACAACCGCAATCGCTTCCTCCTTCGTCAGTTCCCCTCCCGTATGAGGCTTGAAAGCAGCTGCCGAAGAGGAAATAGAGGAGTAGCCGGTTGCCGGAAAGGAATCGATAGCCTGTCCTTGATCATCAAGGAACTTGCCCGATTTGGCATCAATCAGGCCGATCCCCCCTACCGCAACATAGCCAAGGCGGTAAGCCGATGTATTCGTTTGGTTCACGTAATAATCGGCGCCCGGAACGTAGGCCAGCTGCAGTTTCAATTCTTTTTTCATTTTGTCGGCGGCTTGTTCCGCGGTCAGGGTTGTATCCGGAGACGGGTAATCTTTACCCGTGCTAAAACCGTAATAATTAATAATATTCCCGTTACCGTCAACAACCACCTGAATTTGATTACTGGTTGTCGGAATGCCGTTCACTTGTGCCTGATAACTGAAGCTGTATTGAACCGGGCCAAACAAAGCTTGCGGATAATCGCTCTCTACGGGCTTAAGCTGAAGCTTGTCCGTCGACTTCATGGAAGGGGAAGCAACCAAAATGAACGCCTTGGCGATTTTCTCGGCTTCTGACCTCGATACTTTAGCCGGATAATAAGCTTCTTCCCTAGGGAGCGAATTATAATAGTTAATGATGTCTCCGGTAATCGCATCGATTCTGGAATCAAAGCCATAACTTCCGTTCTCGACGGTTACGTTCCACTGAATGGTCCAGACCATTTCGTTGCTTGGCGGGTATTGATTCGGATTACCAAGGTCTATGCTTGTCACCTCGGCATCCTTCAGCTCAGGGAACAGCTTCCTGAAGCGTTCAACGGCCTCATCCTTTGAAATTTTCGCCAGGCTTTCGTCCAGAATGCCGCCCGGGGCTGTACTTGCTCCCGTGCCAGTGGAGGCAACAACTGTCATTGTCCCTGAATCCGCCGCATAAGCAAGGCTTCCAACCGGAAGCAAGCTGAGCGCCAGGACCGTGGCAAGCAGCTTGCCCTTCATCGATTTCCTCATCCCTTTTCCTCACCTTCACTAAAATAGAAATCACTTCCAAAAATACACCTTAGTATAGACGATGGGAAAGGGGCAAAGGTTTCAATTTTTTTACAAATATAAAATGGCATCCCCGCCAAAAAGTTTATGCTTCCGGCAAAATAAAAAAGCCGTCCGGTTCCCGAGACCCAGACGGCTTCCTTCATTTCAAGCCATTAACCTTCTTGCAGACGGTCTACGGGTACCGTCTTGGAATGTCCTCCGACCTGTACGGTCGCTGTACCGCTTGCTTCGTCTACATGTTCAATCCATACGGAATTCCCGTCATCAAGATGGACCTTGATCGATTCCTCTGATTGATAAATTTGTTTGGCACGGTTAACGTCCATTGGCTTCGCGGCCTCCTTCGCACTTGCCTTTGCAGGTCAGTCCTTCGTTTCGGGAACCATGTAATCGGTTGTCGATTCATCGATTAGCCCGTTATGCTCGGACACGGTGCCCCCGCCCAAGCCTTCATTCACCATACGGTCAATATCCATAAAGTAATTGTCGCGGCCTTCGTCCCATTTGTCAGCCGGCGCCTTTTCTTTGTTTTCCAAGTCGTCGAATTCCATCATAGTCGCTTCACTCCTCCCTGCGGCAAGCATTGTTGGTTCAAGCAAAATATGCCCGATTTGATTGATTCTCATGCATTGCGGGAACAATAAAGAAATAGATGAAGGCATAAAAATAAATAATCATTTTAGGAGGAGTAACCAGATGCATACGGTGTGGAAAGGCGCAATCAGCTTCGGGCTTGTCCATGTGCCAGTGAAAATGTTTACCGCTACGGAGGATAAGGATATTTCGCTTCGCATGATCCACAAGCCTTGCGGCAGTCCGATCGCCTATGTACGGCGCTGTCCGAATTGCGACGTAGAGGCGGAATGGGACGATATCATTAAAGGCTATGAGTATGAGAAAGGCCGTTACGTGCTGTTCGAGAAGGATGAATTAGAGCAGCTGGCCGGAGAAAAATCCCACACGATTCAAATTCTTGATTTTGTCGCACTTGAAGAGATCGATCCGGTCTACTTCCAGAAAACGTATTATTTGTCACCGGATCAAGCCGGAAGCAACGCTTACGGCTTATTGCTTCAAGCCATGTCCGATACCGGCAAGATTGGCGTAGCCAAAGTATCGATTCGTTCGAAAAGCAGCCTGGCCGCTATTCGGGTTATTGATAACTGCCTGGCGATGGAAACGATCTTCTATCCGGACGAGATTCGGTCGATCTCCCATGTTCCCGGCATTCCCGAATCGTTTTCCATTAACGACAAAGAACTGACGATGGCCAAGCTTCTTATCGAGCAGCTGTCCACTCCGTTCGAACCGTCCAAATACACCGATGATTACAGAGCCAACATGCTTCAGGCTATCAATAACAAAGTGGCAGGCCAGGAAATACGCGTAGCTCCTCAGCAGGAGCAAACAAATGTGCTTGATCTAATGGCCGCCCTGCAAGCAAGCCTTGATGCAGCCAAGCTGCCTCCGGGCGGAGTAGGTCTCGATACCGGCGCGGGCAAGCCTGCGGCTGCAGCTCCTGAAGCAGCAGCGGACCAACCGGTCGTTAAGCCGCGCAAACCTAGAGCCAAGAAGCCTAAAGCAGAGGAGACCGTCTCTTAATGACGGTCTTTACGCTGCCTGCCGAGCCGATGATTCCTGTCGCGGATGATCGTATCCCCAAGGAGTACGGCTGGATCTACCAGATCAAATGGGACGGCGTCCGAATCGTTGCCACGGTTCACGATGACGGCAGGATTGATTTGTTCTCGCGCAAGCTGCTGAACAAAAACGCCGTCTATCCGGAAATCCACCGGACATTGCAGGAGCAGGCGGAAGCTCTTGGTCCCTGCATGCTGGACGGAGAGATCGTCTATTACGATGGCGAACGTCCGAATTTTCAAATGGTGCTAAGCCGTGAACGCAGCTTTGGCGGAGATCTCTCTTCATCTTCAAGCAAAGGAAAAGTGCTATATGTCCTCTTCGACCTGCTGCAGGACGGCGAGGAGGATTTGCGCCCGCTCCCCTATGCGGAGCGGCATAAACGGCTGCTTGCCAAGCTGAGGCCCATCCAATCCGACCGGCTTCTTATAGCCGATCTCTACACCGATGCGGATGCTCTATGGAAATGGGTCGATGACCATCAGTGGGAAGGAATCGTCAGCAAGAGGCTGGATAGCGCTTATAAGGAAGGCAAGGCTCATCGCGATTGGCTGAAAAAGAAACGGGCTCTCCTCCTTGACGTTGGCATCGTAGGCGTTAAGCGCCGCGACGGCCGCGCAGCCAGCCTGATCATGTCCGATCAGGGCCGTTTTATCGGCAGCGTCTCGCTTGGCCTTGACGAAGCCATGCGGGATGCGCTTGGCCAAATGCTGCAGCTGCGGAGAAGCGATGCCCCCTCGTGGCCTATGCCTTTCCCGGCTCTGCCGGCTGAGCTTAAGGGCGAGAGCGTGATCTGGCTGCCGACTCCGCTTCCTTGCCGCGTTACCGGACTTGAGCTGACATCCGCCGGATTATTAAGGCATCCCAAGCTTGTATCCTTTGGTCTAAAACCAGCAGGAGGCTCCTCATGAACAAGACAAGCGCATCTGCCAAGCGGCCCGCAACGGTCATGGTGGAAGGACGGGAAATAACCGTCACCAATCCGGAAAAACCGCTTTGGCCCGAACATGGGATCACCAAGCTGATCTATTTGGAGAAGCTCGCGTTGCTGTCGCCTTTTTTGCTGAAGCATTGCAAGGACCGTTATTTGACGACCATTCGTTATCCGCACGGTTATGCGGGCAAGTCGTTTTATCAGAAAAACTGTCCGGAACCCAAACCGGATTTCGTCCGTATCGCCGAAAACGAAGGGATCTCCTATATTCATCTCGATAACCTTCCGACTCTGCTATGGCTTGGCAACTTGGCTTGCCTGGAATTCCATGCTTCCTTCGACCGGATTAGCAATCCGGACTATCCTACCGAATGGATTCTGGATCTTGACCCTTCCCGCGAGGAGGAACCGCGTATCATCGAAGCGGCCGCGCTTGTCGGGAAGCTGCTGGAATCGCTGAAGATCAGATCCGTTCCAAAGACCTCGGGGGCAACGGGCGTCCAGATTGTCGTACCGATTCAGCAGAAGTATACCTTCGATGAGCTGAGAGGGTTGGGTCAATTTGTCGGAGACTACTTATCCAGCGCCTATCCGCAGCTGTTCACCGTCGAGCGGCTGACCAAAAACCGCGGCGATCTGATCTATGTCGATTATCTTCAGCATTACAAGGGGAAAACCATCTCGGCCCCCTATACGCCAAGAGCTCGCTATGGCGCCCCCGTCTCTACGCCGCTCAAGTGGGAAGAAGTGTACGCCGGAGGCATAAAGCCGGCCGACTTCCATCTTCTGAACATCGGAGAACGCCTGCAGCGTTACGGCGATTTGATCGATCTGGAGCAGCCGCAGGATTTGGAGCATGTGCTCAGCTTTATCCACGCTAAAAAATAAGCCGCTCTTTACAAGAGCGGCGATAACAGCCTGGCAGCGGCTTCCGCTGCCTTTTCCTTTTTCGGCCTTTGCCGAAAGCCTTCCAGATCAAGCTCGCGGCTGTCGAGCAGATCCTGTTCGTAATCCCGCTTCAAATGCTTGATCGTCCCGGCGTCGAACAATACCGCATTTTGCTCGAAGTTGCTGTGAAAGCTTCTCATATCCATATTGGCCGTCCCCACTACCGCAAGCAGCTCATCCACGATCATCACTTTAGCGTGAATGAAGCCTTTCTGGTAACGGTACACCCGGACACCCGCTTCCAGCATCCGCTCTACAAACGACAAGGTCGCCCTTAGAACGAGCTTCGTGTCGGGAATACCGGGGATGATCAACCGTACGTCTACCCCGCTCTTTGCTGCACTCCCGAGTACGGCCAGCAGACTCTCATCCGGTATAAAATACGGCGTTGATATATAGACGCTTGTCCGGGCCGCTTTCACGGCAGCAAACGCCGTCTCCAGAATTGGCTCTCCGCTGCGGTCCGGCCCGCTGGACACAATTAACACCGGCTCCTGCAAAGCTTCATCCGGATCATGCTCGGGCATATAACCGGCATTCACAGGCAGGCGCTCCTTGACGGCCAGCTCCCAGTCCTTCATGAACAGCTCCTGCAGAAAATAAACCGCATCCCCTTCAAGCCGAAGCTGCGTATCCCGCCAGAAGCCAAGCTTCTTATCCTTGCCCAAATACTCGTCTCCGATATTGATGCCGCCTACGAATCCAACTCTCCCGTCAATCACGGCAATCTTGCTATGATTGCGGCTGTTCAGGAGCCGGTTGAGCAAAGCCGCCCCCGGCGGTGAAAAACAGCTTGCCTGCACGCCCGACCGCTTCAGCTCCCGGACATACCGCTTGCTCAATTTGACGCTTCCTATCCCGTCATACAATACGCGAACCTCAACGCCTGCCTCGGCTTTGGCGGTCAGGATATCCAGAAATTCACGGCCAATCCCGTCATCTCGAATCGTGTAATAGTCCAGATGAATATGATGATTGGCCTTCTTCATTTCTTCTAATATAGAGGCGAACGTCTCCCTCCCGTTTGTCAGCACCTTCACTTGGTTGCCAAGCGTAACCGGTCTGCCGGAGCTAACGCGCAGGAGACGAAGCAGCTGTTCCTGCTCCAGCAGGCCTGCTTGCCCAAGCTCGCCCGGACCGGCGGCGCAAATAGATAACCGCTCGGCAGCTTGTTCGTATTCTCTCGAGACAGCTTGTCCTTCCTTGACGCGTCTCGAGCGGCCCACCAACCAATACCCCGCAAATCCAAGAACAGGAACGGCCAGGGAAAGGACGATCCATGCGACCGCCTTCGCCGGAAGACGCCTCTCGATCCATACAATGACGGCAGGCTGAGCGCAATACAGGAGTAACAATAGGATTATTGCCGTAAGCCAACCGATCATCCTCTCACCCCATTACTAATATCCCCTGAAATACCCATTCACTTAGTGTGGTCGACCTGTCATAAGCGTATACTTTAGGAACACAAAAACAGCTCACTTGCCGGTGGTTCCGGCAGATGAGCTGTTATCCCTCAACGCGAGGATTGGATAAATAATGACGAAGCGCTTCCCGCCAGTGCGGAAGCGGCTTAAATCCGTTGCTGCGAATCGCGCCGTGATCCATAACCGAATAATGCGGGCGGGGAGCCGGCCTTGGATACTCTTCCGTCGTACAGGGTTCGATCCTCGTGCCGCTGCCGCTTTCCTCCATAATGGCCTTCGCGAAATCAAACCAGGTGCAGACGCCGCTATTAGAAGCATGATAAATGCCGAAGTAATCGGTGCTTACCAGCTCCAGCAGAAAAATAGCCAAGTCCCTGGTGTATGTCGGCGAACCCCATTGATCCGCTACAACCTTTAGCTGCTCCCGCTCCGAAGCAAGCTTCAGCATGGTTTTTACGAAGTTATTGCCGTAAGCGCCAAATACCCAGGAGGTTCTGACGATAAAATACCGGTCATGAAGGCTCGACACGGCCTTCTCGCCCGCCAGCTTGGACTGACCGTATACGGTCCGGGGATTAGTCTGGTCATGCTCCTTATACGGAACCGTTCCCGTTCCGTCAAATACGTAATCGGTGCTTACCGCGCATAGCTTGGCGCCAACTTCTCTTGCCGCTACGGCTATATTGCGCGTACCGGCAGCATTAATCCGGAAGGCTTCATCCGGCTCCGCTTCCGCCTTGTCTACTGCCGTATAGGCCGCGCAGTGAATAACGGCATCCGGACGAAGCCGGGCTAATACGCTGCGGCATTGCTCCAAATCCGTAATATCAAGCTCCGTGCGGCTTAATCCAATGATCTCGAATCGGCCTTCGGTATCCAGCAGGACAAGCTCGCGTCCCAGCTGTCCGTTTGCTCCCGTAACGGCTACCTTCAGCTTCCTTTTCTCCCCCGCTGCGGTCATTTGGACTCCAGCCTTTTCGCATACTGCGTATCGTAATAGTTCCTGTACGCACCGGATACAACCTGCTCGAGCCATTCTTCGTTGCGAAGATACCATTCGATCGTCGATTTAATCCCGTTCTCGAAGCTATGCGACGGTGTCCATCCAAGCTCGCTTTTGATTTTATCCGCATCAATCGCATAACGCCGGTCATGGCCGGGACGGTCCTTCACATGGCGGATCAGCGATTCCGGCTTGCCCAGCTCCTGCAGGATGGTTTTTACCACGTGTAAGTTGGTCCGTTCATTGCTGCCGCCAACGTTGTACACTTCCCCGACACGGCCTTGATGAAGCGCCAGATCGATCGCTTTGCAATGATCCTCGACATATAGCCAATCTCTGATCTGAAGACCGTCTCCGTAAACCGGCAGCGGCTTATCCTGCAGCGCATGGAGAATCATCAGAGGAATAAGCTTTTCCGGAAATTGATACGGTCCGTAGTTATTCGAACAGCGCGTAATGACGGCCGGCAGACCGTAAGTCTCGTAATAAGCGCGGACAAGCAGGTCTGCTCCGGCTTTGCTTGCCGAATATGGACTATTTGGCGCAAGCGGCGTATTTTCCGTAAACAATCCCTCTGCGCCAAGCGTACCGTACACTTCATCCGTCGATACCTGCACGTATTTCTTCGCTTGATACGTCTTGGACAAGTCAAGCAGCGTCTGCGTCCCGACGATATTCGCGTGCACAAACAGTCCCGGCTGCAAAATACTGCGGTCTACATGGGATTCCGCGGCAAAGTTAATGACGGCGTCAATACCGGACTCAAACAGAGGGGTAAGCGCCGACTGATCCGCGATATCCGCTTTGACAAACGTATAGTTCGGATGATCCTCCACCTGCCGCAGATTTTCCGGATTGCCCGCATACGTTAAGGCATCGACATTAATGATCTCGTAATCGGGATAACGGCTCATCATGTACTGAACGAAGTTGCTCCCGATGAATCCCGCTCCGCCCGTAACTAAAAGTTTCATTGTGGTATGCTCACCCCTCATATACAAAATTGATTTCCGCCTGGGCAAGCACGGGATGCTTGGCGTCTTTATCCGATAAGATCGGCTTCGTCACCGGCCAGTCAATGCCAAGCGCCGGATCATTCCAGGCGATCCCCCGGTCATGCTCCGCAGCGTACAAGGCATCCACCTTATACTGTACCTCGCAGTTCGGCACCAGCGTACAGAAGCCATGGGCAAAGCCTTGCGGAACTAACAGCTGTCTTTTGTTGGCCGCGCTTAAAATAAAGCCCTGCCATTGTCCAAAGGTTGGCGAGCCGCGGCGAATATCCACAACCACATCGTAGATCGCCCCCGCCGTTACCCGGACCAGCTTCGTCTGCGCTTTTGGCTGAAGCTGATAATGCATGCCGCGGAGAACCCCCGCTTCTACCGACAACGAATGATTATCCTGAACGAAAGCATGGAGGATGCCATTCTCGCGTGCCGTCTTTTCGTTATAGCTTTCCGTAAAAAAACCTCTGTGATCGCCGTATACGGGTGGCTCCAGCAGCTTCACTCCCGGCAGCCTTGTATCCATTACGTTCATGCCTCACCATCCTGTTAGATCAAAAATCAACACTATCATTATATTCGACAAACTCGTACTGACCCGTAGGTATACGCCATTTTTCTCCTATAGATCGAAGATAAATCTGGCATGTTTCGAGCTTTGCGAGAATAAAAGTCAATAGAAAGTCAAATACCGGCCGAACGGAAGGAGGAGCAGCATCCCCATGTTCAAGGACAACAAGCGCGTTTCATCGACTGATACGTTAATTGGTCTAGGGACGCGTATCGAGGGCAAGCTGATCTGCGAAGCACACCTCCGCATCGAAGGAGAACATAGCGGAGACATTGAATGTCTGGGAGATGTCATTATCGGGGAAAACGGTATGGCACGCTCGAACATAACCGCCAAAGATATTACGATTGCAGGCAAAGTATACGGCGAGGTAACCGCTAAAGGCAGGCTGACCATTACTTCAACCGGTCAATTGACCGGCAGCGTATCCGCCCAAGGCATGATCGTGCAGGACGGCGGCATGCTGAACGGTACCTGCCACATGGAACGTCCAAGCGAACGTACCCGGCCGTTGTCCGAGACAGGCAGCGGAAGCCATACGTCCCCGCCCGCCAAGGAACAACCCCCCGAGAAGGAAAAATCCCGCCAGGCCGTCTGATCGGAACCTATGCGCCGTATACGAAAAACTCCCATTCTGCTCTTCCGGAAGGAAGAACCGAATGGGAGTTTTTTTCGTTTTGCTTTAAGCTGCTACATCCCTCTTCTTGAAGACGTACCAGGCCAGAGCAACAAAAATGGCGTAATAGACGGCCAAGACGGCGATGGAAAAGCCCATCGTTGAACCGTCGCGCAATGGCGTATCGTTCAAATATTGCGTAAGATCAAGATGGATGAACAGAATATAATCCGCCCATTTGTACTTAAGCGCAGCCAGCAGCGGCGTAAAGCTATTAACCCCCAAAATCAGGAACAGCGACAAACCTATAGCGAGCGCGCCGCTGCGGGATACGGTTGCCAGCATAAACGCCAGCGTTGTGGTGACGATCAGCGACACGTACTTCAGCAAGGCGTATTTGACTAAATAAGCCGCGATGGAGCCCGAAACAAGCGGGGAAACAATATCGGCTGCCGCATTATCGCTTGCATCGAACAGAATGATATTCAGCACGACGGTAAACAGCAGCATAACGATGACCATGCCTAGCGCGTACAGAAGAACGGCAATGTATTTGGAAAGCAAAATTTTGGATCTTGTCCACGGACGAATCAGGAGCAGCTTGATTGTGCCGCTCGTGAACTCGTCGGCTACGCCGGAAGAAGCGATAATGATCGTAAATACCGTAATCAACGTATACGAGATCATCACTTCCGTCATAATCATGCTCCATGCGGAGGTATTATGATTATGATCCACGAAATAACCGATAATCGATATTGCCGCGATCAAAGCAAGCAAGATTCCCAGCATGACATACGTCCGTGGGCGGCGGTAAATTTTCATGTTCTCATTCTGAACCAGCTTGAAAAAATTAAACAATGCGTTCACCCCCCGTTACTTCAAGGAATTGATCCTCAAGCGACTTGGTTTGGACGCGGATACCGTATACCTTGATGCCCGCGGCAACCAATCGGGCATTAAATTCAGCAGCGAACTCGCGGTTTGCTTCAATAATAAGGCTGTCGCCTTCCCTGAACGCGGCTTTTCCAAGCCCGGCCGCAATTTCGGATGCTTCGGCAGGCTTGTCTACCTCGAACAGCATATTTACATCGCTCGCAGCATCCAGACCTCCTTGGTGGATGGTCCGAACATCGATCAGCTTGCCGTTTTGAATAATCGCAACCCTGTCGCACATCAGCCCCATCTCGGAGAGCAAGTGACTGGACACAAACACGGCAATGCCTTCTTCCTTGGACAGCTGGCGAAGATAATCGCGCAGCTCGCGGATACCGGCCGGGTCCAATCCGTTGGTCGGCTCGTCAAGGATAAGCAGCTTTGGACGGTGCAGGATGGCTTGAGCTACCCCAAGTCTTTGACGCATCCCGAGAGAATAAGTTTTCACCTTGTCATGAATGCGGGATTCCAGACCAACAAGGGCTATGACCTCCTGAATCCGTGCAGGCGTCACACCCTCGATCATTCGCGCAAAATGGACAAGATTCTGGTAACCGGTCAAATATTTGTACATTTCCGGATTCTCAACAATCGCTCCCACATTGCGTATAGCCTGCTGGTACTGGGTCCTGATGCTGTACCCGCCGATTTTGATTTCGCCCGCGGTCATGGCCATAAGGCCTACCATCATGCGGATCGTGGTTGTTTTACCGGAGCCGTTGGGCCCGAGAAAACCAAAAACTTCGCCAAGCGGCAGGTCCAGCGTCAGATTGTCGATAATCGTCTTCTTCCCGATTCGCTTCGTCACCTGCTGCAGCTGTACGATCGGTTGCTCCATGATACCCTCCCTTTAAATGATTCATTCAATGATGAATCATTGCTTTATTTTCCAAAATCTAGTTCTATGTATCGTCCGTCTATTATAGCGAATTAGAAGGGGGAGGGAAAGTGAACAGCCTATTAAGACTTTATTTCGTTAGACCCGGGAACAGTCCGAGCAGCAGCCAAGCGGAAGGACAACACGGAAAAAGCCGGTCCGAAAAAGCGCCTTTGCATCATGCACCTTCACCATTTTTCCGCAGCCCACGCAATAAAAACATTCTTCCAATTGCATCATCATTATTCCCCCGCTCCAAATACTATTTGTATCATTATCAATTATTGTTACACTTCGTATCTATACTTTATTGGATTTAGCGAAAGTTGTCAATACTTGTATATGATTTGTCGTCTTTTATTTTGTAAGCGTATACATTACGAGAGACAAAAACAGCGCCCTGTTAAGACGCTGTCTGATTGGTATCCATCTGTTCTTTAATCAGCTCATGAATTCTCTCTTTCTCTTCCTTGCTTACAATAAGGTACCATATCTTATTGATCATGCTTCCCGAACCGCTAATCTCAACCGTGCTAATATTGCCGAGATCTTCCCGGTAATCGGACATGAAGGTCTTCATCTCGTCAAACGTAATGTTGGTCTTGACGCTGTTACCAAGCTCTTTCAGTATTTTTTGAATCTGTGTAATGTTGGAGAACTGAAGCGAGCTCTTCATAACCTCCATCATGATCTCCCGCTGTCTGGCGTTCCGGCCGAGATCGCCTCTTGGATCGTCGTAACGCATTCTGGAATAGAGGAGCGCCAGATCACCGTTTAATTTTAGGGGTCCTTGATCGAATTGATGCTCCCCGTAATAGAAGGAAAACGGATTGTTTACCTCGACGCCGCCGAGAATGTCAATCAAATGGGCGAAGCCTTCCATGTTGATCCGGATGTAATAATCAATGGGATAATCGAGGAAATGCTCGACCGTATTTTTCGCCATCGACACTCCGCCAAAGGCGTACGCGTGATTGATTTTATCCGTTGTACCATGGCCGATAATTTCCGTTCTCGTATCACGCGGGATGTTAAACATGAGGATCGATTTCTTTTCTGGATTAACCGCAAGCACAATCAATGTATCGGAGCGTCCTTTATCATTCTCCCGCTCGTCAACGCCCATCACCACTACCGTAAAAGGATGCCGCTTCTCGATCAAGGCTTGAGCCGCTTGCTGCGGTTTGACCGTAACCTCAGGATCTTTGCTTACATATGCCGTTGGCTGAATCGGCTCATAGATTTTGTCCGCTGTCTCTTTCACCGAACCATATAGATGCCAGGCATATCCGCCTGTCCCGGCCGCAATGACGACCAATCCCGCTCCAATGCCAATGAGTGCCCTTCTCCAGCCCCGTTTCACCCTTCGCTTCCCCCTTCTTCATTACCACAAACTCTAGATGGCCGTATGGACTTCTTCCCAATGATTCCCGAGCACAATCCGGTCATCTTCGGTTAGATCCGTTCCGATATGAGCTTCCAGGAGCGTGAGTCCGGACCTGGCCATAACAGTATGCCGATCTCCCGGCAGAAGCTCGACAACTTCGCCTGTCTTAATCATGCTTCTCTTCTCATTCCGGATCAGCTCTCCTACACCGGCCAGTACCGTCCAGACAATCTTACGCTTCAAATAAAAGGCATAGCTTAGGAACCCGCCATCAACCACTTCGAGCTTTCTTGTGATTGCTTGCTGTCCATCCTCGCGGGATAAGCTGCTAATTACGACGGCATTGCCCCACCTGCCTGCCTCATAACCGGGAACCAGCGGCGGCTGTTCCGTGCTTATAATCCGCGCCTGTTCATCAGGAATGCAGGCGGCTTGATCGGCAATCAAAATTCCCGCGGAAGAAACGGCCACGGTAATATTACTCAGCCCCATCATAATTACGGGAGCTGCCGAATCATTATAAATAGAAGCGTTTTCCGGGAAGGCGGCAGCAAGAGCATTCCAGCTGTTAATGCGGCAAAAGGGCTGCTCCGGCATTCGGAAGGTAGGGCTCTCTTCAAATAATCCGATCATTCTGTCTTCCAGCCGGCTATAAAGCTCCTCGTAACGACGGAAAAGCTGCTCATACTGGATGGGAAGGCCCTCTTCGGTCAAAACGGAGATTACGCTTTCCAGCCGGAAGACGATAATGCCGCTCTCATCGCTTGTCACCGCACGATTTAATTGATGCCTGCGAAGCTGCTCCGGCAGCTCCTTCAGCGTCTCGAACCAGTCCTCTTCTTCCACATACAGATCCGCAGGCAATACGGCAACCGTCTCGTGGAGAGGAATGGAGGCAACCGAATAAAGATAGGAAGCAGCAAGGGCAACGGCGGGGTAACTCCCTTTCGTCTCCGGCTCCTGAATCACGTTCAGGCTGATGGCGAGCTGATTGCGCAATGTTTCCGCCTGATTGTGGCTGATTGTAATAAACGTATCCTGCTGCAATCCAACCTGATCCAGCTGTCGCCACAGCCTGTTCAGCAAAGACTCCTTTTCACCGCTTGGTCCAGGCAACAGGGGAAGAAGCTGCTTCGCACGCTTCGAATGAGAAAGCGGCCACATCCGTCTGCCTTGACCGCCGGCTAATAACACGAGTCTTACTTGCTGCTCTCCCATTACATCCTCCTGTTTGTACCGTAATAGGTGTAATACAGCTGTTCCTTGCTTTTCTTTTTCTTATTGTTGAGCACCACTCCAAGCAGCTTCGCTTTTACATGCTCAAGACTGGCGTACAATTTTTTCGCTTGCTGACGCTTGGTCATCCCAACGCTGATTACGGCAACTACGCCATCGCATTTGGAAGCAAGCACAAGTCCGTCGGTTACAACGAGGGAAGGCGGAGCGTCAAACAGGATCATATCGTAATGGGCGGACAGCTCTTCGATAAGCTGATTCATTTTTTTGGAGCCCAGCATTTCCGAAGGATTAGGCGGAGTGGGACCGGAACCGATAAAAAACAAATTATCGACCGAGGTGGAATGCACGGCATCCTCCCAATCCATCTGATTAGCCAAAACGTTCGTCAGGCCGGTCTGATTGGACAGCATAAAAACCGTATGAAGAGTTGGCCGCCTCAAATCCGCATCAACCAGCAGTACACGCTTGCCCTCTTGCGAAAAGGCAACCGCAAGGTTCGCAATCGTTGTTGTTTTGCCGTCACCGGACTGACAGGACGTAACCATCAGCGTCTTCACGGGTACATCAATGGAAGAGAATTGAATATTCGTACGCAAAGAACGGTACGCTTCGGCAATAGGGGAATCGGGATTGCTCGTCGTAATCAGCTTGCTATTTTCCATTAGGGATTGTTGCATGGGTTTACCACCTGCCACCAATTATTGAATTGCCTTATAACTTAATGCCCGGTATAATGCATGAATCTTGTACTGCTGCGGGCTTTGACGCAGAAGCTCCTGATTCAGCATGCGGACCAGCACAGCCCGAAGCCGGTTGGGAGGATGAAACACGATACCGTACTCATATTGGTTATCCCTTGCGTTACGCCAAACGACATGGCCGCGCAGATTGATCGCCACGCCGGAAATCTTCATCTGGAAATCCAGCATGTAGCCTTTATGCACAGGAAAGCGTAGTCCCGACAAAAAGCATAGTCCATGACGGCTCATATTCAGGATCAGCACCGGACATGTCGAAGCCGTCAGCAAGAGGCCCCGCTCATCGAGCAGACCAGCTATTGCCGTTATCCCTTCGTGCATATGGATACGAATATTAGACCGTGGTTTAAACGGGTCGGCACCCATGGCTGAAGCATCTCCTTACTTGAATTTCACCCGCGGAACCCCATCTATCGGTTACGCTAGCAGAGAGGAATAAAGGCTGCGAAACGTGTGAATACTGAGGATGAATGATACAAAACGTATCTAGTATTTCTTCCACTTTACGATACGTTATGTAACATGTCAAGTGGAAATAAAGAGTATGCGGATATTTTGCGACGTTTTGTTGCAACAAATGAAATTTTAACGTTTACGTATTAATATAGGTGTAGCGGAAGTCAGTCATTTTAGGAGGATATAAAGATGAATATAGGAAACCGAATTGCTGGCTTGAGGGAAGAAAGAAAATGGACACAGGAGCAAACCGCCTCGAAGCTCGGCATATCCAGGGCTGCATTATCTCATTACGAGAAAAACCGCAGAGAGCCTGATACGGAGACCTTGGCGAAGTTTGCTGACCTGTATCAAGTTTCCATAGATTATTTGGTAGGAAGAACAACGAATACACAGGCGGCGTTAAGCGAAGATATTCGTAACTTTGTCGATCATTTGGAGCTGTCTGACGAAGAGCTGCTGGAGAAGTATAATTTAAGCGTGGACGGCCGTAAGCTTACAGCTGAAGAAACAAAACGGTTTATTGCCTTCGTTCGGGCAGAACGTATGATGAATTAGGCCGGGACAATGGTTAGGGCTGGATCAGATCCGCTGGCCATTTTTCCGGCGGAATATTGAGTTGAATTAATATTTCCCTAATATTTAGCTCAGTACGTTTATCTTCGGTGCTTGCTACTTGCATTTCTGCATCTCTCATTTTATCCGACTCCCACTCCTAATAAAGTAAAACAATAATGTTATTATACCTAACAGTTCGGCTGGAATATGTCGGAAAGTGTGGTAAGATTAGTTCTTTTTTTGTCGAAAATAGGAGTATGGGCCCATTTCTTCGTGAAATTCCAGCCCCAATCGAGTTGGAAGCCTTTGTAAGATCGCATAACAAATGGTTAGGAATAGGTTAGAGACAGATAGATCTGCTCCTAACCTTTTTTTCATAGATAGGCTTCTTCATCGCTTGTTCCTTACTGCTTCCATCCTATGCAAGTCCAAAACATAAAATAACCGTCTCCTCAGAGACGGTTATTTTATGTTCGGCGATGTCCTCGGAGGCTAAACGGTGAGTTCATTCTCTGACTTAAGCTTTATGGCATTTTGCAGCAGACGCTCAAGCAAAGCGCCAAACACGGCGACCACAAATGAAGCAAAAGCTACAGCCATCCCTATTACGATAATCCCCGGAGCATCTTCTTGCCTCGCCATGATAAACACAAACGGCATCATCGCCACAAAAATAATTCCGATAGATACGCCGCAATATTTAATCTTCTTTAACGCACGGACGGACAATTCGGAAAACGCGGTATTGTTATCAATATAACCAAGTAATTTCATGACCGTATATAGTGCTATAAAGTATGGAATTACAGCTGCAAAAAAGCCGATATCCGATGGATGCATCCTGCCCGGAAATTGATTAGGGTTATTCCTTATCAGTCCAATCACACCAAATACGCATATCGCGATCGCAGGCAACGCCATGAACAACACGGTTATCTTTAGAAAAAAAGTGGATACGCGGTTCATTACAACCACCTCATCAGTGTAGACTCAGTGATATTATAACCTTACATTTATCGTTTTACAATATATTTTAATCGTTTTTCCTCTTATACTCTGGGATGTATTTGCATTGCTCTTCGCCCTTGCCCTCCGCTTTCCGCTTTCCGCTTTTCGCTTTTCGCTTTTCGCTGCCCCTCCCTACAACAGGCGAGCGGCATTTTGCGCCGCCTGCTCTTTTTTGTTTTTGTAGTGTGGGTATGAAGGAATAGAGGGAAAGTATCTCCTGGAAGAGCGGAGCGTTCGCCTTTGAAATCGTGGGATTACCATAGCCTAATTAATTCAGAACCCCACGATTTCAACAGCGACTGGAAGGAGATACTTTCCCGGCATTCCGAGCCACTCCCACACTCACCAAACAACAAAAAAACAGGCTGAGCAATTGCCCAGCCTGTTCCCCATTATCCTCCTGTACGAGCCAGCTCTTTCATGCTTTCTTCGAAAGCGGCGAGAAGCGCTTTGTCGTCCTTCAAGCCGGCATCCTCCGCTTTGCGGATATGCTCCAGCATTTTTTTGTAATCCTTCGGAATAACCTTCACGAATTTCGCGAGCGAACCTTCCCAATCGTTCAGGACACGCGAGCCAACGGCAGAGCTTGTGTACTCCACATGACGCTCAATCAGGCCGCGAAGCTCGGCAACATCTTCTTCGGTCTCCGGACGCTCAAGGAGAACCATCTCGATATTGCAGTTATTGAAGAAATCGCCTTGTTCATCGTACACGTATGCAACGCCGCCGGACATACCTGCCGCAAAGTTGCGGCCCGTGCCGCCAAGTACAACTACCCGGCCGCCCGTCATGTATTCACAGCCATGATCGCCTACGCCCTCGACAACAACCTTCACGCCGGAGTTACGAACCGCGAAGCGTTCGCCTGCGATACCGCGGATGTAAACTTCGCCATCCGTTGCACCGTACAGCGCCGTGTTGCCGATAATAACGTTCTCTTCGGCTACAAACGTAGCTTTCGGAGACGGAGCAACGATAATTTTACCGCCGGAGAGGCCTTTGCCTACATAGTCATTGGAGTCGCCTTCGAGCGAGAGCGTAATGCCCTTCGGTACGAATGCGCCAAAGCTTTGGCCGGCAGAACCAACGAAGTGGTACGAGATTGTATCTTCAGGCAAGCCTTTCGCGCCGTAACGGCGGGTTACTTCGCTGCCCAAAATTGTACCAACTACGCGGTTTGTGTTGTAGATCGGGAATGTGCCGCGAACGCGTTCGCCGCTTTCCAGAGCTGCTTGCGCGCCCGGAACGAGCTCCTGCATGTCGAGCGACAGCTCGAGGCCATGATTTTGCTCTTGAACGTTATGACGCGCTGCGTCTTGCGGTACGTCCGGCGTATGCAGCAGAAGGCTAAGATCAATGCCTTTTGCTTTGTAATGGTCAACCAGGTTCTTCGATTCGAGAATGTCGACGCGGCCGACCATCTCTTGAATCGTGCGGAAGCCTAGTTCGGCCATAATTTCGCGAAGCTCCTGCGCAATGAAGGTCAGGTAGTTCACGACATGGCTTGGATCGCCCATAAACTTCGCGCGAAGCTCAGGGTTTTGCGTTGCAACGCCAACCGGGCAAGTATCCAGCTGACATACGCGCATCATAACGCAGCCCAGTACAACAAGCGGTGCAGTCGAGAAGCCGTATTCTTCAGCGCCGAGAAGGATAGCGATCGCAACGTCGCGGCCGTTCATCATTTTACCGTCGGTTTCGATAACGACGCGGTCGCGCAGGTTGTTCAGCATCAGCGTTTGATGCGTCTCCGCAAGACCAAGCTCCCATGGCAGACCCGCATGACGGATCGAGTTCATTGGAGATGCGCCAGTACCGCCGTCGTAACCGCTGACCATGATAACGTCAGCACGAGCTTTCGCAACGCCTGCAGCGATGGTGCCTACGCCAACCTCGGATACGAGCTTCACGTTGATGCGAGCGCGAGGGTTTGCGTTCTTCAGGTCATGAATCAGCTCGGCAAGGTCCTCGATCGAATAAATATCATGATGCGGTGGTGGCGAGATCAAGCCTACGCCAGGAGTGGAACCGCGAACTTCCGCAACCCAAGGATAAACCTTGCGTCCTGGAAGCTGGCCGCCTTCACCCGGTTTCGCGCCTTGCGCCATCTTGATTTGAATCTCGTCCGCGTTAACCAAGTAGTTGCTCGTTACGCCGAAACGGCCCGATGCAACCTGCTTGATCGCGCTGCGGCGGGAATCTCCGTTCGCATCCGGGATAAAGCGCGCAGGGTCTTCGCCGCCCTCGCCGGTATTGGATTTGCCGCCAATACGGTTCATCGCGATTGCGAGGCTCTCATGCGCTTCTTTACTGATGGAACCAAACGACATTGCGCCTGTTTTGAAACGTTTAAAGATCGATTCAACCGGTTCAACCTCTTCGATAGGTACCGATTGCCGTCCATCCTTGAACTGGAGCAGCGAGCGGAGCATCATATGCTTCTTGTCTTCGCCTTGAACCATGTTCGAGAACTTCTTGTACAGTTTATAGTCGTTCTTACGGGACGCCATTTGCAGCGTGTGAATCGTTTGCGGGCTGAACAAATGGTCTTCGCCGTCTTTACGCCATTGGTAATCGCCGCCGGAGTCGAGCTCTTTCTCCCCGCCCTCTTGGTCGGCGTATGCTTTGTTATGAGGCTTCAGCGCTTCTTGAGCGATGATATCGAGACCGATACCGCCAATACGCGACGGAGTCCATGTGAAGTATTCGTTAATCAATTCTTCCTGCAGGCCAAGCGCTTCGAAGATCTGCGCGCCGCGGTACGATTGAATGGTCGAAATACCCATTTTGGACAGTACTTTTACTACGCCTTTAGTAGCCGCCTTGATGAAGTTCTTAACGGCCTTCTCATGCTTGATGTTGCTCAGCATGCCCTGGCGGATCATATCGTCAAGCGTCTCGAAAGCGAGATAAGGGTTAACTGCATTGACGCCATAGCCGAGCAGGAGGGCAAAATGATGCACTTCGCGCGGATCCCCGGATTCAAGCAGAATCGCTACCTTCGTTCTTGTGCCTTGACGGATCAAGTGATGGTGCAGAGCCGCTACGGCAAGCAGCGACGGGATAGCAGCGTTGTCTTTATCAATACCGCGGTCGGACAAAATAAGAATATTATGGCCTTTATCGATAACGCGGTCTGCCGCATCGCACATCAGCTTCAGCGCTGCGCGCAAGCCTTTTTCGCCTTCGGCAGCCGGGAAGAAGATCGGAAGCGTAATCGACTTGAAGCCGGGACGGCGTACGTGGCGAAGCTTCGCGAATTCTTCGTTCGACAGGATTGGCGTATCCAGCTTGATATGGCGCGCGCTTTCCGGTTCAGGCTTCAGCAGGTTGCGCTCAGGTCCGATTGTCGTGCTTACCGATGTAACGATCTCTTCGCGGATCGCATCGATCGGCGGGTTCGTCACTTGCGCGAACAGCTGCTTGAAGTAGTTGAACAAGCGCTGAGGGCGCTCGGACAATACGGCAAGCGGCGCGTCGTAACCCATGGAAGCGATCGGCTCCTGGCCGCTGCTCGCCATTGGCTCAAGCACTTTGCGAACGTCTTCGAACGTATAGCCGAATGCCTGCTGACGCTGCTGCACGGTAGCGTGATCCAGTTCAGGAAGCTCCGGCGCGTCCGGCAATGCTTCGAGATCAACGAGATGCTCGTCGAGCCATTCGCGGTAAGGCTGTTCAGCCGCGATTTGCGCTTTTACTTCCTCGTCGGAAATAATGCGGCCTTCTTTCGTATCTACAACGAGCATACGGCCCGGACGGAGACGGTCTTTGTACGCAATCTCTTCTGGAGCGATTTCGACAGTGCCGGCTTCGGAACCGAGGATGATATGATCGTCTTTCGTTACATAATAACGGGCTGGACGCAGGCCGTTACGGTCAAGGTAAGCGCAGATTTGCGTACCGTTCGTAATCGCCATTGCGGCAGGTCCGTCCCACGGCTCCATCAGAGTCGCGTGGTATTCATAGAATGCTTTTTTCTTGTCGTCCATGCTCTCATGGTTCGACCAAGGCTCCGGTACCATCATCATCGCAACATGCGGAAGGGAACGGCCGGACAAATGCAAGAACTCAAGCGCGTTATCGAACATCGCGGTATCGGAACCATCCGGACTGATGACCGGTTTTACCTTCTCCATGTCTTCGCCGAACAGCTCGGTTTCGAACAAGGTCTGGCGGGCATGCATCCAGTTGATGTTGCCGCGCAGCGTATTGATCTCGCCGTTGTGGATCAGATAATGGAACGGATGCGCGCGCTCCCAGCTCGGGAACGTGTTCGTACTGAAACGGGAGTGAACAAGTGCCATAGCCGACACGACTGCTTCGTCGTTCAGCTCCTGGTAGAACGAGCGTACCTGCTCGGTAGTCAACATCCCTTTGTAGACGATCTTCTTGCTCGAAAGGCTTGTGAAATAGAACATCTCTCCGCCTTCTTTGCCGCCGAAACGGATGGCGATCTCCGCGCGTTTGCGGATCACGTACAGCTTGCGCTCAAAGGACAATTCGTCCTGAATGCCCGGGTTCTTCGCGATAAACACTTGGCGAACGAACGGCTTCACCGACAAAGCGGATTGGCCAAGCTTCGAATCGTTCGTAGGAACCGTACGCCAGCCGATCAGCGATTGGCCCTCTTCGCGGATGATGCTCTCCAGTTCGCGCTCGAACGAGCTGCGGATGGCTTCATCATGGGGCATAAACAGCAGACCAACGGCATATTCTCCTTCTTGCGGAAGGTCAATCTCAATCTTTTTCAATTCACGTGCGAAGAAATCATGCGGGATTTGAATCAGGATACCTGCTCCATCCCCCGTGTTAGGTTCGCTGCCTTGACCGCCGCGGTGCTCCATGTTCTCGAGCAATGTCAGCGCCTGACGAATGACAGTATGCGATTTTCTTCCCTTGATGTTTGCTACAAATCCCATGCCGCATGCGTCTTTTTCATAGCGCGGGTCGTATAGACCTTGTTTCGGCGGTAATCCAAAAATTTTCTCTTTCATCGTGTGCAACCTTTCTATCAGAAGATTTTTGGGCAAGCATAGCTCAATAACGGTATATCGAACGGCAGCAATCGAGGCGCATCGGCCTGTTGCTTGCCATTCTTACGAGCTTAAACGTGATGGCTTGATGGCATCTTATCCGCGGACACAAACTTTCCGAAGCTTTTAAAGGAAATCGTTCGTATCTGGTCGAAAATAATTAGCTGCATGAAGCTTTCGTTTAAGATTGACCATGTTCCGGGCCGTGTTCCGCCATTGCGGTTATTATATTATTTTAACATCAGGCCAAAAGGGAATCAATTTAATATTTTTATGAATGTGATAAAACTTTACTTTACAGCACATTGTTCGTGTTCTTATACTATGCCTAACATTTTATCAAAAGGAGGATGAACATTTGTATAGCAAATCAAGGAAAATCCAATCTGTAGTTGTAATGTTAGCTTTCATGATCTTGGCCGCATCGGCCTGGGGAGGGGCGCCGGCTAGGGCTGAATCGGGGGTGTCTGAGCCTTATCGGATCGTTGCTCTCGGCGATTCCTTAACTGCGGGTTACGAGCATGGTTATACCGAAAAATCCGTTCCTTACGGTTACGTCGAGCAGGTGTACGAGCAGTCGCTGTTCCACGGTCTCCGCGCGGAATACGTCAATTACGGGATACTTGGACTTAAAGCCGAAGGCTTGAACCGCCTGCTTGAGGCTGTTTCGGGCGGCCGTACCGTGAAGGCCGACGATATTCAAAAAGAGCTGCAGGACCCCCGCAAGGAAACGCTTGCCGCTCAAACCGCCCAAATGGCTAAATCCATACGTTCCGCCAGCTTGATCGTTCTAACGATCGGAGGAAACGACCTGCTTCCGGTGATGACGAAGCTGGATTCCGGAGCAACCGCCGAAGAAATTACCACCTACATCCAAACGATATTGGATCAGTACGAAAAAGATCTCGAAGCTTCAATCCGAACGATAGCCGCCCTGAACCCCAAGGCGCAAATGGTCATGTCGGATCAATATTTGCCGGTTCCCGCGCCTTTGCAGTTCGGCTCCACGACAATCGAGCTGTATCCCGAAGCAAAGCGCAAGCTTCTGCTCGACGGAGTAACGAAGCTCCGCGGCAAGCTTGAATTGGTAAGCACCCGTCTTGCGGACGATGGCATCAAGCTTCAGGTTGCGGATGTCAGCAGCTTGTTTGTCGGCCACGAGCTGGAGTACACCTCCATCGCGCAAGGCGACATTCATCCGAACCATCTCGGTTACGCGGCAATGGGACGCGCTTTCGCAACCGCGATCTGGGGCGATTACCGGACCATCCGCCCGCGCCAGGCCAACGTTCAAATGTCCGTTGTTGTGGCCGGCAAGGAGCTTCCCGCTTCGGCAGCCCCGCCCGTTCTTCGCAGCAACCGCAGCTTTGTTGCGATGAGGGACATTACGGATGCTTTAGGCGCGAAGCTGACCTGGAATAACGCAACCCAAAGCGCAACGGTTTCTTATAATAATCATACCGTTATCCTTGCTATCGGTTCCGCATACGTAACGATCGACGGCAAGAAGGTCAAGCTGACAACGCCTCCCGCATTTTTGCTGAAGTCAGGAAAGGAATCGAAAACTTACCTTCCGCTCGCCGCCTTGTCCGAAGCACTCGGCCTTCAGGTCACTTACCGCGGCACCCTGCAAACCGCCTTTATTAACAAATAACCAAAAAGACCGCAAGGTCTCGATTTACCTACTATAGTAGAAGAGATTATTCTAGTTACTTATATTCCTTCCGCAATTCCTTCAACATTTCCAGCCCGCGCGCGGACCATCTCATCAGACGGTCCAGCGCGGCGATCTGGGCTGCAACCGCCTCCTGCAGCGAGGCATTGTAGTCCGGCACTTCCCCTTCAAACGGCTTCACATCGCGAAGCAGCACATTCGTTTTTTCCGTATAGCTCAATGCTCTGCGCTCATGAAACATCGCGACGTCCGGATTATAAGGATGATGCAGGTCTCCCTGCTCGGGATGCTTCAATACGGCCAGCACCTTAAAAACCGCGCGCGGCCCGTTTACTTCCACAATCTCGCCAATATATTGGCCGGACCTGACATCGGCTTTAACCAACGCTCCCGGAACGATAAAATCACGATTGTCTTGCATATGTAATAGACCTCCTAAAATAAATTGATTTGCACATTCGAATGCTCGCTACTTATTTCCAATGTGCTATAATACCGCTTAGTACATCGATCGGCTTTTCTTCATCCAGCAGAAATTCACAATATCATATAAGAATGTTTTCTTGCAAAGCAACCCGTGATTTTCCGATTGCAGCCGCGATGGCCGTCAGCTAGGACTATCGCCCCTGCAACTTCAATAGCAGGATGACTTGTTTTAAATCGAGCAGAGTCGTAATATGGAACTAGAAAAGTAGGTGACATTATGCGTAAGAAAAGAGTGCTCCTGCTCTCCGAAGGATTCGGATCAGGGCACACGCAAGCCGCGCATGCCTTGGCAGCAGGCCTGCGCCAGCTCAACCCGGATATACAGACCCGCGTGATGGAGCTGGGCAATTTTCTTAATCCCGTGCTAGGACCTTTAATTATTTCAGCCTATCGCAAAACGGTAAGCAGGCAGCCCAAGATGGTTGGCCTGATGTACCGCAGCAATTATAAAAAATCGTTAAACCGATTTATGCAGCTTGCGCTTCACCGTATGTTTTATACACATACTTCGCAGGTTATCGCCCAATTGAAGCCGGATCTCGTCATTTGTACTCATCCCGTTCCGAACGCGGTTGTCAGCCGCCTGAAGAGGCTTGGGCTGAACATAAAGCTATGCACCGTCATTACCGATTACGACGCGCATGGTTCATGGGTGAACCAGGAAGTGAACAAATTCCTTGTCTCCTCTTCCCTGGTAAAAGACAAGCTCATTAACCACAGCGTGCCGGAGAGCCGGATTGCCGTAACCGGCATCCCCGTCCATCCTCTTTTCTGGAAAAGCTACGACAAGGCCCAGATCAGGGAACAGTTCGGACTCAAGGCGCTTCCTACCGTCCTTATTATGGGCGGCGGCTGGGGTCTTATGTATGAAGACAGCCTGCTGGAATATATGACGGAGTGGCGCGAACGCGTTCAATTTATTTTTTGCGTAGGAAATAACGACAAGGTGAAAGAAAAAATGCTCGCGAATCCAAGGTTCCGGCATGATAACATCCGGATTATCGGATTTACGAAAGAAGTCAGCAAGCTGATGGACGTCGCGGATGTTCTTGTAACCAAGCCAGGCGGGATGACCTGCACGGAAGGGATGAGCAAAGGCATTCCGATGCTGTTCTACGAGCCGATTCCCGGGCAGGAAGAACAAAACTGCGAATATTTCATCAAAAACGGCTTCGGCGAAATGCTGGAGACGACCGAAACGGTCGATAAATGGATGGCTGTCATTCAGCAGCCCGAAGCTTCGGCCAGCTACCGCCAGACCCTGATCCATAAAAGAAACGAAGAATACAATCCGCTTACTTGTCCTAAAGCCGTCTTGCAACTGCTGCAATGACGGCTTTTTGCTTGTACAAAATCCTTCCCCGTTCGAATAGTACAAACCTTTTCCGGTTATTGTTATTATAGAGAAGGATACGTATATCGCAGTCGAATAGCAAAGGGAGAGGATTAAGATGAAGGAACGGAGCATGGACGGAAAAACAATCATTCTGCGTCTCGAGATCGATACCCAGCAGGCGTATTTCGGCAAGGCCGTCTCCGCGATTGAAGCGGCAGGCGGCGATATTGTAGCCATTGACGTCATTCAAACCGACAAGCAGGTTAGCATACGGGACTTGACGGTGAAAATTACGGAAGCCGGCGCAGCCGAGCGGCTGCAAACCGCGCTTCAGAGCGTGCCGGGCATTCGCCTCCGGCATGTGTCCGACCGAACTTTTCTATTGCATCTTGGCGGTAAAATAACGATACAGCCCAAAACCCCCATCCAAAACCGGGATGATTTATCCCGTGTGTATACTCCGGATGTCGCGAGGGTGTGCCAAGCCATTGAGGCTGATCCGAAAAAGGCATTTACCCTCACCATCAAACGCAATACGGTTGCCGTCGTCTCCGACGGCAGCGCAGTGCTTGGCCTCGGCAATATCGGCCCTTATGCGGCAATGCCCGTTATGGAAGGCAAAGCGATGCTGTTCAAGCAGTTCGCGGACGTGGACGCCTTCCCAATCTGTCTCGATACTCAGGATACCGAGCAGATTATTGCGTCGATCAAGCATCTCGCCCCTGCCTTCGGCGGCATTAACCTGGAGGATATATCGGCGCCCCGCTGCTTCGAGATTGAACGCAGGCTTAGGGACGAGCTCGATATTCCGGTCTTCCATGACGATCAGCACGGGACGGCTGTCGTCCTGTACGCAGGGCTTCTGAACGCTCTTAAGCTGACGAAACGAAAAATCGAAGATACGCGGTTTGTCATTTGCGGAATCGGGGCTGCTGGAACGGCATGCACAAAAATGCTGCTGGCCGGCGGCGCCAAGCATATCGTAGGGGTTGACCGCGAAGGGATTCTGACGGCAGACAAAACCTACAGCCATCCGATGTGGCAATGGTACGCTCAGAATACCAATGAGGCAAGAATCAGCGGAGGGCTAACAGAAGCGCTTGCCAATGCCGATGTATTTATAGGGGTATCCGCCGGCGGCATCCTGACCCGGGAGCATATTCAATCGATGGCACCCGAGCCTATCGTGTTCGCCATGGCAAATCCCGAACCCGAGATTCGGCCGGAGCTGGCCGAAGATATCGTAGCTGTCATGGCTACGGGAAGAAGCGACTATCCGAACCAGATTAATAACGTCCTCTGTTTTCCCGGCATTTTCCGGGGGGCGCTGGACAGCCGCGCGGTCACGATCAATGAGCAGATGAAGCTTGCCGCAGCCGAAGCGATCGCCTCCGTCATCAACGAGGATGAGCTGAGCAGGTTCTATATTATTCCAAGCGTATTTAATGCAAGAGTGGTTGAAGAGGTTCGCAAAAGAGTGATTCAAGCTGCGCAGGACAGCGGAGCAGCCCGCAGAAGACCAAGAGAATAAATAAAGGAAAATAACAAAATTTGTCTTAATCTCAATTGGGAGATTAAGACAAATTGTTGTGTATGCCTGTTCGTTTATACTATAATAACTAGGTTAATAGGTTAATAGGTTAATAGGTTAATAGGTTAATAGCTTAGAACCTAAGGAAGGATGTATAACGAATGGCTACGGCTTCACCAACCCTGCAGAAAAGGGACAATATTCCCCAGCTGCTACTCGTACGGGCAATGGCTATTATAGGCGTCCTGTCCGTCCATTCCACTTCGTTTGCCACCGTGGCTATGGTGGATTCGAACTACTTTTTTCTTTACAACTTCTTCAATATTTTCATGAAGATAGGAACGACAACCTTTATTTTCCTAAGCAGCTTTGTCCTCTTCTACAATTATTATACGCGGCCGTTGGACAAGCAGCTGCTCGGAAGCTTTTATAAGAAACGGTTGTTGTACATTATAATTCCGTATTTGGTCTTCTCTTTGTTTTATTTTACGGTGCTGCATTACCTTTATTATCCGGATCGGTCTCTATCAACGGAAATTCAGAATTTTATCGATAAAGTACTTACCGGCAAAGCCTATACGCATTTATATTTCGTGTATATAAACATACAGTTCTATCTGATGTTTCCGTTGTTCCTGTGGCTGATGAAAAAATATCCGCGCACGATCAAATGGGCCATTCCCGCGGGGATTGCCATTCAATGGGCGTTCTTTATTATCAATAAACACGTGCTTCCAGCCCCCGGCGTCCCTAACCGCGGCAGCTGGTCGTTCTCTTATTTCTCGTATTATCTGCTTGGCGCCGCTCTAGGGATTTATTATCCGAAAATCAAAGAATGGATTATTATTGCAAGGAAGCATGCAACAAACGCTCGCGTCGTAACGTGGGTTGCCCTGTGGGCACTGTGGATCGCGGCTGGCTTGGCCCATGTGTATTTGTATTACGAAACAAGGCTGCACCTGAAATCGTTCAACACTACATTGTTCGATCTGGTGTGGAATATTCATGGGGTGCTGACGGCGCTGGTTTTGTTGCAAATTTCGTTTATATTGTCCAAAAAGCTGCCGCATGTCCTGACCAAGGTTATCGCAAGACTTGGCGCTTTATCGTTTGGCGTATACCTGATTCATCCATTCTTCCTGCTTCTCTACCGGGAACGCCCGCTTCATACGGGTACGGCATGGCTGCTTCATCTTTGGTATCTCGGCGGCTTCGTGCTTGCCCTGACCGCATCCTGGATCGTGGTTGGTTTCTTCGCCCGTTATGTGCCATTCAACTGGATCGCTTTCGGCAATCTGCCAAAGTCCAAAAAACGGCCTTCTCAGCCGGTTATGCCGGAAAGACAGCTGGACGCGTAATACATCCGTAGGAGGAATAAGTTGTGAGAATGAAAGTGATTGCTGCACTCCTCGTCATCGCCATTGCGATCACTTGGCCGGTGTCCAAATACCAGCTTGAGGCTTCCGCAAACAAACCAGCGCATTACAAGAACAAGGTTATCGTCCTTATGTATCATCATATCGATGAGAAAGAAAGCGGAGCGACGATCTCGCCCAGCCGATTCGGCACGCATATGAAGCTTCTGAAGGAGAACGGCTACAATGTCATCAGCATTGAGCAGTTCGAGGATTTCATGCAGCACAAAGCGAAAGTACCGGATAACGCCGTTGTTATTACCTTTGACGACGGGTACGAAAGCTTTGACCAATATGCGGTTCCCATTTTGAAAAAATATAATTTCCCGGCTACGCACTTCGTTATCGGCTCGAGCAGCGACCATCAGAACGTGCACACGAAGCATCTGACTTGGGATACGATGCGCAAGCTAAAAGGCGAAGGCTTCAGCTTCTATAGCCATACGTACAACCAGCATGACTATGCCCCGCTTGATAAAAAGGGCAAGAAAAAGGGCCCTATGCTGAGCAATCCGATTTACCTTCCGGACAAAGGCCGCGTGGAGACGAAGAAGGAATACATGGCGCGCGTTGAAGCGGATGCGCAGCTGATGGAAAAAAGGCTGAAGGAAGAGCTGAATAATACGCGTCAGATGCTCGCTTTCCCGTATGGCGCTTTCAGCCCGACGGCTAAACAGCTTGAGAAAAATGCAGGCGTTACCTTATTCTTCACCGTGCATCCCGGCATAAACAGACCGGGGTCGGACGAAGCATTCCGACTGAACGCCGGAACTCCGGCACTCTCGGGCAACAAATTCCTCGAGATGCTGAAGAAATACGGATAACTGATTAGGAATAGCCTTACAGCAAATAACCTTAGCCGCACTGGCTAAGGTTATTTATTTATTAATGCAGAGCACCGGAACCGGGATAGGGCTCTTCATGCGGCTCCACATGAACATGGACGCTCATGATGTTATGTTTGCCTTCCATCCGCTGCTCGATCTCATCGCTGATCCGATGACTTTCAATAAGCGTCAGACCGGGATCAACCTGCACAATTACATCGATGAGCACATTGCTTCCGTGTACGCGGGCCTTTATGTCCTTAATGGATTTGACGCCTTTGGTCCCCTCTATCGTGGAACGCAGCGTCATTAGCTCGTTGGCATCAAAGCCATCCGTCAAGGCATGGGTTGAACTGTAGAAAATATCCCAGGCGGTCTTGCATATGATGGCTCCTACCGCAAGCGCGGCTACCGGATCCAGCCAAGGCAGGCCAAACTGAGCGCCTATAATCCCGATTGCCGCGCCGATGCTGACAAGCGTGTCGGATAAATTATCTTTTGCCGCCGCATGCAAAGCCTGGTTATTGATCTTGTCAGCCAGCCTGCGGTTATAGAGGTATACGGCCCCCATGCAGGCTGCCGCAAACAAAGCAACCCATGCCGAGGTCAGCGAAGGCACGGTCTGCTCACCCGAGAATAAAGAACGTACCGTGTTGATAATCACCTGCAGACCAACCGTCGCCATGATGAACGAAGCAATAAGCGCCGCAATCGTCTCTGCCCGGAAATGTCCGTAAGGATGATCTTTGTCGGGCGGCTTCTGAGAGATGCGAAGACCAATCAGTACGGCAACCGAAGCGATAATATCCGTCAGGTTATTAAAGCCGTCCGCAACGAGCGCCCCAGAGGCAAACCAATAGCCTGCGCCTAGCTTGATAGCCGACAGCCCGATATAAGCCCCGATGCTGATCAAGGCTCCTTTCTCGCCCTGCTTGATCTCTTCATACTGATTCATTACAGTAATCTAACCTCCCCTACCCAAGCGATTCCATTAGGGTCTAAAGAAACAGTGTTTACCCTATGCGTGCTTTTATGCATCCTACAAAAAAAGAGCCGTACAGTCAGGGACTGTACAGCTCTCTCTAAGTGATTAAACCGCGTACATACGCTCGCGAAGAGCTTTAATCTCATCGCTCTCGAGGTACTCGTCGTAAGTCATCATTCTGTCGATCAAGCCGTTAGGCGTAATCTCCATGATTCTGTTCGCAATAGTTTGCACGAACTGATGGTCATGCGAGGTAAACAGAACCGTGCAGTCCGTTTCCGTCAGACCATTGTTAAGCGCCGTAATGGACTCGAGGTCCAAGTGGTTGGTTGGCTCGTCGAGGATAAACACGTTTGCGCCGCTCAGCATGATTTTGGAAAGCATGCAGCGTACTTTCTCGCCGCCGGACAAAACGGATGCTTTCTTCATCGCATCGTCGCCGGAGAAGAGCATACGGCCCAGGAAGCCGCGGATAAACGTCTCGTCCGGATCCTTGGAGTATTGGCGGAGCCATTCCACGAGGTTCAGCTCCACGCCGTCGAAGTAAGGCGCGTTGTCTTTCGGGAAGTAGCCTTGCGTTGTCGTAACGCCCCATTGATACGTGCCGGAATCTGCTTCCAGCTCGCCCATGAGAAGTTGGAACAATACCGTCTTCGGCAGGCCGTTAGGGCCAACGAAAGCGATTTTGTCGCCTTTGTTTACGGCAATCGTCAAGTTATCGATCACTTTCTCGCCGTCGATTGTCTTCGTCAGACCTTCAACAAGCAGCAAGGATTTGCCCGCTTCGCGTTCGCCCTTGAATTGAATGAACGGATATTTGCGGTTCGACGGACGAATGTCGTCGAGCGTAATTTTATCCAGCAATTTTTTACGGGAGGTCGCTTGCTTGGACTTCGATTTATTCGCGCTGAAGCGTTGGACAAACGCTTGAAGTTCTTTAATCTTGTCTTCTTTCTTCTTGTTCTCGCTGCGTTGAAGCGCGAGAGCCAGCTGAGAAGACTCGTACCAGAAGTCGTAGTTGCCCACGTACATCTGGATTTTGCCAAAGTCGATGTCCGCAATATGCGTACATACGGTGTTCAGGAAGTGACGGTCATGGCTGACAACCACAACGGTGCCTTCATAACCGGACAGGAAATCTTCCAGCCAACGGATCGATTCGATGTCCAAATGGTTGGTAGGCTCGTCGAGGAGCAGAATGTTCGGTTCGCCGAACAACGCTTGCGCAAGCAGGACGCGGACTTTCTCGTTGCCGCCCAGCTCAGACATTTTCTTATCATGCAGATCCGGAGTGATACCAAGACCGTTCAGCATCTCAGCCGCTTGCGATTCCGCTTCCCAGCCGTTCATGTCGGCGAATTCGGCTTCCAGCTCGCCTGCGCGCATGCCGTCTTCGTCGGTGAAGTCGGCTTTCGCGTAAAGGGCATCCTTCTCTTTCATCACGTCATACAGCTTCTTGTGGCCCATAATAACCGTTTCGAGGACGTTGAACTCGTCGTATTCGAAATGGTTCTGCTTGAGTACCGCAAGACGTTCGCCCGGGGTAATGTGAACTTCGCCGCTGGACTGTTCAACTTCTCCGGACAAAATTTTCAGAAACGTCGATTTACCGGCGCCGTTCGCGCCAATCAAGCCATAGCAGTTGCCAGGCGTAAATTTAATATTTACATCTTCGAATAGTGGCTTCTTACCGAAGCGAAGCGTTATGCCGCTTGTACTAATCATTGTATTTAATCCCGTCCTTCTCTTCCAAACTCAATTTATCTCGAACCATTATACCACAGTCTGAACGTTCAATTACACCCAATGGGAAAAGATAAACAAAAAAGACTGCCCTCAGGCAGCCTTTTTCATAACTATTAATCCCAGTTCAGCTTCACTTCGTTGCCGGTACGGGACGATTCGTAAATCGCGTCCAAAATGCGGCTGTTGGTATAGCCCGAAAGCGCGGAGGATATCGGCTCCTTGCCTTCGTTAACGCATTCCACGAAATGCTTGCTCAGCAGCACGCGGTCTTCTTCGCCTTCAAGCGGCTCGATGTTCGACTCGACAATGTCGTCGCCTTCATGGGTTACGAATTTGCCGTCGCTGCCAACAAGCGCCGCGCCGCCTTCCTTGCCCATCAGGTGGATAAACGGATCCTGGCTCATGCCCGCCGCATGCGCGGCCCAGCTTACGTCGAGCGACAGCGTTGCGCCGTTATCGAACTTGATCAGCGCCGTTGCAAGATCCTCAACATCATAGTAGCCGTCCCAGTTCGGCGTACCCCAAGTGCCGATGCCGCGGCGTTCCGGACCAAATTCGGCATAAGTGGAGCCGTATACGGATACCGGCTTTGGATTGCCCATCAGATAAAGCGACAGGTCCAGCATATGAACGCCGATGTCGATCAGCGGTCCGCCGCCGGCCATATCCTTGCGGGTAAACCAGGAGCCCCAGCCCGGAATGCCTTTTTTGCGCACCCAGCCGGTTTTTACGTTATAGATACGGCCAAGATCGCCGTTTTCAACACGCGCTTTAATCGCGCGGTTAATGCCGGTCCAGCGCATTTGCTGCGCCATCATGAGCACTTTGCCCGAAGCCTTCTGCGCTACGTAGATCGTGCGGGCCGCCTCGGCATCAATCGCCATCGGTTTCTCGAGCAAGACATGCTTGCCATGCTTTAAAGCTTCAATGGCGAGCGGTGCATGGAACTGGTTCGGAACGCCGATAACGACGGCATCGATTTCCGGATCCTCCAGCAAGGCCTGCGGGTTCTCGTGAACCGTCTTTACGCCGAACTCCTCTGCTCTTTGCGCGGCAAGCGGCAAATAAGCATCGGTAATCGCGGCAACGTATACCGATTCCGCTCCAACCTTCGCGAATGTTTCCAAGTGGACCTTGCCGATAGCCCCTGCTCCAATTATGCCAAGACGAATAGGCTGACTCATGTTCTCTGGTTTCCTCCTAAAATGAATTATCCCCGTAATGGCGATATTCAATTGCAACAATATATCCCTAAGTATAGCTCTCCTGCCGAGGAGAGTCACTGTGCTTATTTGGCTTACTCTTGTTCTCGTTTGTTATTTTCCCGGCTTGGGCAGCGCCAAGTCTCGCCGTGAAGGAGTATTCGGACACGTTGTTCATCCAGCCCGATCCGTTCCCGCTCGTTAGCCAGCCGGTCAAGAGCTTCGCGCGGCGTATCGTCGGCAAGCTTGAACGCCCCGTAATGCATCGGCACAAACCATTTGGCCCCCGTATCCTCAAACGCCTGCAGCGCCTCCTCCGGCGTCACGTGCTGAGGTCCCATGAACCATTCCGGCTCGTAAGCGCCAATCGGCATTAAAGCCACATCGATATCGAACCGGCTGCCGATTTCCCTGAACCCGGAGAAATAACCGCTGTCACCGGCAAAATAGATCGTTGGCTCCAAGGAATTCTTGTCGGCCGGCTCCATCACCCAGCCGCCCCAATGGGAGCTGTTCATGTCCCATAGATTGCGGCGGGTCCAATGCTGGGAAGGCACAAAGGTAATGCGGATGCCGTCAATAACAACCGACTCCCACCAGTGCAGCTCCCTCACATTCGTGAATCCCTTCAGCCTGAGCTTCGTGCGGAGCCCTGCCGGAACCAGCAGCAGCTTGCTGCCCTGAAGACGCCGAAGCGATTGGATATGAAGATGATCGTAATGGGAATGAGAGATAAGGATAATATCAACCGGAGGTACCTCCTCGATGGGCAGCCCCGGCGGTGTCAGTCTTCTTTGAAAAGCCATTTGTCCGGCCCATACGGGATCCGTGATCATATTTTTTCCGGCAAGCTGAATAAAGAAGGTGGAATGCCCAACCCATGTCAAAGACGGCTTTGCCCGATTTTCATGCAAAAAGGAAAGATCCGGCTCAACGCTCGGAACGGAATAAGAATAATCCTTCGTTTTTATTTTTCGGAGACGCTCCTGGCGCCATCGTTGCAAATGCTTAATGGAATTTTGCAGCTGTACCGGCTCGCTGTTCGTAAATTTCGTAAATTTATTCTGCTTCAACCGTACATCCCTCCTGATTGTCTTGCTCTGTTATTTAAAGATACCAACTTGGGAATGTCCAATCAACCGCTGCGGAGCTGTATTCGCGTAAGCTGTTTTTTTCATGTACACTATGATTATAAGCTCAAGTTAGTGAACGGGAGGCATAATGAAAATGAAACTTATTTCAATAGAACCAACCCCAAGTCCAAATTCCATGAAGCTGAACGTGGATGAATCGCTACCGCGCGGCATCAGACAATCCTATACGAAAAAAGAAATCGAGTCCGCACCGGAGCCGCTGAAGGCGCTCCTCGCTATTGAAGGCGTGCGGAGCATCTTCCGCACGGCCGACTTTATCGCGCTGGACCGCGTGTCTAACGCGGACTGGGCGCGTATTCTCGCCGATGCGAGAGCGCTGCTGCAAGGCGGCAATGACGGAGACGCCGCAGCGGGAGCCGCGCTTGCGGCCGAGAGCTACGGCGAGGCGCATGTGCTTGTGCAGATGTACCGAGGCATCCCGATACAGGTACGGGTGAAAAACGGCGAGCGCGAAGCCCGCTCCGCGCTGCCGCAGAAATTTACCGATGCCGTGACCGAAGCAGCCGGCGCTTCGATGATCCGCGAACGGAAGCTGGAGGAATTCGGCGTTCGTTACGGCGAGCTTGAAGAGATTGCGGCCGAGATCGTGAAGGAGCTGGAAGCCGCTTATACGCCTGACCGGCTGAAAGAGCTCATCTCGGCAGCCCAGGCATTAGGTCCCGGCGAAGAATCCGCCGCTCCGGCTAGGCCGGCACCGCTGTCCGGCGAAGAAATCGCCGAGCGCTTCGAGTCGCCGGAATGGCAGGTCCGCTACGCCGCTCTGGAGCGGATGGCTCCAGAGCCCGAGCTGCTGCCGCTGATTGCCAAAGCACTGCATGACGAGAACATGTCGATCCGCCGTCTTGCCGTCGTTTATCTTGGCGATCTGCGCACGCCGGAAGCCATGCCTTACCTGTTCGAGGCGCTGCGCGACAAGTCCGTCTCCGTACGCCGTACAGCTGGCGATACATTGTCCGATTGGGGCGATCCGGCCGCAACCGGCCCGATGATTGAAGCGCTTCGCGATCCGAACAAGCTTGTTCGCTGGCGTGCTGCGCGCTTCCTGTACGAAGCCGGCGACGAGAGCGCCGTGGAAGCGCTGCGCGAGGCAGCGAAGGACGCCGAGTTCGAGATCCAGCTGCAAGCGCAGATCGCGCTGGAGCGGATTGAGCGCGGCGAGGAAGCGGCCGGCTCCGTATGGCAGCAGATGACAGCCGCCAGAAGGAGCGAGCAGCAGCAATAAGAGCAGCCGCTGTAGACCGGAAGCGAGGCTGCCAGCTACGTTGGATAAGCTGTTTTACGTTGCAGAAAGTACAATATATTACCTCAAATCCATCCTTTTTAAGCCAATCCGGGCTATATATACTGCTGATATCGCAATGGTGTCGCAAAAAAGAGCATTCGCTTGATCGCAAGCGAATGCTCTTTCTTATTGTTTAGGCTTCTTATTGATAATCCAGCTGGACCTGCACAAGCATCGAACCGTCGTTGCCGTACGGCTCGTAACGGGCCGAATAGCGAACGGATACATGCGCCACCTTAAAGGCCGTCGGCAGATCGGTCGCAAGCTGCGAGCCATGCACATAACGGAACTTCATGCCCGTCTGCTGCTCCATCACGGCCTCGCGGATTTCCTGCTCCAGCTCTACCAGGCTCGCTACCGTATTTTCCGGCTCCGTCCAGTGCAAGCCAAGATCGGTAATGAGCTTAGCGTAGACATCCGCCTTCCCGCTGTCCGTGCTCCGCAGCTTGTTAAGCTCGCTGCCATAGGAATGGTTCGCCGTTGGATAAGTTTTGACCCACTGATGATCGACGCGCATCTCGTCATCCGTCTTCAAGTAATAGTTATAGCTGAGACGGGACTCGGTCTGCTGCGTGCCGGCTTGCTTCACAACCGGATCATCCCAGGTCAAATCGAGATGATACCAATTGCCGCCGAGCTGCACCATATTCCAAGCATGATCGCCGGTCTTGACTTTGCCCTCGGCAATAAGAACAGGAATTCCGACAGCTTTTAGCATTTTATAAGCAAGCAGCGAATAACCTTGACATACAGCGGTTCCCGTTGTGAGAGCATCGTAAGCGGTGTAATGCTTCAACGTCTCGTCATACTGCAGTCTATTGACAATCCAGTCGTGGATCGCCTTCACCTTCTCGTGCTCATTCATCTGCGGGGTAATGATCTGCTTGATCGCTTGGCTGACCGTTGCGTCAACGGCAGCGGTCTGGTCCGTCGTCTCGCGGTATCTGGCCTCCAGCTTGATGGTGGACAGATTACCCCAGCTGCGGATGGTATAAAGATAGGAGTCAAGAATATACGCGGTGTAATCATCCTGCGCCAGCGCCAGATTAATCGTATTTTGCAAGCCGTCGGAAAGCTTGTGCTTGTCTCCTTTATATTGAAGCGTAAAATGCTCGGATCTGCTTTGAAATTGCGATGCCAGCTCATCCTCGAGCTGATCGATCGTACCGCCTCCGCCGCTTGACGCGGAAGCGAAAACAGAGAACAGATCGGATTTCATGTTTAAACCGATGGCAACGGCAAGCAAGGCTGCTACTGTCGCTATTTTCCAACCTGTTTTTCGCATAGGTACCTCCCGCTTCGGGAATATTAGTTTCTTTCCTTATTTTATGCGATTCCCAATCGTGATAAACACTACAGTACCTAAAATATAAAGGATATGAATCTATCTCCATCATAACGCTATTTTCCGCTATGGCAAGATAAGATTTCATTGTCGAACAGGAAGCGAAAAAATAAAGCCAGCCTATGCAAATGCTGGCTTTACGTTTCGGTTATCTTGCTTTTCGTTCTCTTAATGAATTATAGTAATAAAGTAATTAATAGAGACTTCGTACACCCGTGCTCGGAGGTTAATGCTTTGATGCTTTCCCGTCAAACACCCCCGCAGCACTTTTTCGTCTGCTGGCATGCATGAACGTACGATTTTGAACAACCCTATTACTAATCCCGCAAGTCGCGAGCTGCAATCGGTACATACGGGGGCAGCCGTTCATATTATACAGCTTACCCCTGGTAATTAACTGAATGAAAGGGAGACGATTCGTTTTGACTAACGGATATCGGTGGAAAGCGCTGCTGAACAAGCCTTTTGTTGTCTTTTCCATCATCATGATTCTAAAAATGCTCCTCGTCTGGATCATCGTATTCGATGGCGGCACGGGAGATATCGTAAAAATGCTGTTAACCGGCATTTCATCAATCGGATTTATTTTCTGCCTTATCGAGGCCTTTGCTTACAGGAAGAAGTTTATGACTTACCTGATCCTCGACCTTATTTTAACCGGTATTTATTTTGCGGTTATTATGTATTACAAATATTTCGGCGTTATCGTTACTTATCATGAGCTGCGCCAGGTGAACCAGGTTGGCGAAGTAAACAGCAGCGTCTTCTCGCTGATGGATCCTTACTTCCTGTTTATCTTTACGGATATCGTGTTCCTGTTCATCATGTTTGCCAGCAGCAAGCGATTCCGCGCCTGGAGCCGCACCTTGTCGGTTAAAGGAAAAAGAAGCTGGTTTGTGGCTGGACAAGTGCTTGCGGTTGCCGCATGCGCGACTGCCATTATTCCTTACCGCCAGGACATGAACGAATTCCAGCAAGCGAAAAACATGGGGATTCTGAACTACGAAATTTATGCGACGTTTGCTCCTTCCAAGGACTTGCCGATTAACGCGGAGGAAGTAACCCCGGCTATGGTCGAGCAGGAAAAAGGAAGCGCTCAGCCCGCGCAGCCTGCTTATTGGGAAGCTGCTAAAGGCAAAAACGTTATTGTGATACAGCTTGAAGCCTTCCAGAATTTCCTCATTAACTTGAAAATCGACGGCAAAGAAATTACGCCGAATATGAATAAGCTGGCCGCGGATCATTTCTACTTCCCGCATTTCTTCCAGCAAGTAGGTCAAGGCAATACGGCGGATGCCGAGTTTGTCGTGAACACATCGCTTTACGTGCCGCCTAACGGCGCGGCTTCAGAGGTGTATGCCGACAAGGAGCTGCCAAGCATGCCGAAGGCCTTTGCCGCTAACGGCTACCAGACAGCAACCTTCCATACGAACAACGTTATGTTCTGGAACCGCGACCAGCTGTATAAGGCGCTTGGCTGGGGCAAATATTATGATGACCGGTTCTTTGGCAAGGAGGATCCCGTTGCTTTTGGTCCTTCCGACGAAGTTCTGTACGCGAAGACGGCCGACGAGCTTGCGCGCATGCAGCAGACCGGCCAGCCGTTCTACGTTCAGCTGATTTCCATGTCCGGCCATCATCCGTTCCGCATTCCGGAAAGCAAATACAAGATGGAACTGCCGGACCGCTATAAAAACACGCTTGTCGGCGACTACATTGAAGCCCAGAACTACGCGGATTACGCGCTTGGCCAATTGATCGACGAACTGAAGAAGAACGGCGTCTGGGATAACAGCGTAATCGTCCTCTACGGCGATCATCAAGGACTGCCGATTTACTCCCTGAACAACAACGAGAAGAAGCTGATGAAGGAAATTTACGGCCGTGACTATACGCTGCCGGATATGATGAATATCCCGCTTATTATGTCCGTGCCGAGTCAAACTCCTCAAATCTTCCCTCAGGTTGGCGGACAGTCGGATATTTTCCCGACCATCTCGAACTTGATTGGCGTCTCGCTTAAAGATCAGGTCCACTTCGGACAGGATCTGCTGAACCATACAAGCAACATTTTGCCTGAACGTTACTATCTCCCTACCGGTTCGTTCATTACGGATAAAGGCGCGTTTGTGCCAGGCTCGGGTTACGCGGACGGCATCACCTATCCGATCTCGGGCGGTCCGGTCACAACTCCGCAGGATACGGAGGACACCTTCACGAGAGCTCACCGACTGATCAGCATGTCGGATGAATATGTCGCTTCGCTGCCGGAATGGAACAAGAAGGTTACGCCGGCAGACGATACGAAGCAGGTTGCATCGGCAAAATAATCGATAAAACAAAAATAGCGAAGCAGGAGTAATTCCTGCCTCGCTATTTTTTTTCATATTACATCAGATTCACTTCGCGGATCTTCTCGATCGGAAGCTTTGGCTTGCGGTCCGCCGTAAGCACTCCGTTCACTTCCTGCTGCACGTCCGTAATTTGCGTATAACAGTAGCCAACGATATAATCTCTGTCCTTGATCGCTTGATGGATATTGCGGAAGCGGTTCAGGAACGCCTCATCCGACGCAACCTGGTTGCCGTAACCCCAGCCTGCTTCCGTCTGGAAGGCGATGCCGCCAAATTCGCTGACGATGACCGGCTGCCCTTGATATTCGTAACCATCCGCAAAAGCATACTTCCAATGGTTAAACGAAATCTCGTTATTCAGAATTTCGTCTTTATTGCTGTAACGCTTCTCGAACTCTTCCTTCGTCTCCACGTAGTCGTGAAGAGTCAGAATATCGGACACGGTATGCTCCCAGCCGTCATTCGTAATAACCGGACGGTAGAGGTCAAAGCTTTTGGTCAAATGATAGATGGCTTCGGTAAACTTCTGCTGCTTCTTGTCCTTCTTGATGTTCATGACGCCCCAGGATTCGTTGAAAGGAACCCAAGTAATGATAGACGGGTGATTGTATTGCTGGCGCACAACCTCCATCCATTCGTTCGTAAACTTATGAACGGCATTGTCGTTAAATTCGAAGGTTGCGGCCATCTCCGACCAGACGAGCAGGCCTTTCACGTCGCACCAGTACAGGAAGCGCGCATCCTCCACCTTCATATGCTTGCGGACGCCGTTGTAGCCCATCTCCAGAATAAGATCGATATCCTCAATCAGCGCTTCTTCCGACGGAGGCGTCAGATGACTATCCGGCCAGTAGCCTTGATCCAGAATAAGACGTTGATAGAGCGGCGCGTTGTTGAGCAGGATGCGGCCCTTTTCGATCGAGATTTTTCTCATGCCGAAGTACGAATACACGTGGTCCAGCTTGGTATCGCCATTGTACAAAATAAACTCCACGTCATACAGATTCGGATGCTGCGGCGACCACATGCTATGCTTCCATGGGCCGTTCGCCTCGTGAACGAGATCGGCATCCAGCTGAAGCCAAGGACGGTCTACCGTCAGGCTCATCCGCTTCACCTGTTTGCCCTTCAAGCTAATGATAGTCTCCAAGCGGATATCCGAAGCCGAGTAATCTCCTTCTACCTGATATTCGAAACGAACGGAGCGGTTGTCGATATCCGGCGTAATCTTGACGGCATCCACGCGGACGGGAGCGACAAACTCCATCCATACCGATTGCCAGATCCCCGTCGTCTGCACGTAGAAGCATTCGAAATTGTCCTTCACCCAGCGCTGCTTGCCGCGCGGCTGCGTTGCATCCATGCTGTCCTCCACCTTAACGGTCAGCTGGTTCTCCCCGCCAATGGCGATATAAGGCGTAATGTCGAAGGAAAAAGCCGCATAGCCGCCTTGATGGGAGCCGACGTAAGTACCGTTAATCCATACCTTCGCGACATAGTCGACAGCCTGGAAATGCAGCAGCACTTTCGAGCCCTCTGCTTCGGCCGGAATATCCAGCGTACGGTTGTACCAAACATAGGGATGATGGCTTTCGTCGTTAATGCCGCTCGCCGGCGTTTCGTAAGTAAAAGGCACGTTAATCTTCAAATCGCTGCTGAATACAGCAGGTAAATTCGCTTCGCCCGTATTCGCGTCGTCAAACGCAAAGTTCCATTCGCCGTTCAAATCGACCCATTGCTCGCGGACGAATTGCGGACGGGGGTAGTTTTTGATATACATTTTTGTTGTCATGCGTGTTCCCTGCTTCCTGTAACGCTTATGTGCTGCGTTTAATTATGGATGAATGTTATGATTTCGTATTGACCGTGATATGACTGAATTGCCAGTCCGAAGAGCTTGCGCGAAGTCCGATCCTTCCATGCAGGAAGGCATTCCGGTCCGTCCAGGACAGAACGGGCTCGTCATTGTCCCCGTCCAATACCTCTATGCTTGGTCCCTTCAGCTTAATCCGGATCGGGTGGGCTTTACCGTCCCCCAGCTCCAGCACGCCGGAGGTAAGCTCCTGATTCACTTCATAGCTGACTTTCTTCAGGATAATTCTGCCGTTGCGGAAGGTAAGCTCGTAGCCGATAAAAGAATCGGCAACCTGATCGCGAAACGAGGATTCCATCGTTGTCCGCAGCAGAATAGATGCCTCGTCTTCGGCTGCTTCGGCCTGCGTGACGTCCACGCTAACCTCCATATCCGTCCAGCGGGCATCCCCGCCGAAAATCATCGAATTATCGCCGGCCAGCTGCAGCCCTACGGTACCGCCGTCTTCCTGCCAATACCCAAAGGTTGAGTCCGGGTCAAAAGCAACCTGCTGCTCTCCTTCAGGCGCTGCCGCGTCGATTGTTTCGATGAACCGGATGTCCGGGTTTCCTTTTCCCTTGGAGATTGCAAGCCATTGGAGGCCTTTCTTCAACGGAAACGTTCCGAGCGGAACCTTCATCCATTCCGAGGAATCGTCTTCTGTAACGAACTCCTCCGACTTAAGCTTTACGGACCGCTTTACGCCGCCCGCTTCAACCTCAAGCTTAGAGCCCGCGGAAGCATCCGACACCATCGCAGCCAGCATATAATCCCCGTCCGAACGGACGTATACCGGGAAAGCTAGCTCAGCTGATTTGCCGGTCAATTCGGCCGAGTAGCTGCCGTCAGGCGTTCCTTCATGATGAAGAGTGACTTCATTATTACCGGACGCTGCGGCATGTACGGCTTCCATCGTGCCGGGCACCTGCTTGATCATTTTGTTGTCGCTGCTGCCTCCCGCTTCGTTCGAGAATGCCGTGTACAGCAGCTCCGGCTTCAGGCCTCCCGTCCAGGCGTAACCGATTTGGCCGGCTTTTGCCGCGAGCTCCGCATTATCGATGAGCAGAAGCCCATCCCAATACACTCTTGTTCCGCTTTGATCCGCTTCCACTCGAACGGTATGCAGCTTGGAGAAATCCATGCCTTCAGGCAAAGAGGCTTTCCGGATTTCTTTATCCGCCGCCGCATCCCTTAACGTAATGGAATAGTCTGCCGGATTGATCCGAATGCTGCGATAATCATCCGCGCTAGCATAAGAGAAGATCGTCTCCAATTCACCGCTCTCGCTGCCAAGCGCAACGTTGTATTCCGCCGTAAACCGATCCCCGGTTGGCCTCTTAGTCACCCAGGCCGCATCCGCCCCGGAGATTTCGGCCGATTGCCATTTATCCGCGCCTGGACTGCCGCCAAGCGGATCGCGAAACGCCGGAAGCGCGGGAGCCGGAACCGGCGTGCCATGCGTTGGCCCCAGCACGGACATTTTATCCCCGTTAAACGTCAGGCGATCCATATTAAGCTTCCTTACGGGAGGTCCTTCGGCCGAGCTGCCGACCAGATTGTGATAAACGATATAATAGGAATCCATATCCGGGCCAAGCACCGTTGCGCTATGCCCAAGCCCGTTAAAATCTTTGTCCGTCGAGATAATAATCGGATTATTGTCCGGTATCGTATACAGACCGGTTGGCGACTCATGCCCTACCGCGTAATTAACGCGATAGCCTTTCGAGAAAACATGATTACCGGTATACGTGATGAAATATCTGCCGCCCCGCTTAATAATCATCGAGCCTTCCGTCCAATGCCCCAATGACGTGTTCAGCTTATCGCCTGCTTCGATCGTATAAGGATCGCTCATGCTGCTGGCCATAATGCCTCCCGATTCGGCATGGGTGAAATACCATTTGGCGTCATCATCGATAAAGACGGAGCCGTCAATCGTAAGGCCGAGATTATCGGTTTTTACCTCGAACGGTCCCGTGGGACTGTCGCTTTGCAGCACGTAATGCCCTTTGCCCGCGGGAGACGTATACATATAGAAGGAACCGTTCCAATACACCACCTCCGGCGCGTAAGCGCCTTCGCTTACCGGCTCCTCCGTTACAAGCCCTTCGTAGCTCCAATTCACCAGATCGTCGGAGCTCCACGCTTTTATGCCAACCCGCCAGTCCTTCGTGCTGCAGTACAAATAATATTTGCCGTTGTAGCGCAGCACGTAAGGATCGCCGATGCCGTAATCCTCCCATTCCTGGTCCAGCGTCATCGGATTCTGATAAGTCCGGTCCATCGTAATAGCCTCTCTTGCTTGTCCCTGCTCATCCTGCTTTTGCGTAAGCAACCATATCCCTCCTCCGCCTGCTGCGAGTACGACCGCGATGCCAATGCCAATCAAGGACCGTTTCATTTGCCATCCGCTCATGCCTTTACCCCTTAATACCGCTGATCGCCATCGATTCGATGAAGTAACGCTGCGCCATAAAGAACACGATAACAACCGGCACAAGCGCAACAATCGACGCCGCCATCAGGGACGGGTAATTCGAGGTGGAAATATAGTTGGACTGCATGCTTGCGATAAGGACTTGAATCGTTTGGCGTTCTGGCGTATGCAGGTAAATGAGCGGACCCATAAAATCATTCCAGATGCCCATAAAACCAAGCGCTGCTTGCGCGGCAATCGCCGGCTTCGCAATCGGAAGCGCAACGGTCGTAAAGGTGCGGAAATAGCCGCAGCCGTCGATTTTGGCCGCATCGATCAGATCATTCGGAATAGAGCCCTGCATAAACTGCCGGAAGAAGAAGATCGTTACGATATTGCCGAACAGGCCCGGAACGATAAGCGGCGCAAGCGTATCCACCCACCCAAGCTCCGAGAAGCCGATATACTGTGGGATCATAACAACCGAATAAGGAATCATCATGGTGCCAAGCAGCGCCATAAAGATCCATTCCTTGAACGGAAACTCGAACTTGGAGAATGCGTAAGCGGCCATCGCTGCCACAAACAAACCGACAGTCAGCACGCACACGACAACGATTGCGCTGTTCATGAATCCGTATAATAGAGGCGCCTTCGACCAGACATCCTTATAGTTGAGCCAAGTGAGCGGTTCCGGAATCCATTGCGGAGGCACGTCGAACACATGCTGCTGCGTTTTTAATGAAGTCGACACTGTCCATACGAGCGGGCCCAGCATAATAACGGATCCCGCAAGCAGCAGCACGAATATGAAGGTATTGATAAGACGGCGTTGATTAGCCATTGCTTAAAGGCCTCCTAATCCTGGTACACCCACCGCTTGGACAAGCGGAACTGTACCAACGTAATGATGAATATAAGGATGCCAAGCACCCAGGCAACCGAACTTGCGTAACCCATGTTGAAATATTTGAACGCTTCTTGGAAAATGTAGTACACGATTGTCGCGCCGCTGTATTCCGGTCCGCCGTCCGCAGCCAGAATGTACATTTGGCTAAAGGATTGGAACGTTCCGATAATGCCCATAACGACAACATAGAAGTGAATCGGCGACAAAAGCGGAAGCGTAATATGCCTGAATTGATGCCAACGGGTTGCCCCGTCAACTTCTGCTGCTTCGTAATAGGTAGATGAAATGCCTTGGAGACCGGCCAGATACAACACCATCGTACCCCCTACGCCGCCCCATAATCCCATAATAATGAAGGATGGTTTTACCCAATTCGGATCGCCCAGCCAATTCGGGCCTTGCGTTCCGAAGACTTTCCAAATAAACTCGTTAACCAGGCCGTAATCGTAATTGAGCATCCACTGCCATAAGAGGGATACCGCAATAATCGGAGAGATAACGGGAATGTAATAAATCGTCCGGAAAATCGAGATGCCTGCCAGCTTGCGGTTCATCATAATAGCCAGAATCATCGAGATAACCATGCCTAGCGGAATGCCGAGCAGCAAGAAGAAGGTGTTGTATAGGGACTTATAAAACTTCTCGTCATTAAACATGTAATGAAAATTATCGAAGCCGACAATTTTCGAAGGGGTTAGCATATCCCAGGTCATAAAGCTGAGTCCAAACGAAGTGAGCAGCGGCGCCAACCCAAAGATCAGAAACCCGAGTACGGGTGGCATAACAAATATGAGGGACCAGATCATTTCCTTGCGCCGGTATCCGGTAATTGTTTTCTTCATTAATAATCCTCCCTGGCCGAAGATGAGAGGGGCAAAGACGATGTGTGATCATCTTCGCCCCTAACGCATCAGCAAGTTCAACCTGCTTTACTTATTGCCATCGTCGTACAGTTTTTGAAGCTTCGGCTGCTCCGCTTTCACGAAGTCGGCCGCGCTTTGCTTGCCGGTCCAGACCGCGCTGGCGTCTTGCCAGAACGTATCCAGCCATTTCGTGTTTTTCGAGCTGTTTTCAATCGGAGGACGGCCGTAATCGGAGATAATATCAAGGAATACTTGGCGGGTCTCCGGTTTTTTGTCCATTTCGAGGAATTCGCCTTTTGCCATATCCATCAGGTTAGGTACCGCTTGGCCAAGCTGATAGTTTTGTCTTTGCGAATCTTGGTCAAGGCTGAGGTACGCCGCAAGACGGAAGGCGTCGTCTGGGAACTCGGTTTTAGCCGATACGACAAAGCCAAGCGATCCGAGCCATGTTGCGGTTTTTCCTGTATTCGGGCTAGCCGGCCATGCAGCGATATCCCAGTTGAAAGGCAGATCCCAGAAGCCTGGCTGATCCCATGGACCCATCGGGAACATGGCAATTTTGCCGGCTACGAAACGCGCATAGCCGTTTTGCGCTTTTTCATCGTCCGGGGAAGGACTTACTTTATGAACAAGGCTAAGGTCCGCTACGAATTGCATGGCTTGCGCAAACTCCGGAGTGTCAATGGTGATCTTGCCATTTCCGTCTGTCCAGTCTCCGCCATTTGCCCATACGGCAGATTCGGTGGAATAACCCGCTACGCCAAAGGTATCGATCTTGCCGCGTTCGTTAGCAACCGTCAGCTTCTTCGCATCGGCAAGCATATCGTCCCACGTGTATTCGCCGGCTTTTGCGCTAGGATAAGGAAGACCGGCTTTGTCGAACAGATCTTTATTGTAAGCAAGCGCCCAAGGGCCGACGTCTTTCGGAAGACCGTAGATGTCGCCTTTGCCGGAAGCCGTACCGTCATAACGGTAGCGGTCCAGAGCGGCAGGCCATACGTTGCTTTGATCAACCAGACTGCTTGTGTCCAGCATCTTCTGAAGGTTCATCAGCACGCCGCTGCTTACGAGCTTGTTGAAGTTCGCGCCGCCTGCGTAGAACACATCCGGTGTTTTCTTAGCTGCGATCAGGGTATCAAGCTTTTGGTAATACTCGCCTGGAGGTACAACCGTGTATTTTACCTTTTTGTTCGGATACTTCTTCATATAAGCATCAATCAGCTTTTGGAAGACGGCTTTCTCCGTGTCTCCGCCCCAGCCCATAAATTCGATGCTCGATTTCGCGTCGGCTCCGGCATCCGTTCCTTCTGCCGCCGCTCCCGTGTTCGACGATTCCTGTGCTGCCGCATTGCCGTTGTTCTTGCCGTTGTTCGAGCTTTCCTTGCTGCCGCCGTTATTGGAGCTGCAGCCTGCCAGTACGATAATGAGACAAAGCATTGCAGCCATCCAAACTTTACCGCTTCTCCATTTCGCCATCTGTTACTTCCCCCTTCATAATGAATGAACGATATGATTTCCTGCGCCGTAAACAAATAAGCCATGACCCTTATGTACAGTTCAAAACGGCCCCCGCTAGCGTTCCTTCATAGGCTCGTGTATACCGACATATTTTTTAGTTTGTTTCAACTTATTTGTTTATAAACAAAATATACATGCATGAAATTATGATGTCAACGCTTTCTTTCAATAAAACTGTATCATTCAACAAAAAAGTTCCAGATGCTTTTTTGCGAACAAAACATCTGGAACAATTGGACGTTATTCGTATTGCATGCGCATAATGATTCCCTGCGCGTAATCGCCAAACGACTTGCCAAACAAATTCATGCCGCCCTGATGCTTGGCATCCGGCTTGAGTCCGATCCGGAATGTAATAAAAGGCTTCTGATCCATCTGCAGATCCCGAAGCGTTGTCGAGGAGCTTTTCTCGTTATCGATGGTGCTGCGGCTTTCTTCGATCGCCCAGGTTTTGAGCAGTCCGTGCTGGGTGCTGGAGTCATTCCACCAAGGCGGATTCAGCTTGCCCCGGTGGTCGCCGAAATCGCCGGGCGAAATCCAGGAGCCTATCTCCCTATCATTTACCCATACCGTAATTTCGGAAGGCCAATCATTATTGTAGTTCGGCGCCTCCGAGCATAGTTCAAGAGAGAACTCGAGCGATTTCACCTTAGCGCCCGCCGGCAGCTTCTTCGGAAACCGGTATTCGATCCAGCCCTTGCGGAACCAGATAATCTCGGCCGTCCGGCTGTCCGGATGATAGAAGTTTTCCGGCTCGTCCTCAATAAACAGCATGCCGGTCGTATTGGCCATCCCGCAGGTAGGCTGGATGTCGAAGTTAATGAAATGGCCGATCGGCATTTCGACTTCAACGGCCTTGCTTGTGTTCTGGTAGTATGCAATCGGATTAAGTATCATGCGGACATCGTCGAAATTCCGGCTGCATACCTTCATGGCCCCGCGCGACGCCGGTTGAAGCTCGGTCAGAATAAGCTCCGCCTCTTCCAACACCTTTACGTTGGTGGCCGCCGTGGAGACCGGGATATCCAGCGCTTCCGCAATTTCGATAATATTCAGGTTTGGCTTGGCAAGCAGCAGCTTTATGATGCCGATTCTGGTATGTGTACTAAGAGCATGCGCAACCTTTACGAGACGATCGGGCTCGTCTATCGTTAATTCTAACAACGCAAAGTCCCTTCTTCCTCTGTATCGATTATGTTTCTTACAATCAGATTAGCGCCATTTGAAATTTTTGTCTAGTTTATTTGTAACAAAATATAATTTTGTTTTTGTTTCAGATTTTGTGTAACTATAAGTTTATCGGGACGCCATCCAAGTTCTAATCCATTCCATCAACTTTCTTGCTGCCGGGGAGACATTCTTAAAAGACCTTGCGGCAAGGCCAATTTGGCGGTAATACTCGCTTTCCAGCGGACGGCAGCAGACGTTGTCCGGAAGATGCGACAATATCATTTCGGGAAGAATGCTGATCCCAAGATTGCTTTGCACCATTGCAATGATGGCATGGTCATCCTCCAACTCGTATTTAATTTGCGGCTTGCATTTGTTCTGCGAAAAGATTCGTTGTACATCCGTGTCGCAGCCCGCAACCGGCATAATAAAAGGCTCCTCCATAATCAGCTCCAAGCTGACAGCCTTCCGATGACTGAAAGGATGCCCGGCATTCATTACGCACATCATCCTATCCTGATGAAGCGGTACGACATCAAATGCTTCGCGGGTAGGGAGATTTACAAAGCCAAAATCGGCCGATCCATTCGCGATCCACTCCTCGATCTCATGGTAGTTGCCGTCCAGCAGCTTCACTTCGATTTGAGGGTACAGATTCTGAAATTGCTTCATGATTTGCGGCAGCCATTGTATCGAAACGCTAGTGAAGGTCGCGATCTTAACCGTTCCGATCTCGATTCCTTTTATAGCGGCTACCTCTTGATTCAAAATATCATTCGCGCGAAGAATTTCTCTGATCGGATGGATGAGACGTTCACCGTTGTTCGTAAGCTGAATTCCCGCCCTGTTTCTTATAAGCAGACTTAAGCCAAGCTCGTTCTCCAAGCTGGAAACCGCGTGACTGATCGCCGATTGCGTCAGATTCAAGAGCTCCCCCGCCTTTGTTAAACTTCCCACCTCAACGACCTTGCTAAATATCCGGTACTTTTCTATATTCATCGTTGCCCCGCCTTAAATGAAACTCTTTCATGTTTAGCATTATTATCATTCATTTTATTTATCTTACAATCAATAGTATAGTCTAATTAATGCAGAAAGGAGCCTGATAAACATGGTAATGGACACTTGTTATGCGGTTATTTTTTCGAGTCAACGGACGGACGGGGATCATGGATACGGCGCCATGTCCGACAAAATGGAGGAGCTTGCCGCCAAGCAGCCTGGATTCCTATCCGTGGAGAGCGTGAGGGATGCCTCGGGAGCAGGCATTACGATTTCCTATTGGGAAAGCCTGGAGGCGATTCAAAACTGGCGGCAGAACGGGCTGCACCAGGTTGCCCAGGAGAAAGGCAAACAGGCTTGGTATGAGAGCTACAACGTTAAAATCTGTAAAGTTGAACGGGCCTATTCCTACCCGGCAGCCGGTCATTCATGACGGCTGCCTTCTCTTAGTAGTCTCTTTTATTCCCCTTTTTCACGGAGTCCCACTCGACCTCAATATTTTTCCTGACCCTTTGCAGCAATTGGAAAAGCGTTTCCGCTTCCTCTTCCGTTATTCCCGCCAGTGCCACAGAATTCGAATGATCCCCTTCCCGCTTCAAATAAGGATAAGCCAACTTGCCTTTCTCCGTTGTAAACAGCCTTTTGATCTTCTTGTTTGATTCATCGTCTTTCTTCTCGATAAACCCTTGAATCTCAAGCTTCTGGATCGCGCGCGCAGCCGTCGTCCGGTCTACCTTTATCATTTCCGCCAGCTTCTCCTGAATAATTCCCGGATGCTCAAAGATGCGAACCAGATACAGGTATTGTCCTTTGGTAAGCTCAAGCTCCTTGAACTCGATATTGCTTATGGAATCCAATGCCCTCGCGATCATGCCAACCTCTCGAAGTATCTCTCTCATGTTGTCACCTGCCAGCCCGTTGAATTTTGTTGCATTTACAGCAATAATAAATTTATATATACTGCATGTATCGCTGTTATTCATTATGACGATAATCGCCATAAAAATAAATCCGGAAAGGCTGGGGAATTCATGAACCCAACAAAAATTGCAACGCCGGAGGAGCTTGAGAGCGCATTTTCGATCAGAAAGAAAGTGTTTGTTGAAGAACAAGGAGTACCTCTTGCCGATGAATTTGACGAATTTGATCGGTTGGACGGAAAATGCGAGCATATTCTGGCCTATTATGATGGGGAACCGGTTGGTACGGGAAGGATCCGCACGGTCGAAGGAATGGGCAAGTTAGAGCGTATTTGCATACTAGAGCCTTACCGCAAATTCGGGATTGGCCGGCAAATCATCGCCGCATTGGAAGGCATCGCTCTCGAAAAGGAACTTCCCAAGGTTAAACTGCACGGGCAAACCCATGCGAAAGGATTCTATGAGAAGCTTGGCTATGAGGGAGCATCGGCTGAATTCATGGAGGATGGCATCCCTCATGTTCTCATGACCAAATCTATGAAATGAAATCAGGTCATTGCGCGGGATGAACCTTTTCGCCGCATGCAGCGCACATTTTTGCTTGCGGCGTGCGCAACGGCTTACCGCATTTGGGGCAGGGTTCCCCGTACATGGAGATTCTATGGTGCATGATGGCATTGTGATGCATATCTTTATAACCGGTCATTTTCTCGTATTCTCTTACCAGGAGCTTAAAGGATTCGTTAATAGGACTGTCTATCCGAACACTGCTTCTCGACATTCTATATTTTTGCACACGGTCAAAACATTTTTTATAGAAAGCACCACATTATTTTCATACCGAAATATGCGCTCCCCCTTTTATTCGGAGTCTTTATTGGTTTGGGCATGGAGCAGAAGATCAAGCTTCTCGATTATAAGCTTCTGATTCTCCAAATGCTTCTTTATTTTCCCGTCTATATTGAGCACGGCCAGCAGCATAATGACAAACGCAATGATAAAAAAGATCCCCATATCATTCCCCCCCCCACTATCGATCGCGAATTATTGTAAATTTCATCCTATTTCTAATGATTTTTAACGCAGAAAGCAGCGCGAAGTTGCGCTTTGCCTCGCTAACGAAACTACAGAGCCTTAGAACGCGGAAAACAGTCTCTCGCCAGTTTTAGCGAAACTAGTATATCGCTATTTGGCACTTTGACGGTATAATTGCACCAATACACCTTCAATAACGATATGTAGTTTCGTTACAATTACAAAAGCCTCGTTTTGGAGCGAGTAGCGTTACGTAGTTTCGTTAGCGGTCAGGCGGATTCATGTTATTCGACGGTAGGCAAGTCTGCGATAGGTTATTCGGCAATAGACGAGTAAGCGAACGGTCGAGCAACTTGAAGGCGAACAAGTGAAGAAATCGGCAATCAGACGATCACGCGGTTGGGCGATTAAGCGTGCAACCAGACAAACGCACGCAAAAAAAGCTGCCCCTCATCATCCGAAGATGACGAAGGGCAGCTCCACGCGCTATTAGCCTTTTACAACATAAAGACGGCTGGATTCCTCAAAGATTTCCCCCGCAGCCAGGCTTAAGAGACCGATTTCATCCGCTGGCAGATCCACATTGGGAGCGTTCACCAGATTGATCTGCGGCTCCGGACAGAAGAAGCCCTCCGTCGCATTGTTATTCCAGATCATCCACTGCTTATAGGAGGTGCCTACATCATAGACAAGCTTAATGCCCGCTTTGGTATCAGTCAGCTCCATCCGGTTGCGTCCGTTCTGCGGGCGAGCCGTATAGTGGTTATCCATCGCTTCGAAGAACGGATATACGCTGCTGTCGCGCATAAGCTGCTCTTCTTCCTTCAGAGGCTGATACTGCTTCGTCGGCAGCATCCGCTCGTTCAGCTCCCAACGCTCGCCAAGCGTCATATGGATGCGGTAATCTTTAGCCTCTCCGCCCGGCACAAACGGCGCGTTCACCGAAGTATGGAAAGCGAGCAGGCAAGGCATTGCCTCTTCGCCGTCATTGCGGACCGTCACTTGCTGCAGCAGGCCGTTCTCGCTTAACGAGTAACGGAGACGGATCGTATAGTTAAACGGGAAGCTGGCATAAGAAGGATGGTTCTCATTCACCTGAACCGATACGACCACATAGCTCTCCGTTTTGTTAACGCCGAAGTCTTCAACCTGCCATTGAGTCTGATAAAGGAAGCCATGAAGATGGTTGCCCGTTGCCGGTTCATTGACATCGAATTGATGAACTCTCCCCTCCCAAGGGAATTTGCCGTCCTCATAGCGGTTCGGCGGGAACAGCACGGGGATGCCGTGGATCATCGGCCTTGCCTTGAAGCTCTCCATCTCCTCGGGCGTTGGTTCATGCAGGAAGCGGTATTCCTTCTCTACATCCCGAAAAGCAATCAGATTGCCGCCAATCTCGGGAAGAAGAGCAGCCTCGTACGGTCCAAAACGCAGCCAAATCGCGCGTTCACCGTGGAATAATCCTTCGTTTGCTTGATTTACCGTCATTCTTCTTACACCTCGTCTGTTAGTTTCCGTATTATCGCGTTCTCGCTGTCTTACGTTCGCCGATTAACGGGAATTCGCCTATCCGAAGCTTTGCTCCCCCATACGGAACAAGCATAAGCTCGGTGATCGGCTGATCATCTGTATTCGGTGCGATTGGCGGAGTTCCTGCATTATTGCCCTCCATTTTCCAATCCGGCACCAGCTGGCCCCATACGGCGAGCTTAACGGGAGACTCTACGGCCAGGAACGGCTGGTATGGAATTTCCTCGCTGCTTGCAACCGCCTTGAACGTGGTATCCGCCAGCAAGCCGTATTTCCACGGGGAAGCCGGGTACACCTCATAATCATGGAACCGTTCGCGCTTCCGCAGCAGCTGCCAGTTCTCTTCCACGGGAAGGGCATAAACAAGAGGTCCTCGTTCCACGCTTACGGCATACAAATTGCGGGAGACGGTCTTCGGCTCCATCGGAAGCAACAGCTCCATGCGGTCTCCCGTCTGCCATTCGCGGTAAATGGCCGTATAACCTTGCTCGATCTCAAGCGCTGCAGCGGTTCCGTTTACCGTAATGACCGGCGCTTCGCACCAGCCCGGAATACGCAGCCGTACCGCAAAGCTGGCCGAACGCTCCAGCTGAAGCTCTACTTTTACCCGCTCCCGGAACGGATACTCCCCGGATACCCGAAGCTCGGCTTGCACGCCGCCCGCGACCTTCGTACGAACAAGACACGGAGCATAGGAAACAGCCGCTAACCCGCCCTCATGGTCTTTCATCCACAAATGGGAAACCAGCTTAGGCCAGCCCTGGTGCATGTTAGCCGTACAGCAGCCGAAATTCGGCTCCAGGCCAAAGACGTTGGCATATGGACCGTTGCTCCATGCGCGCGGGGCCACGTTGCAAATAATCTGATTCACCTGCTGATCGTATTGATGGGAGGTCCAATCTGCCGAAATAGCGGCAGGCAAAGCATTAAAGGCTACCTTTTCCAATACGTCGGCGAATTTGCCGTCTCCGAAAATTCGCGTCAGCTGCTCCAGCGTGAACATGTATTCCACTACCGCGCATAATTCCACGCCTTGGCCTGGATGCGTGCCCGACAGCCATTCATCGCCGGAGAACATGCCATGGGCCTGTCCGTGATAAGTCATCAGGCTTTCGATTCCGCGGTACACCGCCTCCAGCTCATGGCTGTCCTCGGTCAGCTCGTAGAGCACGCCCGGCGTCTTGAGTCCCATCGCTACATTAACGACATGCGTTCTCCAATCCCACTGCTCGACCTTCCGCCAGAACGGAAAATCGTAAAAGATATCCGTCCAGTCCGTTGTCTGCTCCTTCACGATGGAAGCCAGCTTCAGCAGCTCTTCCTTGCCGGTGCGCTTATACAGCCAGATGAGGCAGAGCAGCAGCTCCGCTCCGCGCGCTTTCGCCCATCCCTGCAGCGGCTGCTCCGCAATCTTCCCGGCTACGTAATCCGCGAATTTCGTCAGGAACGGAATAACCCGCGCATCGCCGGTCGCTTCCTCGTATTGCGTAAAGACCTTGAGCATGATCATGTAATGCCACCAATCCTGCTCCTTGCTTACGTCATTATTGACCGTTTCGATTCGTGCCGGACCGAACATGCCGCTCTCCTGCTGGCTGTTCAGCGCCCACTCCACCCAGCGGTTTGCCTTCTTAATCAATGTCTCATCGTTCAAAATATAAGCAAGCGGCAGCAAGCCGTCCAGATAATACGGACCGCGTTCCCAGCTTTCGCCGTTGCCGCCAATCCATCCGTTATCCGGGCCAACGTCCGGCCAATGCTCCTCCAAATGCCCCGTTAATCCGTCTGCCTGAATCCGAAGCTGGTTGTACAGCCACCCCTCCGCTTGTATGCTGCCGAGCGGCAAAGCCTCAAAGATACTTTTCATGGTTAAGCTCCCTCCCATTCGTCTGTCTCGAATATACCATTAGACGGGCCCCGGGCTGGATAGACAATCGCAACTACTATTTGTCCGATCACAACCTAATAGATTTGGAGGGATGTTTACGAATGTCCCGCATTTACTTATACTGGATTCATTCCTGTTCAATCGGAGGAGGCAGATAATGTTTCATTTTGAATGTCCGCCTATGCCCCACTTTGTTCAAATCGGGGAAGACACGTACCAGCCGGGAAGAAAACATCCCGACCGCAGCAGCATCGGCGTATTTGATCTCCTCTTCGTAACCGAAGGATGCCTTTATCTCGCCGAAGGGGAGAACGAGCTCACCTTGCCAGCCGGTTTTTTCGGTATTTTGCGTCCGGACCTGGACCATCATACCGTCATCCCTTGCAGGGAAGAGACCCATTTCTACTGGCTGCATTTCCAGACGACCGGACAGTGGCATCCCGAGCCTTACGACAAAGAGCCCTTGCCGCCTGAGCAAGAGCCTCTTTATCCGCCTATCGAATACTTCTCCTTCTATCTGCCGCGCTCCGGCCCAGTACAAAGCCTCGGAAGAGGAGAAGAGCTGTTCCGCGAGCTTCTTCACCTGTATGAGAATCCAACCGGAAACTCCCGCTGGCAGGAGCAGCAGCTGTTCCACGCGATTCTCCTTAAGCTTCAGGAGGACAGCAAGGGAGAAACAACGCAAAGCTCCCATCTGCAGCTGGCCGAGGATGCCGCCCTTTATTTGCGTAAGCATTACCGCGACCCGCTAAGCTATAAGCGGATGGCGGAGGAGCTGCATTTTCACGCCAACTATATCGCCTTGTGCATGAAAAGAACGTTTGGCTGCACGCCGCTTGACTATGTCACCCAATATCGGATCGAACAAGCCAAACGGCTGCTTATTCACACCAACGATCCTGTCGGCGCCATTGCGGAGGATACCGGCTTTGGTTCCTTCCCGTATTTCGTCCGCTGCTTCCACAAGCGAACCGGCAAGACGCCTAAGCAGTTCCGGATGCTGTACCGTCAGAGCAAGCCCCCTGCCCCTGCTACCTAGGCGCCAGGAAGCCGTCTCTTTCAAGCTCCGCCATCGCCTCAAGAAGCATCACGCCGCTCAGCTGGCCGCTCAGTTGAACTTCCGGCTCCGGCTCTCCTGCCCAGGATAAGCTGAACAAGCCGGCTTCCGAACGTCCCCGCTCCCACAAGGAGACCGCGTTATGCCGGATCAGATTGACCCATGGCAGCGATAAATCAGGCTGAATACGGATGAGATTAACCAGATAACGGATCAGAATGCCTTTGAACAGGCCGCAGTCGTCATTCCCCTCGCGCGGCAGCATGCCCATCTCCGGATCAACCAGCTCCTGGACGGCTGCCCCTGCCGTTCTCTGCGCATCAACGAGATAGCCTTCATCCCCCGTGCAGTTGTACAGCTCAATGCCGGCTCCGATAAAGACGCCTTGGCAATACGTATATTTCCAATCGTAATCGATATTGCCGTCGCCCAGCCGGTTCATGCCGTCCCAGACAAAGCCGGTCTCCGGATCCACAAGCCGTTCCTTATTGAATCGGTAGATCCGTTTCGCCCATTCCAAGTCTTCTTCGCGGCGGTCCAACCGATAAAGGCGCGCAGCCAGAATGGAGGCCGGGGCATTCGCCGGCGTGTTTTTGTAGTCCAGCTGATCCTTTTTCCAAGCCATGCCGCCGCCCATATGATCGTTCCACGCGGTCTTGATATCTTCCCACAGCTCAAGTGCGCCTTCCTTATAGAACGTCTTCCCCGTCGCACTATAGGCTCTGAGCAGCGCAAGCGCCATCCATTCCATATCGTCGTAGTAATTATGAAGCAGCGTATCGCCGTTCCATTTCTTTGCCCCGCGGAATGCCCGCTCCAGCAGAGCCTCATCCTCTTCCGACTTCGTGCGCCCCAGGGAGTCTACCAATACGTCTACCACATGCGCATGCCACCAATAAATCCAATGGTCATTGCAAGTGCCGTTGCAGGGCACCACTTGATCCATTACGCCGCGCTCTTCATTCCAGAACAGACGGCGAAAATCCTCCTGCGCGATTGCCGCACGTTCTGTCCATATTCCTTGTGCTGCCATCGCCATCAGGACTGTACCTCCTCGGTTAACGCCGTGCTTGTCAGACCGCGCTTCTCCAGCACAGCCAGCTGCTCCAGCAGCATAATGCCGCTAAGCTGCGTGCTAAGCGTAACGCGCTCTTCCGGCTGAATGCTCCATAAGGTGCTGAACACCTTGCGCGCAGGATCAGCGCCACGCGTCCACAAGGCTTGGCCCTGCTGTTCCAGCAGCGCCGACAGCTCTGCCCGCTCCTCCGATACGGAAGCCAGCTCGCCCAGATAGCGGATCAGAATGCCTTTGAACAAGCCGCCGTCTCCATCGCCTTCATCCGGCCATAGTCCGCCTTGAAGCAGCTCGTCAGCCGCAGCCTTCGCCGTGCGCTCCGCGTCCCGCAAATAAGCCGAATCGCCCGTAATCCGGTACAGCTCTACCGCAGCGCCAATGTAGACGCCTTGGCAGTAAGTGAATTTCCAATCCTTATCAATCGATCCGTCGCCGGTCCGGTTCATGCCGTCCCAGACAAAACCGGTCTCCGGATCCACAAGGCTTGCCTTCAGCCAATTGTAGATCTTGTGAGCCCACGCCAGATCCTCTTCGCGGCCAAACGCCTGATACAGTCTTGCCGCCAAAATAACGGCAGGAGCGTTGGCAGGCGTATTCTTGTAATCGAGCTGCGGCTTCTGCCAAGCGATTCCGCCGCCCGCATGCTCGTTCCAGCCGGTCTGGATATCCTCCCACAAGAGAAGGGCCGCACCTTTGTATTTCTCGACGCCGGTCGCCTGATAAGCCCGCAGCCAAGCGATCGCCATCCATTCCATGTCGTCGTACAGCTCATTAGGCCATTCGCCGCTGTTGCGGTTCAATATGCCTTCGTAGAAAGCCTCCAGCCGCTCCCGGTAGAAGTCGCTTCCCGTCCGGTTCAGTCCATCCGCCAATGCATCCACGGCATGCGCCATCCACCAGTAATGAAATATCGTATTGCAAGCGCCGTCCGGGCACGGAATTTCGATATCGTACATGTTAATGGAAGGATTCCAATACAATTGCTCCAATGCCTGCTGCGCCTCTTCCGCTCTTGCCGCCCACACCATTGCTCTCACTCTCCCCGCACTCCTCTGTCTACTGTAATTGTCCGGTTTTCTCCAATACGGCCATCTGCTCGAGCAGCATTATTCCGCTTAGTTCCGTGCTTAACTGCACGATTGAATCCGGCGCTTCGGCCCATGAATTGCTGAATACCGCTTTATCTTCCGCTTTGCCGTATTGCCATAAGCTGTTCGCGTTGGTCTCAAGCATGCCAATCCATTCTTTACGCTCGGGCCCATCGGGATCAGCGGCAATCAGTTCTCCCAAATAGCGGATTAATACGCCTTTGAACAAGCCCCCGTCGCCGTCGCCTTCCGATGGAAGCATGCCGGTTGCGGGAGACAGGAACGCCTCCTTCAGATGAGCCGCCGTCCGGCGGGCATCCTCCAGATAAGCCTTATCCTCCGTTGCCCGGAATAGCTCAACGCCTGCCCCGATAAACACGCCTTGGCCATACGTGAATCGCCAATCCTTATCGATATTGCCGTCGCCCGTCCGGTTGATTCCGTCCCATACGAGACCGGTATCCGGATCCACAAGCGTCTCTATTTGCCAATCGTAAATTTTTTTCGCCCAGTCCAGATCTTCCCCGTTATGGAAATGCCCGTACAGCCGTGCCGCCAAAATAGCCGCGGGAGCATTCGCCGGCGTATTCTTGTAATCGGTCTGCTCCTTGCGCCAAGCGATGCCGCCGCCCATCTCCCCGTTCCAGCCGCCTTTAATCTCTTCCCACAGTTCAAGCGCTGCCTGCTTATACTTCTCGTCCTTGATGGCATCGTAAGCTCTCAGCCAGGCTAACGCCATCCATTCCATATCATCGTAATAATCGTTGATCATCACGCCCGCGTTGCGATCAAGCAATCCTTGATACAGCTTGGCGATCTGCTCCGCGTACCGTTCATCCCCGCTGCGCTCATAGCCGTCGACCAGCGCATCCACCGCATGCGCCAGCCACCAATAGTTGAACGGATCGGTGCATAGCTGGGCAATACACGGCGCGGCATTGTTGTAGAGCTCACGCTTGTCGTCCCAGAAGGACTTGGTCAGCTCAAGCTGCGCTTCTTCCGCCCGTTCCTGCCAAACGACGGAGGTTGCTGCCGTTTTATCCTTCCAGACCAATGACCAGACCAACGCTAGGAGGATAACTGCCGCAGCGCCGGCCAGCCACAAATATCGTTTGTTGCGATTCAATGCGATCAGCCTTTCGTCCCCGTAAAGGCAATGCCCTGTACGAAATACTTCTGGAGCAGAAGGAACAAGACGAGAATCGGCAGGATCGCGATCAGCGCACCGGCCATCATAGGGCCGAAATCGGTCTGATGGTTGAATGAGAACGCCTGCAGTCCCATCTGTATCGTTGCTTTTGCCGGATCATTCAAGACGATCATCGGCCACAGGAAGCTGTTCCAGCCCGCCTGGAAAGTAAAGATCGACAGGGTTGCAAGCGCCGGCTTCGTCAGCGGCAGGTAAATATTCCAGAAAATCCGGAATTCCCCCGCGCCCTCAATCCGCGCCATCTCCATCATGTCGGAAGGCAGCGTCAGGAAGAACTGCCGCATGAAGAAGACCGCAAACGAGCCTGACGCACCCGGCAGAATAATCCCCCAGAAGGAATTCAGGAAGCCGTTGCCTCCGGCTCCAAGGATGTCATTGCCGCCAATCAGCGGGAAATGCTTCAATACGTAGAAGCTTGGAATCATCGTTACGATTCCCGGAATCATCATCGCCGCCAGCAAAATGCGGAACAGCGGTTTATTCAGCTTGAAGTTCAGCTTCGCGAAGGCATAGCCGCTGATGGACCCAAAGAACAGGTTGCATAATACGCCCGCTGCGGCCAGGATAAAGGAGTTAGCGAAATATCCCGCGAACGGTACGGTCGTAAACGCCGACCGGTAATGCTCTAACGTAAGCTTGGACGGAATCCACTTGATCGGCACCGAGAAGATCTCGTTGCTTGGTTTAAACGAAGTAATCAGACTCCAGAAAAACGGCAAGAACATTGCTGCCGCTATAGCTATCGCAACCGCGTAGAACAGGACGCCGACCAGAACCCTTTTGAGAGTATAAGAAGGCGGCTTGGGTGCGCGTACTGCAATGGATTTGACAATAGGCTGTGCCATTTGCGTGCCTCCTTACACAATCGGTTCTTCGGATTTATTAATGCGCATGTTAATGAAAGAAAAGATCAGAATCGCCACGGCCAGCACAAACGCTTGGGCAGACGCGTAACCCATCTTGAGCTGGTTGAAGCCCTGGTTATAAATGAGATATACAGGCGTCTTGGTCACGTTGCCCGGACCGCCCTGCGTCAAGACAAAGGCCTGGTCGAACAGCTGCAGCGCCCCGATAATCGCCATCGTGCTGACTAGGAAGGTTGTTGGGCGAAGCTGCGGCCAAGTAATATAACGGAACCGCGCAAAAGCCGTTGCTCCGTCCAGCTTGGCGGATTCGTACAAGTAATCCGGCACGCCTTGCAGGCCGGCGATATAAATGATCATATTGGAGCCGACCGACTGCCATAACGTCACCATAATAATGGAGAACATCGCCGTCTCGGTCTGAGCGAGCCAAGCCGGACCCGTAATGCCCACGTAGCTGAGCAGGTTGTTCACCAGGCCGAACTCCGGATGAAGCAGCCAGATCCAGACCGTGGACGCCGCAACGGCAGAGGTTAAGGTCGGAAGGTAATTCATCGTACGGAACAGCTTGACACCGAACCGCTTAAAGTTCAGCAGCATGGCAAGCAATAAGGAAATGATGATGTTCAGCGGCACGAAAATAACGGAATAGAAGAATACGTTCTTGAACGTCGTCCAGAACAGATCATCCTCAAGCAGCTTCTTGTAGTTGTCGAGCTTAACGAATTCCATCCGGCTGACCACATCGTAGTTCGTAAAGCTTAAGTAGAGCGCCATGACGACAGGAATAATGGTAAAAGCGAAAAACAGCAGCATCGTTGGGGTAATAAACAGGTAGGCCATGCGGGCCTGATGCTGATTCAGCTTGCCCATTGAAGACATCAGCACTCCTCCCTCCTTCGTAGTGAATCCCGTTTGGCCGGCCGGAATAAATAAAGGGAGGTCTCCCTCCCTTTATCATCCGGTCCGTGCCACCGGGAGACCATTAATTATTTCACGTCTTCGTTGTCCGCGAGCTGCTGGTCGCCCCGCTGCTGCGCTTTCTTGAGCGTATCCTCCGCGTTTTGCTTCTTCTGCTGGAACAGCTCCAGGTTAGGAATAAGCGCTTCGGTCTCCATGACGGAGTAGCCAGGGTGAGCCGGACGAGTCTTCGCGAATTCGAGCGTATCGAGGAATGGCTTCCAGAGCGGATCTTCCTTGAAGAACGGATCGTCAAGCGCCGGCTTGTAGCCAGGAATGTTCAAGCTTGTTTTTGCCCACAGAAGCGCGTTGTCTTTGCTTGCCGTCCACCACTTGATGAACTCCCATGCCGCTTCCTGATTTTTCGAGGCTTCCGGAATAACGAGGCCAAAGCCGCCCATCACGCCGCCTTTGTCTCCGTTAGGTCCAGCCGGAGGAGGCACAACCCCGAAGTCCAGATCCTTGCCGTATTTCTTATACGTGCTCAGCATCCATGGACCGTTGTAAGTCATGGCAACCTTGCCGGTTGCGAAAGCGTCGGTTCCTTCGCCAAGGCCTTGCTCGAAGCCAACCTTATACACTTTGTCCTGGTTCAGCATGCGGTCCCAGAATTCGAGCACGGACAGGCCTTTTTCGTTGTTGAAGTTTGTTTTCTTGCCGTCGTCGGTCAGCATCGAGCCGCCTGCCTGTTGAAGATACATATTAAAGAGTCCGTTATCGGCAAGCGAGAAGCCTGCTACTTCAAGCTTGCTTCCGTTCCATTTGGTTGTCTTGATGGCAGCCTGCTCGAGCTCATCCCAAGTTGTAGGAGGCTGCGTTACGCCTGCGTCGGTCAGAAGCTTTTTGTTATAAAATAACGCGCGGGCATCAACGGTTAAAGGAAGGCCGTACAGCTTGTCGCTATTGGACAATTCCTTCAGCGCTTCGCCGTAGAAATCATCCTTGTTCAAGCCGTCTTTCGCCATGAAATCATCGATCGGGTGAAGCACGTTTTTCGGCGCGTACAGCGGCGTCCGCCATCTGTCCCACAGCAGCACGTCAGGTGCGCCGCCGGATGTAGCAGCCGTCAGGAACTTCGTAATCAGATCCTGCTGAAGCACATACTTGACATGAATTTTGTCCTGCGATTTGTTGAACGCGTCAACCATCGTCTGGAATTGCTTCTGTCCGTCGCCGGCCCAGTCGCCCCAGAACGTCAGCTCTACGGCTTTGCCGCCGCCGGAATTCCCCGACGCGTTATCCGTTTGCCCATCGTTGCTTGCACTCGCATTGCTGCTTTCCGTGCTGTTGCCGTTGCTGCTTGTCGTTGTTTTTGCGCAGCCGGCTGCCGTTGCTACTACCGTGACCAAGGCGATCATCGTGATCCATTTTTTCACTTTTCATGCCTCCCTTTTTTAGTAACCCACTACACTATTTATTTCGAAGGAAGCCTCCATTAAGCAAAGCCTCCTATGAAACCGCTTTTATTTCGTTTGTACTCGAATCCCGCAATAATCAAGCAGAAGCTCGCTGAACATCATGTTGGCCCACGAGAACCATGGACGGCTGAACTGATACGGATCATCCGCGTGGAACCCTTCGTGCATAAATCCGGTTCCAGCCGTTGTGGCTTCCATCAGGCTCAGCAATCTCTCCTTCTCGGAACGGTCATTCGTAGTCAACCCCTGCATCGCCAGCGCAATGTGCCAGATGTAACGGTCCGGGGTATGCGGACTGCCGATTCCGGCTGCCGCTTCGCCTTCGAAGTAATAAGGATTGCTGCTGCTTAGCACAAAATCGCGCGTATTGCGGTAGATCGGATCCTCCTGCGAGGTATAGCCGAGATAAGGAATCGACAGAAGACTCGGTACGTTAGCGTCATCCATAAAATTGTAATGGCCTAATCCGTCGGTTTCATAGGCATATATTTTTCCAAATTCCGGATGATCGGTAATGGCGTAGGTCTGGATACCTTGATGAAGCTCCCCGCCAAGCTTAGCCGCTCTTGCCGCAAGCTCCTCGTCGCCAAGCACTTCTTCGGCAATTTCCTTGAGATAGCCCAAGACGACAACCGCAAACATGTTAGCCGGTACCAGGTAACCGTATGTACAAGCATCATCGCTAGGACGGAAGCCGCTCCATGTCATGCCCGTATATGCGGTCTCCGTGCCTTTGCCTTCGCGCAGCAGCGTATCCGTTGGCGCGCAATTAAAGCGCTGGAACCGGTAAGGCGATGCGCTCTCATGCTGCTGCTCCGTTGTCCAGAGATTCAGAATCGTATCCGCGGCTTGACGGAAGGCGGTTCCAAATTGCGAGGTTCTGCCGGTATTCTTCCAGAGCAGGTAGCTGAGCTGCAGCGGGTAGCAAAGCGAATCGATCTCGTATTTGCGCTCCCAGATGGATGGTCCCATCTCCGTCAGATCATCCTGATGTCCTTTGCCGGTTGGCCCGTTATTAAAGGCATTCGCGTAAGGATCAAGCAGGATCGAATCCATCTGCCTCCGGACAAGACCTTCAATCAGATCGGCCAGCTCGGCATCCTCGGACGCAAGCACCAGGAACGGGCGAAGCTGCGCGGCGGAATCGCGAAGCCACATAGCTGGTATATCACCTGTTATAACAAATGTCGTGCCGTCCGGCAGGCGCTGGATCGTCGTTTGCAGCGTATTGTGAATGGCCTTCTCGAATATCGCCGACCAATTCGGATGATCCGCTGTCTTTTCCTTGATACGCTCCACTAGTCGCGTTAAGGATGCGGGAATTTCTGTCGATTGCGTCATCAGTTTTGTGCCTCCTTGTTTCCTTTGAACGCTTTTTATAAAACGCTTTCATTTGATATTGCTATTATATTGGCATGTATATGGTATGTCAATATATATTTTTGCGAAAGGTTATACCAACCTTTATACTAATCAACCGGGACTTCGGACGCAAAAAAAAGAACCTCCAGACCGGAGGCTCTTCCTGCGCCTTTATTTTGAATCAATTTCTTTGTTCAACGGGAACGTTAACCGGGATCTTGAAATACCAGACATAGAATGCGCAGAGAACAAACGTGATTCCGTAGGCAACAAGCGGTCTCCTGTGAAAGATCCACAGCAAAGGGAACATGGTGAAGTCAAAAAAGATAGACCAGCCGAGACTCCATCCGTACTGGTAGACGATCCGGTCCGTCAGCATAAACAACCACTCCACCCCTACGTAAACCCCGATGTACCTTGCGTAATGACCGATGATTTTGTTAGGGCGGTCAGGGTAATTCGAGATAAACATTAACGCCGTCGCCGGAAAAATAACAAAGGTATATACCATTTCGGTCAAGCTGTGGTTAGGAAAAAAGTCCGGCTTCAGCTTCCACAGGAAGTGGCCCGCCGTCAGAAAATTATAAAGCAGGTTGCCAATAACAATAAACATCATGATGTGATGATATCTTTGCCAATGCCGCCAATCCCCGTACCTCCATGCTGCAAGCACGGTAATAACCCCCAGGATCAAATGCACATCGATTGCCCCTCTTTATAGGTCGAGCTCAGGCCAGCTCTTTGAATTTTTGTCGGCGACTAAAGTAGTGAGCCAATAAATAGAGACCAAACTGAATCGGAACGGAATACGTGTGATGCCACTTTGTTGGTTGATATATGCCAAGCCAATGAATAAAAGGCTCTGCCGCATAGGAGGTTAACAAGGCAAATACCAGCGCTTTTAAGAATGGGCTGACAGCAGGCTTTATCTGTATTAGAAACATGACCCCTACAGGCATTAAAGTGACATCCCAGGGGAAATAAGTCGGGATAAGAGGAATGACGTTAAACCTGTAATGCCAGAATCCGTATTGATCTCCCAGTACGTCCAGCGTCAGCGCAAGGATTGTAGTCAGAAACCCGGCATATAAGATGCGGTCCGTGCTTTGCTTGTTTCGGAGCAGGATCCACAATATCCAAGGCACAATGCTTAGCATAACGCCCAGCCACCACAATCCTGAGAAGACCACATAGTCGGACCAGATTTGCACTTTTTGATCAAGCAATTCTTCGATTTTATAATAATTTTCATCAATGAGATCAGCGACCTTCTCTTTATCCACGATTCTCCATCACCCCCTGCAAAAATATTGTGCTCTAACCTTTTTTTGTTATACTCTGCCCGCCATGAAAAAGCGCAAATAAAAAAACCTCCGCAAAGGAGGCTTTTGTGTACTTGAAAACTAGGATGGAGCCGGACCTGTCGAGTCGCTGACTACAAGCGAAGCATCCAGCAGAATTTTGTTCGGTACGGATTGCCCGGCCCACAGCTTAAGCACGTTCTCGAAAGCAACGCGCCCCATCTCGTGCTGATTCTGGCTAAGGTGGGTAAACGGGTAACGTCCATTGGTTTCCGGACAATCAAAGCAGACAATCGAATAGTCCTTAGGCACGGACTTGCCCATCTGCTGCACCGCCTGGAACGCGATCTGCCCGATATTGAATTCCGTCGCAAACAGCGCCGTTATCTGCGGATGCTTGTTCAGATGGCTGATCAGCTTCTGAATATCCTCCTGCTTGTTCTCCTCCGTATTGTGCTTCGGAAGCGTAGACGTAATATTCTCCATCCAGATCTCCCGGTCAACAACTATGCCCTTCTCCGCATGGGCTTGAATAAACCCTTCGATCCGTTCCTCGATAGCGGTTGTATCCACCGGCGGAGGCGTCAGGAATGCAATCGATTTATGTCCAAGCTCAAACAGGTAGTTTGTTCCGTCCTTGGCGGCGCCTACATTGTCCGTTGCAATGGAGCTGGCCGAGATCCCCTTCAGATGGCGGTCGACAAGCACAAACGGGAACTGGTTAATGACCAGCTTCAAGATTTCGGCATTAAAGTATTCGCCTTGCGCCGGGAAAATAATGAGTCCGTCCACGCCAAGCTCGAGCAGTCCCTTGATCGCTTCCTCCTCAAGGGCAGGCATGCCGAACGTGCGCCGGAGAACCAGGTAGCAGTTATGCTCGCGGGATGCTTCCTCCATGCCGTAAATCAGCCCGTTGCCGTAGCTGTCCGCAAAATCGGTAATGACAAGGCCAATCAGCAGCTTGCCGTCTTCCTTGCGCGTCTTCTGTGCCGGGATCCCGGCTGCTGCCTGCTGCTTCGGCTGCGGCGCCGGCTGATCCGATACGAAAGAGCCGCGTCCCGGCTGCCGGATAATATAGCCTTCATTGGCCAGCAGCTCCAGCGCCTTCTTGCTCGTAATCCGGCTCACGTTGTATTCGTCGCCCAGCTCCTTTTCCGAAGGAACCCGGTCGCCCGCCGTATATTTCTTCTCTATAATGTCTTCGCGGAGTGCTTCGAAAATCCGTTCATACATCGGTTTCGATGATTCGTTCATCCTGTTCGTTCCCCCGTCTTCCCTCTGACAAGTGTTTATTATATAACAATATATCATGATATATGTTATTTGCCAAGCTGAATTGACATATCAACTGCAGAATAACGACAACGCAAAAAGCCTGTCTCCCGTTCGGGTGACAAGCTTCAACAAATATTACATTGCTAGATCGGCATTTCCTTGCCCGTATAATCCACGAAATTGAACTTGCCCTTCGGCACGAGCTGACCTTCGATCATATCCAGAATACCCTTCGCGCTTTGGCGCGGATCGGTAGGCGCGTTCTCCCCGCCCATGTCCGTCTTCATCCAGCCCGGATGTACGCTAAGCACTTGAATGCCCCGCTCCCTCACGGCGGACAGGAGCTGCTGCGTGAACATATTCAGCGCCGTCTTCGAGATGCCGTACGGGTAATCACCCGGATAAGCATTCGAGATGCTTCCCGCTTCGGAAGAAATATTGATGATGGCTCCATGCTTCTCCGTCACTAGCGGAAGGAAATGCTTCGCGACCCGCATTGGCCCAAACAGATTAATATCGAAGGTTTTAGCGACTTCCTCGATATTCAACTGCTCAATCGGGGTATTGCGTTCTACGAGAATGGCGGCATTATTGACGATTGCGCCAATGGCTCTTCCTTGCTGCCGCAAGGTCCCCGCTAACGCGGCAACTCCCGCTTCGTCCGTAACATCCAGCTCCACAAGCTCCAGCTGCCCGCCGTATGGCTTGGCAAGTTCGGCAAGCTTGCCTGGCGCCGCGGTATCGCGCACGCCCGCAAGAACATGATGCCCGCGCTCCAGCGCTTCGGCAGCGATTTCGTAACCCAGACCTCTATTGGAACCCGTAATAAGTATATTCATAGCGCAATCTCCTCCTTAATCTTCCATTCTATTAACTATAGCATAAAGGCATGTAAACATACCTTAGCAGATCCTTTGATAATATAAGGAGTTCCTATTAAACAGGCTGAGCAGATAGAGCTGCTCAGCCTAGGGAAGGTTACACCCTGGATCTTTAGATCCTTTCCAGTAAATTATCGATGGCCTGCGCGATTTCAGCGCGCGTACCTTGACGTTCCGGAGCGAATCGCCCGTTGCCGTTCCCCTGCATCAGGCCGGCCGTGCCGGCTTCGGCAATCGCCGTTTTCGCCCAGGCGGCTATTAGAGCCTCATCGGCATACTTCACCTTGCCGGCCTCAGCCTCCGATAATTCGCCGCCTGCAAGCTTATAAGCTCTCAGCAGCATGACTGCCAGCTCCTGGCGGGTAATTAGAGCGTTCGGGTTAAAACGACCGGAAGCATCTCCTTGAATGAGCCTTGCTTCATAAGCGGCGGCTAATTCCTTGCCATACCAGGCGCCTGCCGGAACATCCTTAAATCCGGCTGCAGAGGAGGCCGCATTTCCGTTCAGATTAAGCGCCCGGACAATCATAGCCATCACTTCCGCGCGGGTTCCCTTCCGTTCCGGAGCAAACTGTTCCTCCGTCACGCCGTTAACGATATGCTTTGCCGACAGCGAAGCAACGGCTTCGTAGAACCAGCTCGAGCTTCCTACATCCACGTAACTCTTCTCGTATTCAAATACGGCAAAGGCGCCTGCGGTATTTATTTCAGCCGTAAAGCTGTCCTTTGAAGCCTTGTATTTGCCGCCCGCATACTTCCACTGACTATTCCCGCGGTCATAGACGTACAAACCAAGCAGCTTACCCTTTAGCTTGGGAGCTGACACTTCAGACTCCACTTCAGCCTGAAGATCAGATTGAGCGGATGTCAGCAACGTTCCGTCCTTTGCCTTCAAATTCAGCTCAATGGAATAGACGGTACCTTTCAGCCTCATGTCTGTCGGAACGGCAGGCGTTGCGGCAGACGATACCGGCTTCAGCGCAAACTCCAGATAGGTTCCGGCCGAGGCCGAATCTGCAAGCTTCTTCAGCGTATCAGGATTCCACTTCAGCGCAAGACCGCCGCTTGCCCGAAGCGTTAGTTTATTCGTGCCGAGACTGCCGATGAGCGATACAGGGAGCAATACGCGGTCCATTCCTTTTTCCAATAGGATGGCTACTTGACCGTTTGCGGCGTCGTTCACATCCTGTTCAGTTACGGTACGACTGCCCTCAGACGGCGGTTTAACCGCCGTGCCCCCGCCTGATCCCGCACTGCCGTTTAGATCAAGCTGCTGTACTTGCCCTTGCTTCGGATCTCGGTCTACGACCAGCATCGTCCAATAATCCAGTGCAGGAACATCAATCGCAATATGGTCGTCATTCCAGGTATAAGTCAGCTCCGTCATAGCGCCTTCCCCACGGTCGGGGGTAGCCGCAAACACCTTCAGCCCCGCAGCTTCCTGCTTGGTTACTCCAACAGCATAATCAACCTTCAGATCGCCTTGCTTCTCCGGCTCGTTCGCCGCGTTTCTCCAGTCGGAGTCGTTATTGAGCAAATTAACAAGATGGATAATATCGTAATGTTCATAGCCTTCGTTCGAAGCATTCCTGCGGACGGTATACCAGAGCGTATTTTCCGAGCCGTCCTTGCTCAGCGCCAGGTCCTTTCCTCCTGCGGTCTTAACGCCAATTGTAGCGGCAGAATCGGCCTTGCTGTCGAAGAGCAGGTTCTCGTAAGCCGCGAAGAACTTATAATAATCCTTCATCGCTTCCTTCGTGCTTTCCGTCATTTTCTTGCTGCGGTTCGGGTAATACTCGTGGGCCAGCATATTGGGCCCCTCCTCAAGCTTCTCCGCCGTGCCCAGCTCGATATGGGTGGCTCCCATAGAAGCCAGAGCCGCATCCATCAGCCGTACGGAAGATTCGTCAAAATAGCCTGCCGTTACGCCGCGCAGCTGGATCATACCCGGCTCATCGTCCTCTTCCATCTTAAGCGTCACCGTGTGCTGCCCGGCCGTCATATGCGGGATAATCACGTAGCCGTCGCCGCTGTAACTGTCTTTGTTGTCCGTCCCCGATAATCCCAGCTTCAGAGCGTTTCCGCTTGCATCCTTGGCTCGTACGCCGTCAATGTAGACGGAACGGGTCGTAAACACCCCCGGGTTGGAATACGTAAAGATCAGGCTTTGCTCACCGGACTGCGGGATCATGACCGGATAAGTAACCTGCTGTCCGACTTCGCCGAAATTCATTACCGTGTCTTTGTATAACGAAAACGGCGTTACCGTATTTAAGCTTTCCGCTTCGTAGGAGCGTTCGGCAAGGCTGCCGCCTCCTACGGGAACAACCTTCAGCTTGTCCAGCTGAATGCCGCTGTCGCTGCCTTCAAGCATCTTGATCACTACCCGGTTTGCGCCCTTCTGAAGCTGTACTCCGCTTAACACGGCTTCGCCCCATTCGTCGTTTGCCGTAGGCGCAAAGCTTACCGTCTGACCTGCTCCGTCCCCAATATAAACCAAGCGGCTTAGCGGCGACCCGTTATTCCGGTAGAACCAACGCAGATCATAGCTTCCCGCTTCCTCCGCGGTTACGTTGAACGCAAGCCGGTCGTTTTCGTTATTAAAATCGGAGGCATAACCAACCACCGGAATGACGCCGCCGACCGTCACCGCGCTTCCTGTGCTGTATTCGTACCCGCCGGCCAGCAGCCCGCCGACATTCGTATATTGGCCGCTGGATTCCATCCGGAGCGTAATCGCATGATGGCCGGCCGGAACCGCTGCCTCCAGCACCTTCCGCTGCATCGCGCCGCCCCAGCCGCCAGGCGTTTTCGGGAACAACACCTTTTGCGCGTTCTCCGCAGGCTCGCCGTCTACAAGCACGGACATCGTTGGACTATTGTCGCCATGGTACAGCACCGCAATCCGATCAACGGCGTCCGCCAGATCCACCTCATAGGTTACCGTTTGACCGGCCTGACCGAAATTATCCGTCTTGCTTTCGTTGTAGGAAATACTGTTCGTCTGCGGGATGTCCGCATATAGCGCCTCGTACTTTTTGTTCCCGACAGTCATATACCGCAGCTTGATGCCCAAATCATCCGTTGGCGCCTTCAACATAACCGTATTGTCGCCGGCCTCCAGGTGAACGGTCGCCAAACCGTTATGCGCAACAAACTTATCCCAAGTGCCGTTGCCAGGGAAAGCAAGGCTGCCCTGCGGCTGATCGTTAACGACCAGGTCACGGCTTACCGTCTGCCAATCCGAGGCGTAGCTGAAGCCAAGCGGATAATCGCCCGCTTCCGGCACGCGGACGTGGAACTTCAAATAATCGCCTTTTGTATCAAAATAGTAGACGTTGCTGTACTGATCGACGATAGCCGTATCCAGCTTGGCATCCACCGCTTCGTAACGGTCGTTCACGCCGCCTCCCACCACGTCCAGGCTGGCCAGGTTCAGCCACAGGTTATTCGTATTAAGCGTCAGCTTGACCGTGTTTTCACCGGCTTTAAGCTCCGCCGGCACCGTATATTGCGCGGTTGGATGGCCCCAGCCCGTATTGACCGAGAAAGGAATAACGCCTTCCGCAACCTCGCCGTTTACTGTCAGCTTGCCTTCCGGCCCCGTTGTCCCGTTGCCTTGGCCGTAATTCAGGACAAGATTGTAATTCCCTGCTTCCGGAACGGTTACGGTAAAGGTCACCGCGTCGGTATCCTTGCGTCCGAAGTTGCCAACCCATCCGTAAGCCTTCGTTATCCGGGACTGGTAATCGACGGTGGCCGTAACATCCTCCGCTTCCGTTCCGCGGGTTGTTACGCCGGTCGCCTGCTTATAGTTCATATAGCCCGCGATAACCATCGCTTTGCCGCCGTTTGCGGCGCGCGTATCCTCCACAACCTTCTGAAGATCGCGGTATTGATTCCGGTCCTGCCAGATTTCGCTGTAATCAAAGTCCGTCTTGGTGGCCGGATTCGGCACCGCGCTGTATTCCGCATTGCCGCCGACCATATTGAAGGTCACGTCGTTTTTATTCGGGTTATTGACGGTTAACGAATCCTTGACCGCGTTAATCAGCTTCCCGTAATCTAGCGAGTAATAACGCTTATTGCCATTGTAATCATACAAAAAGTCGTTATCGTTCGCTCCCCATTGATCCAGATGAATGCCGTTAAAGCCAAACTCGTTTACCGCGCGGTTAAACTCCTTCGTAATAAAAGCCTGCCACTCCGCATTGCCCGGATCCTGCAGGAACAGCGACGTCGGATGGCCGTTTACGTCAAACGTAAATCCGTTCTGGTCCTTCTGCGGGTTGCCCGGATCAAGCGGGAACTGCGCCGACTTGTTGTACAGCCCCCATAACGGGCTGACGCCAAAATCCTCGTAATTCTCCCTCGCGGCATAATTCATCTCATAAGCCATCGCGGCAGAGCCGTATTTCTGAGCGGCTGCCACCTGCTGCTTCACCGACATCGGAAATAATTCGCGTCCGAGCAAATCCGTGTAATGCGTATCCGCATTCATCGTTTCCGTTATAAAATTTCCGTTCTCGTCGGTAAGCGGCTTGCCGCTGCTGTCCGTCTTGGAATAGACCGATACATCGTGCCGCCACATCCAATCATAGAACTGGTAGCCGTTCAAATAGTAGTCCTGGGACAACTGCTTCAGCTTCGCATCGCTTTGCTCCGCCGTTTCCTTCGGAAACTCGCCGACATAGCCGTATCTCGGGTACTTCTTCCAATCGCTGGATACATCGATGGCAGCGGTTACAAAATCATCGCTGGCCGCCCCTTTCATCCAAGCCTTCACCATATAGCCCTTATAGTCCTCTGCCGGTGGCTTCCACTTTACCTGCAGCTCTCCCTGCCCCTGCAGGACCGTAACGGCCTTCGCGCCTTTGGCCACAAGCTTGTTTAACTGATAAATCTCCACATTGAGCTCGCCGCTCCATGAGCTGTCGTCCTTCAAGGCAAAAGTCAGCGTTGCCTCTTCGCCGGGCATATAGCGGGCTTTATCCACCGCCAGCGAAGTAATCGCTTTCACGAATTGGCGCTGTTCACCGCTTGCCGTTTCGGCATAAGCCCTCGATATATGTTCACCGGCTGCCGCTTCGAATACCGATACCGCACCTTGCAAGGCAACTATAGCTGCAAGCGACTGCAGCAAGGTTTTATTCAGCTTGTTCATCGTATCCTCCTAAAATGAAATCATATCTCCGATTGCTCTCCTGCTTTATCTGCCGTTCTAAAAAAGAAAGGTATAACCGCTTTGGATTATACCCTTCTTGCTGCTGCTTATTTGCCGTTTGCCGCGCGCCACGCGTCAAGCTGTTTTTGCGCTTCGGCGATGACTTTGTCCACGCCTGCCGCTTTTTGCTTCTCGAGCAATTTCGGAATGTTCTCCTCCGGATCCAGCTGGCCGGATTTCAGTCCGTCAACAAAAGCTTTGTTGGCATTGTCGATGGCGATAATCTCGTTCTTCACCGGTTCCGGATCAAAGATAAAGCCAAACGTGCGGGCCGGACGGCTCGAGACCATCTCGTTAAATTTCTCGTAGTTCTGGTATTTGTTCGGGTCTTCGCCTTCGCGGGTGTAGTTCAGCATCTGGTTGCCGATCTGCCACATAATATCGTGATAGAAGCCCGTGTCATTTGTTGTTTTGCCGTCAGGCAGCGCGATTTGGCCGTTCTTCAGCACGTAATGCTTACCCTCTACGCCGAAGTTGAATAACGTCAGAAGCTTTTGATCCTTGAAGAACAGGTTCAGCAGCATCATGGCACGTGCCGGGTCTTTCGACGTTTTGGAAATAGCTTGCATGGTTGCCGTCATTTTGCCGGTCTGCAGTCTGTCGACGTTTAACGGGATTTGGATCATTTCATGGCCGGCTTTAATAGAGGCGTTAGGCGCTTTAGCTACCGAGCCGATCTCCATATTAGCCAAAATCTCCATATCGCCTACCAGGGCAAAAGCCTTGCCAGCCTGGATTTTCTTCCATGCATCAAGTCCCGGAGTCAACGCATCTTTGTTAATAAAGCCCGCTTTGAACCATTTGTGGGTCAAGTCGGCAAGCTCCTTGTAACGAGGCGTTTCAAAGGAATTAATGACATCAAGGCTGTTCGGATCCGTATTTAACGTGTTTACCGCCGCTACGCTCGAGATCGTATCCAGCGTGCCCGACGAATAGTAAGCTTCAAGCGGGAAGCTTGGCGCCGCCAGCGGCGTTACGCCAGGCTCATTATCTTTAATGATTTGAAGCAAAGGCTCCAGATCTTCTACTTTGCCGGATTTCAGAGCGGATAGGTCCATGTTGTATTTGTCGACCAGCGCTTTGTCGAGATAGACGCCTTGCGAGCCGCCCAGCTCCTGATGCGTATGAATGCCGTACAGCTTGCCGCCGCGTTTGGCCGGCTCGTGGTAATCCTTTTCCACCGCCTCGATATCCGGGCCGTATTGGGCAAGCAGATCGTCAAGCGGAAGCAATCCGCCCTTCAATACCTGCTGGTTATAGCCTAACCAGTCGGCCGTGAACAGCAGGTCGAACTTCTCGTTGGAGGCCATCATAAGGTTCGTCTTGTCGTTCCAAGCGCCCCAGTCAATCGGATTCAGCTTCACCGTCATATTTAATTCCGGGTATGTTTGCTTCAAATAATCGTTCATTCCGGTCTGTACGCTAGCCAGATCCGCTTGCGGCGCGTCCGGGTACACCATCACGACCTCATAAGGATCAAGCGCCTTCGCTGCGTTTTTTGCCGGTTCCGCCGAAGTATTCGCCGAGCTCGAAGCCGTATTCTCTTCCTTGCTGCCGTTTGAGGCTTTGTTCGTCGACGAGCATCCCGTTGCGGCAAACGCAATCGCAAGGATAAGCGTCAGAAGAACAAGCGAGCTTTGTCTAAAACTTTTCATTAAAGTGACCTCCCCAAAATGATCAAGCTTAAGTTCTGTATACTAAACCGAAGCGAGTTCGGACTTAGCCTTTGACTGCGCCTACCGTCAGCCCTTTGACGAAATACTTCTGCAGGAACGGAAACACGAACACGAGCGGGCCGATCGCCACCATCGCCATCGCCATCCTGATCGATTCCAGCGGCTGCGTCACATTGGCGGTATTGCTGTAGGCCTTGTTCGCGATGCTCTGCAGGAACGAAGCGTTCATCAGCGTTTTGTTAAGCAGATACTGCAAGGAGTACAGCTTCTCGTTATTGATAAACACCAGGCTTGTGAACCAGTCGTTCCAGTAGGATACGATAGTGAACAGCCCGATCGTGGCCATAACCGGCAGGGACAGCGGCAATATGATGCTGAAGTACGTCCGGTACTCGCTCGCGCCGTCAATCTTGGCCGACTCGACAAGGGACGGTGGAATGCTGTTCGTAAAGAACGTCCGGATAATAAAGACGTTGAAGCCGCCGATTAACCCCGGTATGATAAGCGCAAGCAGCGTATCCTGCACATGAAGGAACCGGGTATAAACCAGATACCAGGGCAGCAGTCCGCCGGAGAACAGCATCGTGAAGAATACATAGAAACCTAGTGCATTCCGATACGGAAACTCAGTTCGAGACAAGGCGTAGGCCATGGCTGAAGTAATCAGCAGGCTTATTACAACGCCGGTAAGCGTAACCGTGATCGTTACCCCGTACGCTCTCGCGATATTCGCGGAATCATGGATCAGGTAACGGTAGGCTTCCCAGTCGAAATGATTAGGCCAGAACGTGTAGCCGTTTCGCGTCAGATCGTTCTCATTGGTCACCGATACCATAAAAACAAGCCAGAACGGAATGAGACAAGACAAACTGAACAAGGTTAAGAACAACAGGATAAACGGGTTTGTGCGATTATTCGTCTTCATGCTTGGCCCCCTAGAACAACGCGTTTTCTTTGCTGAATTTCTTCACGATATAGTTGACCGTAAGGACAAGCACAAAGCCAACGACCGATTGAAGAAGACCTGCGGACGATGCGAGCCCCGTATCGCCGGTTACCAGCAAAGCGTTGTAGACGTAGGTATCGATAACCTCGGTTGTTTCCTTCAGCATCCCCGAAGCCATCGTTGCTTGGTAGAACAAGCCAAAATCCGCATTAAAGATCCGGCCTACCGCAAGCAGCGTCAGAATAATAATGACCGGCGTGATGAGCGGCACGGTTATGCCGGTCATCTGCTTCCATTTGCTCGCCCCGTCAATGCGGGCAGCTTCGTAATACTCCTGGTCGATGCCAACAATCGCGGCCAGATAGACGATGGCGGAATAGCCGACCGTCTTCCACGTATTGACAATCGTGAGAATATACGGCCAATATTTCGGCTCCGCATACCAGGCAATCGTCTCCTTGCCCATCGGCTCGAGAATTGATTTGTTAATAAAGCCAAGCTCCGGATTCAGGAAGCCGTAGACGAGGTAACCAACGATAACCATCGATACAAAGTTCGGAAGAATGGCGGCACTCTGGAAAAACTTCGACAGCACCTTCCGCCTGACCTCATTGAGCAGAATCGCAAGCAGTACGGCCAATACCGTATTGATGACCAGGAAAGCGACATTGTACAAAATCGTGTGCTTAATGATCATCCATGCGTCATTGGAGGCAAACAGGAACTTGAAGTTCTGCAGTCCTACCCAATCGCTGCCCCATACGCCCTTCGTATAGTTCAGATCCTTGAACGCCAGGAAAATGCCGAACATCGGAAGATAGTTATTGATAAATAGCATGATAATCCCCGGTATCGCGAGAATAATCAAAGCGCGATGCTTCAGCAGCCGTCGCAGCACGGGCATGTGTTTCACCTTCTTGTTGTTTGTATGTCCTAAGTATACGGCCGCCCGGCAGACCCCCCTACCGTTTTTGTAACCTCAGTCTAGTCGTTTTGTGACATTGCGGTATTGTTGCGGATTAACCCCGTATTGCTTCTTGAACATCTTCGTAAAATGCGAAAAATTCGAATAGCCGACCTGCTGCGCGATTGCGCTGACCGTCATTCCCGTCGTATCGAGCAGCTGTCTGGCTCTTGCCATCTTCGTCTCGATGAGGTAATCAATCAGGTTCTGCCCGGTCTCCTTCTTGAACAGGCGGGACAAATAAGCCGGATTCAAACCGACATGCGCGGCGACGTCCTCGCGGGAGATGTCCTCCTCCACGTTCTCTTTCATATACTGAACCGACTTCTGCACCACGCTGTTGCTCTCTAATGCAGTAAAGGCCGCATCCATGACGGCAGAGACGATATTTTCCGCCCAATGCCTGTATTGGGACAAGCTGCGGATTTGAGCCGATGCCCACAGCGGGAAGTTGGGCACCTGACTTGGGCTCATTCCCTTTACGTGCATAAAGCCGTAAACCACCTGCAGCGTGTCCAGATGGTAGGTCTCCAGCTGGTTCTGATGTATTTGACCCGCTTCCAGCTTATCCACGCTACGGTTAATCAAGGAGATCACCTTGTCCCGTTCCTTGTTCAGCATATAGGACGACCATTCCGTTACGTTGATATTGTCCGGCACTAGCAGCGGCGCGGCCGCACTGCCTTGCGGCACGTACATAATGACCGACTGCGACTCCTTGACGTTATGACGCTCCTTGTCCTTCAGCCCTTCGCATAACCCGGACACTTCCTGAAGGCTGACGAACTTTCCGATATAACAGGTGATCTGGCAGTAGAAATAGGTTCGGCATACTTCGATGAACCTTCTGCAGGTCTCGATCCAGCTGCCCGCAGACCGGGCGGCTCCTCCCGTATAGACCATCGCGAACATCACGCCGCTCCGGTCCGTAATGACATCCCCGGCGCTGCCCGAGAGGAACAGCTCTCCGGCGGCTTTTTTCACCGCGTACTCCATTATCTCCTGATCCCGCGCATCAAGCGGCTTATGCCATTCTTCGATGCTGATGAGAATAGGCATCACTCTGCCGTCGGCTTCCAGCTCGATTTGGGCATCCTTCAGCCCCCGCTCAAGGAAATCTCCGAACGAGAGCTGACGCCTCGACAACATATCCTGCCAGAAACGTTCGGCGAGCAGCGGCTGCTGCTTGCGCCACAGCTCCGCGTATTTGCGGTACTCGGCATGATGCTGCACGCTCTCTTCCTTCTCTCTAACCGCCTGAAGCATTAAGGAGACCGCCTGCACAAGCTCCTCACCGTCGACCGGCTTCAGCAAATAATCGAAGCTGCCGAGGTTAACCGCCTGCTTGGCATAAGTAAACTCCGAATGGCATGTAAGAAACAGAGACTCGGTATGCGGGGAATGCTGTTTCACCCAGCGGACCAGCGACAATCCGTCCTCGTCGGGCATCTCGATATCGCAGACGAGAATATCGATGCGGTGCTCCTTCATGATTTGTCTTGCGGCATCGGCGTGATTGGCGGTATACACGGCTTCAATGCCCAGCGTTGACCAATCGTTGCATTCGCAAATGCCGTCCACCGCAAATTTCTCGTCGTCAACGACCAGCATCCGCGCCATCTTCATCCCGCTCCTTTGTATGATCGATAGGTAAAGTCAGCCGTATGGCTAATCCTTTTGGTTCGTTTGGCCGGAAGCTGATCCGGGCCCGGTTGCCGTAACGCATCGCCGCCCGTTTCTTCACGTTCCAGATTCCGATGTGATTATCGTCCGAAGAGGGCTTGTATAACTCCGATGCCAGCTCCTCCATCCGCTCCTCGCTTAAGCCTTTGCCGTTATCCTTGACTTCAATCTGCATCAGGCCGGAGTCCTCGTCGTCCCGCATGGCCGTGATTTGAAGCAGGAACGGTTCACCTTTGACGCTCATGCCGTGAATCATCGCATTTTCAGCAAACGGCTGCACGAGCAGCGAGGGAATACGGGCATCCCGAAGCTCCTCCGCGCACCCGATCTCGAATTCGAAGGTATCCTGATACCGCATCTTCTGAATCTCCAAATAGTTGCGGATATGCTCAAGCTCCTGCGACAAGGTGATCGTATCCCGGCTTGTTCCAAGCATAAACCGGAAGTAGCCGACCATATGGCGGACCGTCTTCTTCACCAGCTCGTATCTTTTCAAATCCGCCAGCTGAAAAATAATGTTCATCGTATTGAGGAAAAAATGCGGATTAATCTGCGTCTGCAGATGCTTCAGCTCCGCCTTCTGGGCGTTCAGCCGCTCCTCGTACACGTCGATCTTTAGGTCCTTGATCTCGTCCATCATGTTGTTAAAGGTATGATTAATTATCGCAAACTCGGTAATCGGCGAATCCGGCAGCTTCATCTCCATGTCCCCGTCCTTCACTCGCCGAATGGTGCCAAGCAGCTGGAGAATCGGGGCGAGGATAATGCGCCGGAATACAAAGAGATAGACAAGCAGAATAATCAGGACAAACAGCGGAAGCAAATTGATAATCGTCTGGAATTGCTTCAGCCCCTTCAAGAGATCCGAATACGGCAGAACCACGGCCATGCTGATCCCGCTGAGCGGCGATTTGCTCGTAATGACAAACAGCTTCTTGCCTCCGTCCGAATAGGAGAAGGACGTATTCCTCGCCAGCTTATCGGCCGGAAGCCGAAAATCCTTGCTTAAGCTGTCTGACGGCTTGGACAGAATCATCCCGTCTTCTCCGGCAAACAGCACGTCGCCGCCAGTCCTCACATCCTTAAGAGGCAGCTTTAACGTATTCATGCTGATCAAAGCGCCGATATAAGCGTTATTGGTCGTATCATCGCTGACAACCCTGTGCAAATAATAGTCCTGCCCAATCTTGACGATCTTCCATTGATACAGAAGCGGATGCAGCTCTTCGGCGTTATTCAGCGTCTGCGTAATCCAGCTGCTGACCTGGTCATGGTCGGTGTCCGAGATGACATTGGTTGTCGCCAGAACGTCATTGGGCTTCGAATACACGTAGAACATGTCTACCGTATGGTAATAGGAGCGGTAAGCCGAATTTCTCTGAATCAGCTCCATCTGGGCAAAATAGTATTCGGAGTCCGACAGCCCCGTCTGTCCGAACTTCTGAAAGTTCTCGTCATGGTCCACGTTGTAAACCATATTCGTCGTTATATCGTCCAGGCTCCGGTCGATCATATTCAGATTGGAATTCACCAGATTCTGATAGGAATTCGCCACCTGCGTGAGCACGACATCCTGCGCATAGTGACCGGCAGCAAACAGGATAAGCAGGAGCGGCAGGGTGACGGCCGAGAACAGCAGGACAAACCGCGAGCTTAGCTTTTTCGTTTTTTTCATGGATTTGCCAAACATGGTGGAACCTCCCGCGCCCAATATAAGAGCAGAAAATGCGTGACAGACCTCTTGCATTGGCCCGCCACGCATTTCCTGTTTTATGTACGCAAATCCTTGACCGTCTGCCTTTCCACAATCTCATGCGGAACGATAAGGCTCGGGACGATCTTTCCCGTTTCAATCATCGTAATGACCTTGTCGGCCGCATCGCGGCCTAGCTGCAGCAACGGCTGTCCAACTGTCGTCAGCGCCGGGTAGACCATCCTCGACAGCCGGATATTATCGTAGCCGATTACGGACAAATCCTCAGGCACCCTGATGCCTTGCTGCATGGCGGCATTCATGGCTCCAACGGCCATTTCGTCGCTTGCGGCAAATACGGCCGTTATCCCGCGGTCCTGCGCAAGCAGCGTTTCCATCGCCGTACAGCCGCTGTCATAATGGAAATCCCCGTAAGCAACCCGCGAGCTGCGAAACGGAATTCCTTTGTCATACAAGGCATCCTTGTACCCCTGCAATCTTGGGATGCCCGCTATCGGATCTTCCGCCGTGCCGGCGATCATCGCGATATCCTTATGCCCCTTATCGATCAGATATCGTACCGCATCGTACGAGGCCTGCCGATCATCGACCTTCACAAACGGGACCTTCGGATCCTCATTCTTGGAGGAAACGAGTACAATCGGCACCTGCATCGTATCCAGAATCTGCTTGTATTCATGCTTAAGCACTTCGCTTGCGAAAATGATGCCGTCGATCTGCCGTTCCCGAAGCACCTGCAGATACTTCATCGTCCGGTTCCCGTCTACTGCCGTATTGCATACAAGCACGCTGTAGCCCCGCTCCAGCGCATATTCTTCAATCCCCTGCAGAACCGCTGACGCGAACTCGTTGGTAACGGCGGGGAACATCACCCCAATCGTCTGGGTGCGCCTGTTGTTCAGGTAACGCGCTATGGCGTTGGGATGATAGCCCATATCCTCTATTGTTTTAATCACCTTTTGCTTGGTTTTATCGGAATAGCCCGTTAATCCATTTAGAACCCTGGAAACAGTGGCGATTGATACATTGGCTTCTCTAGCAACATCTCTGATTGTCGGTATCATAGACCATCCATCTCATTCCATGAAGTATTGCCCCGTCCCTTTTACGTAACCGGTTACCTCAAAGTATATGGCCCTGAAAAACTTTCTGTCAATCGCCTTGAAATAGTAAATTATTTACTTATTTTTTCTAGAGGTTCCACGCGGCCGTAGGATGCTGCTGCTCCGTGTATCGGCGCCGCCCAATTTACGGCATTTTTGATCACGTGAAGAATCTCCGGCTGATGATAAATCGGGAACGTTTCATGGCCCGGACGGAAGTAGAACAGCTTGCCTTTGCCTCTGCGGTAGCAGCAGCCGCTGCGGAATACTTCGCCGCCTTCGAACCAGGAGATGAACACCAGCTCATCCGGCGCCGGAATCTCGAAGCGCTCGCCGTACATCTCTTCCTTCGGAATCTCAATGTATTCGCCAAGTCCGTCCGCAATCGGGTGGCCGTGCTCAATAACCCAAAGCCGCTCCTTCTCGCCGTCATCCCGCCATTTGAGCGCGCCGGTCTTCGTGCCAAGCAGCTTCTCGAACACTTTGGACGCATGGCCCGAGTGGAGCACGATCAGTCCCATGCCCTGAAGCACGCGGTCTCTTACCTTCTCGGCAATATCGTCCCGCACTTCATGATGGGCCAGATGCCCCCACCAGATCAGCACGTCGGTGTTGTTGAGTACGTCGTCCGTGAGACCATGCTCCGGCTCGTCAAGCGTAGCGGTTCCAACCTCAAGGCCTTCAATGGTTTTCAGGTATCCGCCAATGGCATTATGAATGCCTTCAGGATAGATGCCTTTTACATGCTCGTTATGCTTCTCGTGGCGATACTCGTTCCATACGGTTACTTTAATTTGCTTCATGTTTGTTAGTGCCTCCTATTGTTGAATGGTGATCCAGCGTTCTTCGGTAAAAGATTGAATAATCGCGTCTACGGCCAGCTGATTGATATAACCGTCTTCTATCGTGGCGTCCATGCCGTCGCCTTGGCCGCTCAAGAGGCGAAAGAACGCCTGCATTTGACCTGTCCTGCAGTGATCCGGAATGTCGACCGGTCGAAAATGCTCATCGCCCTCCTCCTTGAACTTCACCTGAAGCGAGTCTTCCGCATCCAGGTTATAGACAAGAGCGCCTTTGGAGCCGTAAATCTCGATCCGCTGGTAATTGCCCCGCCCGTAAGCGAAGCGGGAGATCAGCATGGAACCCGATATGCCGCCCTCCATCCGGGAGAGGACATGGCAGAAGTCATCCACGTCTACCTCGCCTTGGCCGGAGCCGTCCAGCAGATCCCGCTGCTTGATAATCGTATCCGCATCGGCAATCACGCGCTGCGTATTGCCAACCAGGAAGCGGGTCAGATCAAGGATATGGCAGCCCAGGTCGCCAAAGGCTCCCGAGCCGGTAACCGACTGCACGAACCGCCATACAAGCGGAATATCCTCATGGATGCCCCAATCCTGCAAGTATTGGCTATAAACATGGCGGATCGGGCCCAGTCTTCCTTCTTCGATAAGCTGCTTGGCGTATCGGGCGGCTGCTTTATAGCGGTAGGAGAAGCAGATCATATGAGGCAGCGGTTTATTCTGCAAAGCCGCCCGCAAGGCGGCCGCTTCCTCCGCGTTCATCCCTACCGGCTTCTCCAATGCAAACGGCTTGCCGTGCTCGATGGCTGCCATTGCAATGGCGAAGTGGCTGACGGTTGGCGTGCCGATGGTGACGGCATCCACCTCCGGATTGCGAAGCAGCCCGGAATAGCTGAGGTAAGCACGATCCTCGGGAATATTCCACTGCGCGCGCCTTGCGGCAAGGCGCTTCTCATCCTCGTCGCAGATCGCCCAAATCTCGGCCTCCCCGCTTGCGAGTATGCCTTCGCTATGAAAGTCGGCAATGCCGCCAAGGCCGATAATACCGATTTTTAATTTACTCATAAGCACCATCCCAACGATTCCCGGATTAAAAACCACACCATCAGATTAGCCTGTGATAGAATGATTGAAAATGGCGGATCGAGACACTTTTTGTACAATAGCGACTTTTAGAAAAAGGGGAATGTTATGCTGGCCGTAAATATGGAGCTTGTCCCTACCGTTACGTTTCTCGGATTCGTGGCTTACACGAGCCCGTGGATTCACTTCAAACGGACCGTCGACGAATATATTCTGTACATCATCAAAAGCGGAGAGCTGCACATCGAGGAGAATGGCGAGCGTTACGTATTGCGCAAAGGGGACGTGTTTATGCTGGAGCCGAATCTGGATCACGAAGGATTCGAGAAGCATGTATGCGACTATTACTACATTCACTTTAAGCATCCGGATATTCAAACGGTTCATATCGGGGATATGGAAAGTTACGCGAGGAGCTTCTTCCTGGAGGATCAGGAACCGGAGGCCGGCTGCAGCCATGGCTTCCCGAAGCATTTTAACCTGGCTAACCTGAACGCGCGAAGTCAAGTGTACAATCACCTGAATGAGATGGGGCAGCTATACCAGCGGAAAAATTATAACCGCAGCATGACGGCCCTCAAGCTGGCGGAGCTGTTCGTCCAGTTGTCCCGCGCTTATCTCGCGGAGCATCTGCAAAGCGCAAGGAAACGGACCACCAAAGGGGAGGCTACCGCTTACGAGCTGCTGGATTACATCCACCAGCATTACCCGGACAAAATAACGGGCTCCGATATCGAAGCCCGCTTTGACTGCAATTTCGATTATTTGAACCGGATCTTTAACAAGATTACCGGCTGCTCTATCACGCATTATGTCAATAAAGTAAGGGTGAACCGGGCCCGGGAGCTGCTGGAGAAAACCCAAATGACCATCGGTGAGGTCGCCGAACTGGTCGGCTTTGGCGATATTTATTATTTCAGCAAAGTGTTCAAGAAATACGTTGGACTCTCCCCTGCTTATTACAAAGGGACAAGGTGAAACGGTTAAGATGTTTCGAGGCAAGCAACGGCTAGGCCTTGTCCCGGTAGATTCTCCGGTATGCGGCTGGCGTCAGGCTCTCGAACTTTTTGAACGTCTTGATAAAATAACCCGCGTCGGCGAAGCCAAGCTCGTCGCTGATCTGATTGACCGACAGCCCGGTTGTCTCGAGCAGCTCCTTTGCCCAGCCGATCTTCAGATGCGGGACAAACACCGAGAAATTCTCGCCCGTTTCCTTCGTAAAGATCCGGCTGAAATAACTCGGGCTGACATGGCATAAGGCAGCCATCTCCTTGAGGTCCGCATTCTCGTGCTTATGGCGGTAAATATAATCAAAAGCCGGCTGCAAAATAGAGTTGCCGGCCTGGTAGACGCCGGATGATTTCTTCAGCTTTTTCTCAATCAGCGTATTGGACAGTTCGCTTTGCAGCGCTTGAATGTGCTCATAAGAAGACTCAATCGTATGAACCGGAGCAGCCGTTAGGTTTTCCCGGGACAAGGAGTCACGGTACATCTGAAGCATGTCGCTCTTGCGGATCGCTTCCTCCACGATATAGTTGCACAGATGGAACAGCATATCCGCGATTTTCTCGACTTCCCCGTAAGACAACACCGGCAGCGACCGGTACTGCTCCCGCAGAGCGTTGAACTTTTTATCCGTCTCCGCATTGGGAGGCCTTGTCACGATCTGTTCAATCGGCACTTCGGGATCGCTCAGCTTCACCTGGCCCGCCATAACCGCGCCAATATATTGGTCATCCACCACAATCGGAATCGCTATATCGAGAATTTGAAAATGGCATTGATAAATATAAGGCTTGTTCGACCGGACTGCCTCAAGTCCCCCGCGCGCGTCGCATTTCTGGCAATAGGACGATAACGCGGGATCCTTTCGCACCTCGCGGCAGAAAGCCTGGCATTCGCTATGCTTGGAGACGGGGATACCCTTGTAATCGACCGTAATAATCGCCATCTTCGTTACAAGAGACATGGAATCCTGAAGCTTATGCCATTTGTCGATATCCATAATTTGTTTCAGATCGTATCTTGCGTTCATGGTGATCGCTCCAAACCTGAAAAGATAACTTTATTATACTAGAACTCCCCGCCAGGACAAAATAGTACAATTCCAGGAAGGATTGAGCATAAAAACACCATCGTAATCTGCTTTATTTTGCGCTTAAGATACAATGCTTCCTCCCTCCCCCTGATTTTATAATGAGAGTAGTCCGTAAGCTAAGGCTTACCATGGCTCATGCTTACGAAGTATGAATTCATTTCAGGAGGTATATCCAAGATGAGAAAAGCATTTATCAGCCCAAGCAAATACGTTCAAGGTGAAAACGAACTGCTTAACCTTGGCTTTTTCGTTCAATCGTACGGTGATTCCGCCCTTCTAATTGCTCATCCCGATGATGTAAAGCGCGTAAAGGACCAGCTGGACTTTACTTCTAATAAATTCCATATTACGCTGGTTGAAAGCGGATTCCGCGGCGAATGCTCCCGCGAGGAAATTGCCAGGCTGAAAGAGCTTGCCCGCGAGAAAAACTGCTCCTGCACGATTGGCCTCGGCGGCGGCAAGGCGATCGATACCGCGAAATGCGTAGCCGAAGGCGAAGCGCTTATTATCGTTCCGACGATTGCCGCGACCGATGCTCCAACAAGCCATTCCGCCGTTATTTACACGAATGACGGGGCTTTCGAGGATTACGCATACTTTAAATCCAGCCCTAGCGTTGTAATGATCGACACGACCGTTATTGCGAATGCCCCTACCCGCTTCCTCGTATCCGGCATGGGCGACGCGCTGTCGACTTACTTTGAAGCTAGAGCGACGTCCCGCTCCTTCTCCAAAGTAAATGCCGGCCTGCCTAACGGCGTGCATGCCGGCGCGGCGCCAATCGCCCGCGGAACCAAAGCGGCGCTTGCGCTTGCGAAGCTCTGCTATGAGACACTCCTCGAGGACGGCGTGCAAGCGAAGTTGGCGTCCGACAGCAACAAGGTGACAACGGCGCTTGAGAATATCATCGAGACCAACATTCTGCTCTCCGGTCTTGGCTTCGAAAGCGGAGGCCTTGCGGCAGCCCATGCGATTCATAACGGACTGACCGTGCTTGAAGGCACGCATCATTATTTCCACGGCGAGAAGGTTGCCTTCAGCACGATTGCGCAGCTCGTTCTGGAGAACGCGCCGAAGGGAGAAGTAAACGAAGTGCTTGCATTCTGCGCTTCGGTTGGACTGCCGGTATGTCTTTCCGACATCGGTGTAGACAGCATTACCGAAGAGGAGCTTGCACAGGTTGCGGCGCTTGCCTGCATCCCGGAAGAATCGATTCATGCTATGCCATTCCCGATTACGGAGGAAGCGGTAGCCGCTGCGATCATCGTTGCCGATCAGCTCGGCCAGGCTTTCAAACAAGGAAGGAAGTCGTAAGATGAAAAAGATCATCAATCAGCCGGAGACGCTTGTCCGCGAGATGTGTAACGGACTTGCGATGGCACATCCGGGTCTCGAATTCAACTCCAAATATAAAGTCATGAAGAAAAAAGACATTAACGCCGCCAAAGTGACGCTGATCAGCGGCGGCGGCAGCGGCCACGAGCCCGCTCATGCCGGCTTTATCGGCAAAGGAATGCTCGATGCGGCGGTCTGCGGCGACGTCTTTGCCTCCCCTTCGCAGATTCAGGTCTATCAGGCGATTAAGTCTACGGCAAGCGAGCAAGGCACGCTGCTTATTATCAAGAACTACAGCGGCGACATGATGAACTTCAAGAATGCCGCTCATCTTGCGGCGGAAGACGGCATTCAGGTTGATTACGTCAAAGTCGACGACGACATTGCCGTTGAGGACAGCCTGTATACGGTTGGACGCCGCGGCGTTGCCGGCACGGTGCTTGTTCACAAGATTGCCGGCGCGGCGGCGGAAGCGGGACGGAGTCTCGCCGAAGTAAAAGCTGCGGCGGAGAATGCGATTGCCAATGTCCGCAGCATCGGGTTTGCTTTTACCTCCTGTACCGTTCCGGCTAAAGGCACGCCAACGTTTGCGATTGGCGGAGACGAAATGGAATACGGCGTTGGCATCCACGGCGAGCCCGGGATTCGCAGAGAGAAGCGGATTTCCGCCGACGAGCTGGCGCGGCGCATGGTTACGGAGCTGCTTGCCAGCCTGGGCATGAGTGCCGGCTCCACCGAGGAAATTGCCGTTCTGGTTAACGGCTTTGGCGGTACTCCGCTTCAGGAGCTGTACCTGCTGAACAATGCCGTTATGCGCGAGCTGCACGAGAAAGGCATTGCCGTTAACAAGGTGTTTGTCGGCAACTACATGACCAGCATCGATATGGCGGGTGCATCCCTGTCCATCATGAAGCTGGACGAGCAGTTGAAGCAGCTGCTGAACGAAGAATGCGATACGCCTGCCTTCATCGTACGCGGCGGTGCCTCGGAAAACGTGTCCTACGTGGCATTGGAGGAACAGGCGACAAATGCAGAGAACGTGTCTTACCGCGTTGAAACCAGCGAAGAGTATGCCGTAGCCCGGAACGGAAAGCTGTCCCTCCGCAATATGACTTACCTCATTGACAAGATGAGCGAGATTATTATCGAGAACGAAGTGCCGTTCTGCGAGCTGGACTCCCATGCCGGCGACGGGGACTTTGGCATGAGCGTGGCAAAAGGCTTCAAGCAGCTGAAAGCGGAATGGAAGGATATCGTGGGCGAGTCCGAGGATATCGGCAGCTTCCTGCATGCCTGCTCCCTGATCATTATGGAGCATTGCGGCGGCGCGTCCGGCCCGATCTGGGGCTCAGCCTTCCGCGCGGGCGGCAAATATGCCGAAGGGAAAACGGAGCTGACTGTTGCCGAAGTAGCTGAGCTTCTGGATGCTGTAGTGAAGGGCATTCAGGCAACCGGCGAAAGATCGTTTGGCCGCGGCGCCGTTGTAGGCGACAAGACGCTTATCGACGCGTTGATTCCTTACGCGGAAAGCTGGAAATCCGCTGCGGAAGCGGGAACCGAGCTGAAGGCTGCCGGCATTGCCGCTGCCGAAGCAGCAGTCGAAGGCGCCAAGCAAACCGAGACGATCGTTGCCCGCATGGGCCGTGCCGGCACCGTCGGCGAACGCAGCATCGGTTATCCCGATGCGGGCGCATACGCGCTTGGGGTTATTTTCACGGGATTGTCGGTTGTGTTGAAATAGTAAGCGAATAATATAAAGCAGCAGCTTGGGATGAAATGCAATTCCCAGGCTGCTGCTTTGTTCAACACATCATTACGGGGCCTCGTAGTTTTTTAACGGTGTCCCTACATATTCCCGGAAAGAGCGGATCCTGTCTTCTTCATACTCAAACACGACCGCAAGCTCATTGAGATAAGGCTTTCCGTTTATAATGCCTTCAGCGCGGAATACAACAATCCCGTTGTCTTCGTTTTCTAGTACAAGGATTGGGGTGAAATATGCTTGCAATACGGAGCGCTCGAACCTAATCAGCTCCTCGAACCTCTCTTTGCCATACTGCTCGCTATTCCATCCCTCCAAAGGAAGTGGAATGCGGAAACAAAAATCCTCCGTTACCTTCTGAAGAAAATGTATGGTCTTTCCTGTTTCGAAAGCATGCTTGAAAGCATCAAATGCATCATACGTCCGGGTTATACGCGTACCTGTGGACTTATGCATGGAAGAGCCCTCCTTCATGTAATTCTTGCTTCACAGCAATTAGCGCGACAAAACCTGCAACTGGCCGGATATCGTTCCTAGGTGAATGGCTTCGTGAATAAGGGCGAAGTTGAATAATTCTCCGGCCGTGTTAAATTGAAACGGTCCAAATACATAAGGAGCTGAAAGCTTCTTTTCCAGCATTTCCGGCGTCAGCTCAGATAGGCGGGAAAACTGTGCCGTTAATAACTCTGCAAGCTCTTCCGCAGACGGAGGAACAATCGTCCAATCCGAAGGTCTTGTTCCAGAGTTAAACAACTCTTGATACGAGCTGGGAATAGACGAGGGGGTACCAAAGCTTAGAGAACAATACTTATCCATCCAATAGATGATATGACCGACATTCCAACGAATGGTATTGTTGAAGCCTTCCGGTTGCCTGTCATAATAGCCTTCCGTTATATCTTGTAGCTTGCCAATCACGATCTGATGAAGCATTTTACCGGTATTGATAATGGATTGTGTCATCGTTAATCGCCTCCTAATAAAGTTGACTTCATGTGGTTCGTTTTCTTATCCCAAGATTACCTCCACACGGAACTTTCCATCAATGCAGCAGGCGTTACCGAAACGTTAAGCATAAGTTAACAACAATATATTGACAGAAGCGGAAGATCGCGTGACACTATTCATTAATCAAATACCCGCATAGCGATGGAAGGCAGGTATGAGCTATGGAGTTCAAACAACTGCAGTATTTTATGGCGATATGCGAAGAGCTTCACTTTACGAGAGCGGCCGAAAAAATGGGAGTCAGCGCCCCCAACATTAGTCAGCAGATAAGGAGATTAGAAGAGGAATTAGGAGTCCTGTTATTCGATCGAATTGGAAAAACGATTGTCCTGACGGAAGCGGGAGCGATTCTCCGTGAACATGGCTCTGTCGTGCTCGGACATCTTCAACAAGCGAGCGACGCTATCGCTGACCTGAAGCAGATGCGAGGAGGATCGTTATCGATTGGGGTTTTGCCCGGTGATGCGGATCTCCTGTTTAACGCTTTGTTGCTAAGCTTCCACCAGACGTATCCAACCATCTCTCTATCTCTACTGGAATCTATGAAGGTAACCGAACAAGTACTGGACAGGAGCATCGATATCGGAGTAACTATTGGGCCTGTTATAGACGAACGGCTCACTTCAATCCCCTTGTTTCACGAAGAATTCTCATTGGCGGTAAGCAGGAATGATCCTCTTGCAACCGAGAGCATTATCCCTTTCAACAAGCTCCAAACCCTGAAGCTGGTCATGTTCCCGCCCGACCATCAATGCCGCATGCTGATCGACCGTTATGCCACGGACAACGGGTTTTCTTTGCAGCCTCATATGGTGACGACAACCTTATCATCCCTCCTCCAGATGGTGCAAAATGGGGTTGGCGCTTGCGTTCTACCGCGATTGCTGCTTGAAAATCTGCATCATCCCGATATTAAAGTCGTGCATTTAAAGAATCCCTCACCTTCCCAGGATATATGTCTCATTTATCGCAGAGACAAATATATTGGATATGCTATGCGCACATTCATCAAAACCGTAAGAGCCTACATCGAAAAAGCAATCGCTCCTCACAAAAAATAAAAGGCCGCGATTATCGCAGCCTTAAGTATAAGGGGCACTAGTCGTGCTTCAGCAAATCCCGCCTGATCGGCGTAAACGTATCCAGAAGCGCGGAAGGCTCCAGCGCCTTCGCGCCATGAAGGGCATTGCTTGGGATATAGACGCTTTCCCCTTGCTTGATCACTGTTACGGTTCCGTCAATCGTGAACTGCATCGTTCCTTTCAGGCAATAGGACATCTGCTCATGCGGATGTTTATGCTCATAACCCTCCGCGCCACGCTCGAAATGAACTTCCATCATCATCAGACTACCTTCGGCGCACAAAATTTTACGCTTCACGCCCGGCTCCGCCGCTTCCCATACTCCTAAGTTGCTCATGAAGTACAAGTCCCTCCTTCCCTCAGATCAATACGCTTTTGGCACTTCAATCATACGCGTTGTGCCGTTCTCGTTCGTGAGATACAAATGAATGCCGTGGTCCTGATCATCTATAAAATAGGAGACGAACCTGTCATCGCCTTTCTTCATCGGCACAAGCAGCGTGACGATACGGTGGCTCGAAGCCTCCTTCGTTTCCGCGCTCAAATGCCAATGATTCGCCAGCCCTTCATACTCCGACGGCTCCACATCCGTAAACCCGTCATGCTGGCTCAGCATCATTTCCCCGGAGGACACATATACAAACCGGCCATCCAGTTCTGCTTTTGTGCCGACAGCCCGGAAAGTCTGGCCTTTCAATTCCATCTGATGGAGCGTATGCATCAGCCAAGACACGCGTCCCGGCCGGTCAAGGTCAACGCTGTCTACGATGACGGCATACGATTCATCTAGCCAATGGACTTCGCGGACAAAACGCTTCAAATAAGGTACCGTCTCCCGGTAAGCCTCCGTTGCGTTCATGCGTACGCTGGCAAAACCGGGCTTCGAGACGACCTCTTCCACAACGCCGCTAGCCTCCTTGCACAGCACTTTGTCCGTACCGGCGTATTGGCCTTTACCATCGATGAGCAGGCTGTTTTTCGAAATGGTTTGTCTTCTCCAATTCCGGTGCATCGTACTTCCGAACGCAATATAATAACCGCTGTCGATGGCGAGCGGTTCACCGTAGGCATGCAGCAGGAATCCGTTCTGATCGCCGTGGCTATGGCTAAGCGATCCATAGGGACTGCTCTTCACGAGCAGCTGGATATGTTCCTCGGGATCGTCCATCCGGCGGTGAAAGGCTACCCAGCCGACATCGCGGAACCACTTGACGGGATCGATGTTTTCCGGCACGGGAACAACAGGCTGAACGGCCGGGTAATCATGAAGGTAGAGCAAATCGTCGAACCTGAAATCCCACCAGCCGTAATTATAAAATTTCGTTTCGGCATCCTTATCCTGCTCTTTTACCTGCTCGAAATACCATTGGTACAACCCGTTGCCTGTTAATCCCGCGAACTGGCGGATATTGTAGGCTGTCTTCAGGCTTGGCGGTTCTCCAAGCGTAGACTGATCCCCAAAACTGGCTCTTATCGTATCCGGGCTGTTTACATAAAGCGGAAAATCCCCCGTACTCTCGAAGAAAGGTCTCTTATACAGATCGATTCCGACATATTGGCGTATCAGATTAAAGGCGTCAATTAAGTAAGCAAGACCGGTCGTCCAATACATCGGGCCTTCCGCCCAGCCGCCGTCCTGCCCGCCCCATGGCGAGTACAGGCATGCGTAATATTCCAAGGTAAAGTCGAGCCACTCCCGTGCTTTCGGCTCCTCGTGCAGCATGGCGATACATGCCGGCACAAGCACGGAAGACAGCGAACGAACGGCATGGCTGTCATAAGGTACGTGGTGAATCCGGGATCTTTCAATAACATGATGGGCAACCTGCTCCGTGCGGGTAAATAAATTCGCTCGAACCGCTGCCCGCTCCTCATCCGATAAAATGCCGTACAGCCAGTCGTAACCCCATGCTACGGCACCAACAATCCGGAACGCAGCTTCATCGTTATAATCCCTTGAAGTTGTGCCCCTTGGATCCCAGGACACGACATGCAGCAGCCAGCGTTTTGCCTGTTTCAGAATATCGGCGTCCTCGAGCAGCACGCCCGCCACGCTCAGATGGCGAATAGCATACAGCGTTTCCTGGCAGTCCATATACATTTTACGCCATAGCTTCGCAACGCGTTTATTGTCCGGATACCGCTCCGGCTCCGCAATAAGCTCCTTTTCCATCCATGGCCTAACCGATTTCTCGTAGAAAACATCCCAGCCGCAGACGGAGGCATCCTCAAGAATACGATCCCTGAACGCTGAGACCCGATCGGGTTTCAGCCATAGCCGGGGATGCGAGACGCCCGTCCCCTCATATCTCGTCTCCCTCGCAGGCAGCGGTGTTGACGGCAGCTGTTCCGGTACAAGGAATGATCTAACCTGGCTCCAGCCGGATAACGCCCCCGTTTCATCCGTTAATGCGTAGCGCCAATAATACGTCCCCGGCTCAAATACATGACTTGGCGTAAAAAAGTTATATGGAAGCGGTCCAACCTGCTCCGTCAAATCCTCTTCAAATTCGGAGGAAGAAGAAATCTGCAGGATGTACCGGTCATCTTCGGGCTTTGCCGGCATCCAGGTGAATCTCGGCGGATTCTCCCTCAGCGCGGTGTTTCCGTTTGGTTCATAAGGTACGGTCAACAATCCGCTGACCGGTTCGAATAGCTTCCCCATCGCAATCCCCTCACTTTGCTCGTCAAAAATGGCTTCTATCGGTCGAACGGTTATCGCATAAACATACCGCCGTTTACTTCAATCGTTTCCCCGGTCAAATAGGCCGATAAATCTGAGACTAGGAACAGCGCCACCCCTGCCACATCTTCAGGCGTTCCTTCTCTGCCAAGCGGAATACCTTTAACCGTCGCTTCTCTCGCTGCCGCTGATGTAAAGGTGGCATGGAACGCCGTATTTCCAATAAATCCGGGCGATATGGCATTAACGCGAATGCCGCTTACCGCTTGCTCCTTGGCGAGCCCTTTCGTATACGCGATCACCGCGGCTTTACTCGCTGCATAGATAGAGGCGCCTGGTCCGCCCCCGTTATGGGCGGCGACAGACGTCAGGTTCACAATACAGCCTCCACCGGCTGCTTTCATGCCTGGAATTACCGCCTTCGAGACAAATACGGCGCTCTTCAGATTCACGTCCATAATACGGCTATAATGCTCTTCGGTCATTTCCTCGTTTGGTATCCGCTGCACAAGATGACCCGCATTATTGACGAGCAGTTCAACGGGACGGCCGAACGCCCGCTCCGCCTCGGAGACAAGCAGCTCCGCTTCCCCAGCTTTGGATACGTCGGCTTGAATCGCGACCGCTTCTCCTCCGTTTTGCCGAATTGATTCCACCGCCTCTTCGGCTGCTTCACGGCTATTCAAATAGTTAACAATAACCTTCGCCCCGGATGCAGCTAGAGCGGCTGCGATGGCTCGGCCAATTCCGCCGCTTGCTCCCGTCACGAGCGCAACTTTCCCTGTCAGATCAAAAGACATGCCTATCGCCTTCCCCTCATGTTTTTACGCGTTCATAAGCTCGAGCTCCGCCTTTGCTTGCGGAAGAACCTCGCTTGGCATTCTCAGAACAATCAATGTGCCGTTGCCAGGCGAGCTTTCGACACTAAGTCCAAATTCGTCGCCAAATACCATCTGAATCCGGCGGTGAACATTCACAAGTCCAATTCCTCTGCGCCGTCCATGAACCGTCGTCTCCTCTTCAACAAGCCGGTTGCGGTCCAGTCTTTTTCTTAATTTCGCGAGCCTTTCTTCCATCATGCCTACTCCGTTGTCCTCCACGATAACAAGCAGCTCGCCGTCTTCCAGGCGGGTATCGATCCTGATGTAATGCCAGGCTTCGAACCCGTCCGCAAACGCGTGCTGAAAGATGTTTTCGACGATAGGCTGAAGCGTTAGTCTAACCATTCTTGACAGTAGCAGCGAAGGCGGGGTAAGAACTTCGATCTCAAACTCGTGTCCGATCCGGTGTTTCTGGATCATCATGTAATGGCGTACATGATTCAACTCGTTCGCCAAAGTCACTTCTTCGAGGTTGGTCTGTATCGAGTAACGAAGCATAAAAGCCATTGCCTCGACCATCTCCGATATTTCGTTCGAATCTTGTACGATTGCATAACAATTGATAGTTTCCAGTGTGTTGTACAGAAAATGCGGATTAATTTGCAGCTGCAGCGCCTGAAACTCCGCCCTTTGCCTTTCCAGCTCGATGGCTTGCAGCTGAAGCTTCGTTTTCTGGCTGGTCAGCTCCGTGTTGTACACCTGCTCGATCATATCCGACAGCCGGCTCACCATGAGATTGTAGCTGTGAATCAATCCGCCAATCTCGTCGCTGCGCCGGTTATTCTCTATACGGGCCCAGTTGCCCTTCTCGGTCTGACGCATCCCGTTTTTAAGAGTCCGAATCGGGCCCACAATCGAGTTGCCAAACCGGAAAGCAAGAAATAAAGCAATCGCAAGCGTCGCGAGTCCAACGGTTATGGTCGTGGACCGGATGCCGGAGATAGGTTCCCGCAGTTCGTCTAAAGGCAAAGCCACAGCAAGACTCCAATCGGAGTAAGACGACTTATGAGAGACGATCAGTGAGTCCTTCCCGTTCACTTTCTCGATCAAGCGCGTATTCCCGCCTTTTGCAATCCGCTGCCCAAGTCCGGTGCTTTCCACTTCGCTCCTTGTGCTGCGGTCGGGCGTATATACGACCGAGCCTTCGGCGTCCAGAATGAAAAAGAAGCCGTTCTCGCCAAGATCCACATTGTTCCACAACGACGATAGCTCGCTTTCGTTAAGCTCAATGGCAAGAATGCCTTTCACTGCATAGGAGGTGTAGCCCCTAATTTTGCGGGCAATGGTCACGACGCGTTCATTGTTCATCAGCGCCGTGTTTAATATCGCGATTTCGCCGTTGTCCGGTGTCTTTGCTTTTAGCTCTTCGTACCTGGGCGACGGATCAACCGTCATGGAAGAGAAGCTTTGGTTCTGGTCGAAAATCGACAAGCCATGGTCGCCTAAAATATAGATCATGTGGATCTGAGTCGGATAGGTAATGAAAATTTTCTGAAAGACGTCCTGACGTATTGTTTTCGTAAAATAGTAATACTCGTAGCTATCCTTCGGATCCATATCCAGAAACTGTTTCACCGACTGCTGGGACAAGATTGAGTTGCTCACCCGTTCGAACGTTTCGAGTTGACGGTCTGTTTGCGTACCTGCGTTCTCGATAACCGTGGAGATATACTTTTCTACCTGCTTGTCGATCGCTGCAGATGATTTCAAATAAGTAAAGATTCCGACCGTGGACAAAGAGAGTAGAATGACGATCAGAAAATACAGAAACAGCTTCCTGGAGAGACTGGGCTTCATCATCCTTTAATCCCCAATGATTCCCGGTATTCAGAGGGCGTCAGCCCGTTGTACTTTTTAAACGTCTTCGTAAAATGCGGGTGATCGGCAAAGCCGACTTCCGCGGAGACATCCGTAATTTTATGATGAGGTATCGAGAGCAGCAGCTTTGCTTTCTCCATCCGCCGCTTTGTCCGGTATTGGACAAACGTTTCGCCCGTCATGTGCTTGAACAGCTGACTGAAATACGAAGGGCTGAGACCAAGCTTCTCCGCTACTTCCTCCAATGACAATTCACGGTTCAAATGCTTCTCGATATAGACCTTGGCCTCTTCAACCGGTTCTTTCAAGTTCCCTTTTCGCTTAATCCGCAATTGCTCCATCAGCCCCGCCGCGGTTTCGATTAGAGAGGAGAAAGGAGCGTTATCCCGCTTCGCCTGCCTTTGCGGAGCTTCGAAGGGATATACCTGACGCGCGTTTAAACGGTCCAACAGTTTGCTCGCCAAATCCTGCGACAATTCGCTGATCATTCGAACATCCAGCTTGCTAGCCATGCAGTACCGCTCCATGCCGGCTATTGCCGTCTTGATCGACTCGGGCCGTAGATGCCAAATCCCGTCCTGCAGTTGATTCAACCACTCTTCCGTCTTGGACAGCGGGATAAAAGCCGCTTGCCTCCGGGATTCCAGCCCGCTAATCAGCTTCGACACGGCTTTGTTCACCGCGGCCTTGGTTACCGGCTTAAGCAAATATTCTTTCACGCCAAACGACATGCATTGCCTGGCGTATTCGAAATCGCCATAACCCGAAATGACAACAATGGGCAAATCGGGATAACGCTCATTTATTTGCCGGCATAACTCGAGACCGTCCATCTTAGGCATTTTCATATCGGTAAATAGAAGATCGGGACAGCTCGCGGCGATTTTCTCCAGCGCGTCTACCCCGTTGTCCGCCGTCTCTGCATGGCAAATTGAGTGATCGGACTCGCCAATCAGCTTCTGCAGTCCCTTGCGGATCATCGGTTCATCGTCGACAACTAAAATGCGGTACATGGATTTGTCCTCCTCGTTTGCAGGCGGAAGCGATCACCGCTTCAGATGCAAATCGTTAATGGAGCAAGATGCTCTCCCGCCCGCAGGTATTCCCGGCAAGGAGAGCATCCCAATCTCTTACTGTCATTCTAGTCCATGCCGGCTGTTCTAGCGAGCATTATTCGAAAGCGCTTTCTTTGCTGTTATAACGAGCTGTTGCCTCTTCAATCACTTCATTCCCGCCCTTGGATAAGTACTCCTCGAGCACCTTGTCGTAGTTGTCAATCGGCTCTTTGCCGTACACCATTTTGAGCACATGCTCGAGTACGAGCGGCGGAAGCTGATCGGATTGAGGGCTCAGGTCCGGGTAGCTCACAAACGCTTCAAGTCGAGGATCAAACTCAATGCCGCCGCGGCCCTCCTTCGTCAACAGATTATCGAACGCATCGACCATTTGTTTGCCTGAATCCGTCAGCTCCGCAATACGCTTGTTGTAAGTCGTATCCTGCACCATCCACAGCCAGTAGTTCAGGAAGCGCTGCTTGTTTGTTCCTGCCTCGTCCGTAGGAGGAGTATAGGAGATCGTACCGCCGTTATTTTGATAGTCTTCGCCTTCGATTCCATAGCTGAAGAACAGCTCGGCTTGTTCGCTGAGCATCCAGTCGAAGAACTTCACAATTTCGGCCGCTTTGTCTTTAGCGTTTACGTTGATAAAGTATGAGCGCGTCACTGGATTGTAGTAGGCATAACCGCCTTTGCCGTCATCGCCTACGGGGGACGGAATAAGCGCAACCTTCGCGCCTGGAACATTCGCCATCAGCTGCGTGCCCCAGATCGGAAGCTCATTGGCGTTCATCGACCACATTCCGGCTTTGCCGCTCGTAATGATGCTTTTGAAGTCGGCGCTTTCGATCGTGGCAAATTCCTTGCTGATCAAGCCTTCGTCAAACATTGTTTTGTAAGTTCCGATTGCTTTTTTCATAGCGTCGGCATCAAAGAAACTTGGTTTTACCTTGCCGTCCGGGAATGCCTTGAATTGGTTCAAATAGCCAAAGACATCGTAGGAGCCGAAAAACGTGTCCGCGTATTTGAAGTTTTTGCGGCCCATATAAGGATTCTCGACACCTAGCTCCTTGAACGCGCGCAGCACGTCGAGGGTTTCCTCTACCGTTGTCGGGATTTGCTTGCCCGCTTTTTCAAGCAGGTCGGTCCTGATCCAGGTGGCGCGTCTAGACGGATTGCTGAGCACTTCGGGAATGCCGTAAATATTGCCGTTCTCATCGGTCAGCCGGTCCCATGCTGCTTTCGGCAGACGCTTCAGCAGGTTCTGCCCGTATTGCTCCAGCAGATCGTTCAGCGGCAGGAATACGCCGCTTTGCACGGCACCCGCCAGCTCCTGTCCGCTAATGCCTCCGCTTCCCTGGACAACGTCCGGAATATCGTTTGTCGCGAACATTTGAATCATTTTATCCTGGTATTCGTTGTGCGGAATAAGCCGGATATCCAGATCGGTATTCGTCATTTTTTCGAGCGCCTGCACGTACTTGTCTTTGTTAATGTCCGGATTCTGCTCCACGTAAGCCACGTTAAGCGTCCGCATGGAAATCGAGAATTTGGTTGTCTTGGCTTCTTCAGGCTTATTGCTGGCGTCCGCCGTGTTGGCCGGAGCGTTTGTCGCCTTGGACGGTTCGTTGTTGTTCTTGGAGCAGCCGGAAATCATCGAGACGGATAATGCGGCAATCGTGGCGAGTACGAACAGTTTTTTCATAAATCCCCTCATCCCCTCAAATCGTTCTATAAAGCGCTTTCAAAAACCTAGCCTCAGTATAGATAAACACGCAACACGGCCACAATGGAGTTTGTTTGGCTCCGCTTGTCATTTTTTTATATGGCGGACTTAAGATTTGATCGAACCGATCAGCATGCCTTTAATAAAATAACGCTGCATAAATGGGTACAGCATAATGATCGGAATCGTAGCCACCAGAATAACAGCCATCTGAACCCCTTGCACTGATTGCGAAGCGATGTCAAACGGCAAATTGCCTGTATCAACAAGATCGTCGTTAATGAGCAGCTCGCGCAGCTTTACCTGCAGCGGATAAAGCCTGCGGTCATTCAAGTAATACAAGGCGTCCATATATTTGTTCCAGTTGGTCACCGAGTAAAAGATACCGATTGTCGCAAGCGCGGGCTTGGACAACGGAAGCATCAGACTCCATAGTATCCTAAGCTCGCCGCAGCCGTCCATTCTCGCGCTGTCGATAAGCTCCGTCGGGATTTGAACGAAAAAGGAGCGTAGCACGATCAGGTTAAACGCGCTGATTGCCGTCGGAATCATAAGTGCCCATAGCGTGTTAATCAGATGGATTTCCCTCATCAGAATGAACTGGGGGATCAGCGGCGCAGTAAAGATCATAGTCAATAAAATAAACAGCAGCACGTATTTGCGCCCTACATATTCCGTTCTCGAGAGCGGATAAGCAAGGGACGAGGTAGCGGCCAAGTTAATAAGCGTGCCCAGCACCGTGATATACACCGTAACCCCAAACGCCCGCCAAATGGAGACATCGTCAAATACGTACCGGTAATAATTGAACGTAAAGTCAACGGGCCAGAACATGACATCTCCCCGGTCAATTGCCGCCGAACCGCTGAGAGACTGCGCGATTACATTCAAGAACGGCAGCAGCATCGTTAGCGACAAACCTGTCAGAAACAAATAATTGGCGATAAGAAAAAGCTTCCTGCTCCAATGCTCGCGCCTTATCACGGCCACCCCTCCTAAAATGAATGATCACCACAATGACCGTACTGCGATTATCGTAATGATTCATACTTCTAAAGCGTTCACCTAATACAACGATTCTCCGGTTGATTTGCGGCTTAATGTATTGGCGATCATGAGCAGGACCAAGCCAACGACGGATTTGAACAGGCCCATCGCGGTAGCATAGCTGTACTGCATCTGCTTTAATCCGGCCTTGTAGATATATGTGTCCAGAATTTCGCTGTTCGTAATGTTCAGCGGGTTCTGGAAGACAAATACGCGTTCGAAGCCGTAATCCATGAAGTCGCCGATTTTCAGAAGAAACAGTACCGTAATGACGGGCAGAAGCGATGGAATCGTAATCCTAAGCGTCTGTTTCCAGCGTCCGGCGCCGTCAATCTCGGATGCCTCGTACAGCTCGGGATTAATGCCGGTCAAGGCGGCCAAGTAGATAATCGTTCCCCAGCCGACATCGCGCCACAAGCCGGAGCCTACCAATATGCTGCGGATATAAGAGTTTTCGCCTAAGAAGTAGATTGGCTCGATGCCAAACCAGCCGAGGATAACGTTCACGATTCCCGAAGAAGGAGACAACATGCCTGTAAAAATCCCGCTGACAATCACCCACGACAGAAAATGTGGCGCGTATACAACCGTTTGAACGATTTTTTTATACAACACAAGCCGAACCTCGTTCAGAAGCAAAGCCAGAATGATAGGAGCCGTGTAAGCGATAAGAATGTCGAGCAGACCAAGTACAAGCGTATTTTTCAAGATGCGGATAAAATCGTAATGCTGGAACATTCGCTCGAAATGCGCAAAGCCCACCCACGGGCTGCCGCCAAAGCCGGCAAAGAGGTTGTAGTTCTGGAACGCTATAACCGATCCTAGGAGCGGCAGGTACTTGAAAACGATGAAATAGAGAATACCTGGAATTGAAATAAAATATAACGTCCGGTACTTCCAAATGAAACCGAACAAGCGCTTTCCCTCCTTCGCGATGAGCTTCCTTACTTACTCTCATCCTAGCCGTTAACGGGGGATACCCACAATGGAATCGCTTTCTTATCGCTTGTGTTTTTTTAAGGTCATACAAAAAGTTCGCTCACCGCACGTTGGGGTTCCTCCACAGAATGCAGGCTAAAATCTCATTACGCTGCTTGAAATCCAAGAAAGGGCGGCCCCGTAGTCATTTAATGACTTCGGGGCCGCCCTTCCAGCATGCAATATCTCATTTTTTATTTTTCTTTGAAGCCATCCAAAAGACGAGAATGACGACGGGAATAAAGATAAACCAAGGAATATGAATCGTGCTTTGGGTAATCACGGCGAGCACCAGCAAGCCTAATGCGCCAATAATAAGCCAGAGGCAACCTCTGCCGAACGTCTCCATGCCTACGAATCCTCCTCCCTCTTCGACTGCCTTCTTTAAGCCCATTGTATTAATCGGAACCCGATAATAAAACGGCGAAGGCAACAAAAAGCCGGAAGAAGGAAATGGTTATAGACGTTGCTTATTGGCTTTGTTTATTTTCAAGCTCGAGCTCCAAATACCATTCGTACCGGCCGTATCCGGGAATAACCGAGGTTTCTCCCTCGTCCCAGGCTGCGGACGCATCGTCGAGGAAGCCGGTTGCAGGCTCCAGCGCGACATGATACTGATTCAAATAACCGCCGTAATTCGCCCATACCGCCAAATAAGGTACCTGCTCCTTCGGGAATGTCATCGTAAGCATCTCCCCGCTGGCGGGATTATACAGGGAAGCCCGACCATCCGGCAGAGGCCCGTCAAAATAAAACTTCTCCGCGGTTTCCGCATCAGCCGCTTGCGCGATATTCAAGCTAATGTCCGGCAGCGGCCTTGGCCATGGCAGAAGCGTTCCCTTATCGCCTAGTCTGCGAATATGGGAGTAGGACACCGCGATTCGTTCCAGCCTTGCGGGTACGATAATTTCCATTCCTGCTTCGACTTGAAACAAGGGATGAGCCGCCCATAGAAACGGGAGAGGTTCGGCGCCTAGATTATGGGCGATATAATCGATCCTCAAACGGCCTTCTTCCGTAAACGAGCAGATCTTCTCCAACCGGTAGGGCAATCTGCGGCCTTCCACTTCGCAATGAAGCCGATCGTCCCGCAGGCCGCATTCCCAGGCCAGCGACCACACCTCGCCGTGATCGGGCAATTCAATGCCCACCCACGGCGATTGCCGCAGACGGCAAGAATCGACGGTCGGGAACATTTCGTCCCAGCCGCTGCCGTCGGCTTCCGCGAAAGAACTGGCATACCCCGCGTTGCCAAGCGGAAGCGTTGTGCGGGACAACCATTCCCGGCTGGCGGCAGCGTCCTTGAGCGATACGACCTTGCTGCCCAGCGACGGAATAAGCGTCAGCTCCAGCATGGAAGAACGGCCTCTCCATGCCTCGCAGCCCTCGAACAACACTTTCTCCCAATACATGCTAGTCATTGTCTTCAAGCACCTCCCGTTCTTAATGTAAAGCAGCTTCCGCGAATAAGGGAGCGCTGCGCAGTCCCGTCAGGACTGCACCCCGCTCCCGCGAAATTATGAAATATGCTCCACGGCCGAAGCCGGCAAGCTACGATGAATAGCGGCACCCTGATGGGTTGGCTCAAGCTCCAGCACCTCGCGGAAATGCTCTTCGGCGGCTGCCGCCTGCCCTAAGCCTAATTGACCAAGCGCTATCATGTAATGGCAATGAATGCGGTTCTTTTTGTCCAGATCCTCGTCGAAGACCAGGAAATCCGGAAGCGATACCGCAAAGTAATCGATCTTCTGCGGCTGGAACAAATGCTGCTCGCCGTAGTCGACCAGCTTGTTGAACCGGCTGCGGGCTTCCCGCACGCGTCCCAGCTCGCGCAGCGCCACGCCTTGGTAATAAATCATGTGAGGCGGCTGGTCGTTGTAGAACATGGCGCTGGTTGGTTCGTCCAGCCCTTCCGAAGCCAGCGACCAGAAGGCCTCAGCCTGCTCCGCGTCGCCGAGAATCCGGTACGCCATGCCGAGATAGTAATTGATATTGTTCTCTTGCGCGCCTTCAAGCTTGCCTTCGTTAATGGACAACGGATATTGCTTAGCCGCTTCCAGCTGTATGATGGCTTCGCCGGCTTGCCCTTGCTCCAGAAGCTGCTTAGCCAGCTCTACGCGGGCCAGTACGTATTGGGCCGGCACCTTTCCTTCTCCGCCTTCCCAAGGATGGAAGTTGCGGGCGAAGATGAGCTCCAGCGCTTCTTCATGACGGCCAAGCGAGTTGTGAAGCGTTACGTACTCGAGATACAAATCATCGCGAAGCTCTACCAGCTCCTTGTTCCGCTCCAAGACGGTCAGGCGCTGCTCCGCCGTGTAGGCCAGCTTCTTGTACAGCTGATCCAGCTCGTAGAAAATGCGGGCGTCGTCCGGCGCCAAGGCATGCGCTTTCTCAAGCGAAGCCAAGGCTGCTTCCGGCTTGTTCTGTTTATTGTAATAAGCAAGCGCGAGATTTCGGTGCACGGTTGCGTAATTGCCGTCGATGGCCGCCGAAGCTTCCCAGCTTGCCGCGGCTTCCGCATGGCGTTTCTTGTCATACAACAGATTGCCGAGATAATAGAACGCTCTTGCGTCATCGGCGCGTACCCGGGCCGCGCGAGTCAGAACATCGTAATCCGCAAGCGTATTCGGGAAGCAGTAAGCCGGATTCGCCTCTTGGCCAAGCGAGTAGCAATAGTTGCCTGCGGATTGGTCTCCCGCCTTATGATGGTAGTACCCCTGGTAATAATGGACCATCGGATAGACGCTGCCCGCCGTCCGTTCCTCGATCCGCCCCAGTACGTCTTGCGCTTCGGCGTACAATCCCGCATCCGCGTAATCTTGCGCCAGCGAGATGTAATTGTGGGCGTCGTCCCGCATAAGGCCGGCGAGAGCTTCCAAAGCTGCCGAAGCTTGCTCTTCCCTTCCTTCCAGCTCATGAATGCGAATCCATTCGTTGCGCGAGCCGAAGTCGATCGGATCATACTCGGATGTTTCCGCCGCCACCCGCCCCGCTTCTTCCAGGCGTCCCAATCTGCGCAGCAGAGCCGTTTTTAACAGCCGGGCCTTGCGGTTGCGATACTGCGCATCGATGGAACGATCGATTAACTCCAGCGCTTCCTCATATTTGCCGCTGCCCGAGGCCAGCTGGGCAAGGGCAAAGTATCCCGCGGCCTGCCAAGCTCCGGACCAGACCGATTTATAGAAGGCGGCGAACGCTTCCTCGTGACGTCCCTGCCACTTCAGCACCTTGCCCAAATGGAAGAACGGCTCCGCGTCGTATGGCCGCGCGTTATGCCGCGTCAGCGTCTCGATCGCGCGGCGGAAGTACGTCTCGCTCTCCGCGAATTGGCCGCGGCGCAGCAGCAGCAAGCCGTAAGCATTGTTCAGACGGATATCCCCCGGATCGCGCTTAAGTCCTTCCAAGTAGTAAGGATCAGGCTCGTAAGTTGCATGCCGGTACTGCTCCAGATGCTGCGCTGCGAGGAATAACGCCTCCGTACTGCGTAGCTCTTCCGGCTCGCCAATCGCTTTTGCCGGATCCGGCGTCTTCTCCAGCTGCTTCCGCTGGGGACGATAGCTGACCAGCTCTTTGCCGTTGTCCGCGAATACCGCAAGCTTCAGATTCTCCTCCAGCTCCCCTTCTTCAAGAACCACTGTTGCGGCAAAAACCTGGGATGGCGATAAATCCGCCGTTTGATCGATATAGGTGCGGGCTGCCCCCTTTAATACGATGCGGGCATTTGCGTAGACCGAAGTTGCGTACGCATTTACGCTAGCCTGCCGGCCTTCGACTTCCAGATTAACCGCGGCGTCGATCGTAGCGTTTTTCACCATGCCAACTTCCTTGTAAGGCATGAAGTATTGCTTGAAACTCTTCTCCTCGTAAGGCTGCAGCCAGGTGAAGTCCGGCTGGTTATCCGTATAAACGCCCGTCATCAGCTCGATGTATGGCCCATCCTCGTCCGTCAGGTTCCGGTCCCAGGCCTGGCCGAATTCGCCATGTCCCCAGGTCCATTGTTTTTTGCCGGGAGACACATGCTTGTTGGCAATATGAAGAATGCCCGCTTTCACATTGTGGTCATAGCCGCCGACAAAATCGTAATCCGACCGGTACGCCATATACGAGGTTGGCACCGGAATGTTGCGGTAACGGGAAATGTCGACTCCTTCGGAATAGTCCATTTTGTAGTACGTGCCGGTTGCGATCGGGAATTTGGATACATCCCGCTTGCCATGGTCAAAGACGGCGTGAACGTCGGGCGGAAATACGGACTGCGTATGGTCGTTGACCGCAACCGCCGGATTCGCCCACCACAGGAACGTCTGAGGTTCGGAGGTCCGGTTGTACAGCTGCGCGCTTATTTCCAGATAAGCCTTTCCTGGGAACAGGGTGAAGCCTGTCGTCACCTTGGTTCCGTACATCCGGTCGATTTCTCCGACCCATACCGTCTTGCTGCCGTCTGCATTCTCCCGAATATCGCATTCCACCGGTCCGTAGGTGTTCGGACGGTGATGCTGCGGCCAGTTGAACTCAATGCCGCCGGAGATCCAAGGACCGGCAAGTCCAACCAGAGCCGGCTTGATGACCTGATTATGATAGACGAAATCATAATTATTCGTCTTATCCACCGCCCGGTAGATCCGGCCTCCAAGCTCGGGCATCAGTTGAATTTGCACAAATTCATTTTCCAAAAAAACGATCCGGTAAGGCTTCATCACCTTCTCGTCGTAAATCTTGTCGATAACGGGATGCGGGTAAACCCGTCCCGAGCTCCCTTGATAGACGCGTTTCTCCAGAAACATCGGATTAGGGTCCGGTTTCCCGACTTCATAAGTGGGCAGCTCCACCGTCTGCTCCCATACTTTTACTTCTGCAGCCATTCTCGATTCATCCTCCCCGAGGTACGATAGTTATGGATTAATCGTACGCAATCGCGGCTAGGACCGCCATTGACAATCAAATGATTATAATGGACAATATGATGATTATTAGAGCATGCGAAGACCGATCTACAGGCATGATTGGAGGATATCCCGAGGCATGGATAGATTATTAAAGGAAGATGGCTTCCCTTCACAGAGACTGATCGTGCTTCCCGATCACATATTGGCCGAATATGCCGCCCATCCTCTTATCCGGCCCCTTCATATTACGGATATCGGCTGCTTCCCTTACGCGCGGCATCACTACCGCCGCCGTCCGGAAGGAAGCGAGGCCTATATTGTCATGTACTGCACGGACGGCTGCGGATGGGTCAAGCTGGACGACGAGCGGCGCCATGAGGTACGCAAAGGCGAGCTTGCCGTTATTCCCGCCGGTACGCCCCATGAATACGGATCGTCGGAAGAGGAGCCATGGACCATCTATTGGATCCATCTCAAGGGCGAGCTTGCGTTCTCCTTCTTCGGCGAGCAGGGGAAAGCAGCCCCGGTGCCCATCCCGTTGGAGCGTTCCTCGGCGATCATCGGGCTGTTCGACGAATGCTACGAAATGCTGCTGAAAGGCTATACGCTGGATCATGTCGCCTACGTCTCGCAGCTCGCCTGTCATCTGGCGGGCATGATCCGGTTAATTCATGCGCATCGCCAGGCTGCTCCAAGCCCGCGCAGGCAGCTCGACATCGAGAAGGCGATTCACTATATGACGGAGCATCTGGAGGATAACGTGTCGCTGGCGGAGCTGGCGGCGGAAGCGGCGCTGTCCGTGCCCCATTTTACCCAATTGTTCAAAAAAAAGACCGGCTATTCGCCGATCGATTATTACTTGCGTCTGAAGATTCAGCTGGCCAGCCAATACCTCGATCTGACGGATCAAAGCGTCAAGGCCGTTGGCATTCGCGTCGGCTTCCAGGACCCCTATTACTTCTCGCGGCTGTTCAAAAAAATAATGGGGAAGTCGCCTTCCGCGTACCGCAGCACGCATAAAGGATAACTTCCCCGTCGGAATACGATTATTGTTGTTCCCGAATATGGTACATCAGGCTGTCGAAGTCGCCTCTCAGCGGCAGCTCCACGCCGATCCGCATGAGCGACCGACCGCTGAATACGCCTTCGATACCTTTAATAGCGTACCGCTTGTCCGGGTTAAGGCCCTGCAAAAGCAAACGCGGGAAATGGTCCCCAAGCTTCTGGGAATGCAGGAAGGCGAACAGCACGCTTTCTTCTTCCCCGCTTTCGCCGATGCCGACGTATTGCACCGCTTCCACGCCTTTATGCTTCAGCGCGCGGAGTCGATACTGCCGGCCTTCTTGAACGAGCGGACGGATCGTTTTGTATTGCGCGACCAAAGCGCCCGCTTCCGCAAGCTGCTCCTCGCTCCAATGATTCAGGTTGGCCCCGATGCCAAGCGTGCCCGTCATAGCACTATGGAAGCGATACGGGATGGAAGTCACGCGTTTGTTCATTCCGCTTACCTCTTCCGTCACCCAGCAGGTCATCAGCTTCGGCGCGTACGCATAGGAGAAGCCTTCTTGAATGCTCAGCCGGTCGAAAGCATCCGTGTTGTCGCTTGGCCAGGCTTGCTCCGCATAACGCAGCATGCCGAAGTCGATGCGGGAACCGCCGCCCGCGCAAGTCTCAAACGCGACATGAGGGAATTTCTCCCGCAGCTCCGCCCAGATCTCGTACAAGCTTCGCACATGGCGGACCCACAGCTCCTTCTGCCGGTTTAGCGGATGGTTCATCATGCCCGGCTCGGTAATCGTCCGGTTCATGTCCCATTTCACGAAGGAGATATGATGACGTTCCAGCAGATCGGACATAAAGCCGATAATGTAGCGTTTTACTTCCGGCATGGAAATGTTGAGGACAAGCTGGTTTCTCAGCTCCGTCCGCGAGCGTGTCGGGAAATGGTAGACCCAATCCGGGTGCTGCCGGTACAGGTCGCTGTCCGGATTAACGGCTTCCGGCTCTACCCAAATGCCGAACTCCATGCCAAGTCCGCGAACCTTGTCAATCAGCTCGCCGAGTCCGTTCGGGAATTTCTCCGGATTAACGATCCAATCCCCAAGGCCCGCGCGGTCATGGTTGCGCTGCCCGAACCAGCCGTCGTCAATGACGAACAGCTCTACGCCAAGCTTCGCCGCACGCTCGGCAAGGGCCGTCTGGTCCTGAACGTTGACGTCAAAGTACGTCGCTTCCCACGAATTATACAGCACCTTGCGCAGACTCCTGCCCGGCGCTACGACTTCATACTGATACCGATGCAGCATTCGGCTCATCGAACCAAAGCCGCCGGAAGCGTAGCCTCCGACAAATACGGGCGTCTCGAAGCTTTCTCCGGGAGCAAGCGTCCATTCGCTGTCGAAGTCATTGATGCCGCCCGTTACCCGCACAAGGTCAAACGCCGTTTTCTCCGCTACGATCTTCCAGTTGCCGCTCCAGGCGAGCGCGCCAAACCATACTTCTCCGGATTCCTCCGTTGCTCTGCCGTTGTCGACCGCAAACCAAGGATTCGCGTGGGCGTCGGTAAAGCCGCGGCGGGACTCCAGCACCTTCTTCCCTTCCGACAGCACCGTCTCCCTCAGTTGAAACTCGCCGGCCCATTTGCCCGTTACATGCGTCAACCGGTAATTCTCGAGCGTTGGCATCGTCCAAGCTGCCGATTGGGCATTTTCCAGCACGATATTCTCGCTGCCCGTATTCACGATAACCGCGGACCGCTCAATCAAATCAAGCCCGGGCACTACCGTATAGATCAGACGGGCTTCAATCGGGTACGTCTCGTCCTTCAGCGTAACGGTCAGCGTCTCTTTGCCGCCCGCTGCTTCCGTTTGATATCCGTCATAGACAAGGCGCAGATCGCGCACGCCATCGTGCAAGCGAACCTTCAGCGTGGGCTCCATGTACGATAACCCGCCCCAGAAAGCGAATTCTTCCGCCTCGCGGTCAAGCGCGGCGTCAAACGAGCTATGCGAACGGGAACCCAGGAGGAGCCCGCAATCGGCTGCTTCAACGGGAGCTCCCCAATACAAATGCTGCAGGATTCCTTTATCGTTTAATCCAAACACGTAGGAGCTGTTTGCCGTCGAGATCGAAAATAACCGCAAATCGGAGTCAAATTGTATGTTCAAGAGAATCACCTCATGTATTTGATGCGCTTATCGTACGAAAAAACGAAGCCCGAATCCATAAACGATATACGGATTATGATGGACGATATGATGATTCAGCCAAGCAGGCAATCAAAACGATAAAAATCCAACCGCTATGCCAATGGCCTCTTCCCCGCAAGGCGGTATAATAAAGTCGCGGAAGATAATACCAGTCATTTGTCCTCCGGCGAATAGCCGTAATCCCGGTACTCCTGCGGAGTGACGCCTACCAGCTTCTTGAACAGGTAAGTAAAATACGCGGTTGTCTGAATGCCCACCTGTTCGGCAACCTCGTAAACTTTAATATTGGGATCCTGGAGCAGCTTCCTGGCCCGCTCAATGCGGGTATCCTGAACAAACTCGGAGATCGTCCGGCCCATTTCCCGCTTGAACAGTACGCTGAGATAGCTGGCGTTCAGGTTGAAATGCTCTGCCAATTGCTTCACCGTCCAATGCTCGTGAAGCCGCTCCTCGATGAACAGGGATACTCGCCGGATCAGGTTATGCTGCTGGTTCAATTGCGCCTTCTGCTCGGTATCCATGTACCGCTGCACGTAACCGGCCAGCAGCTCCGCCAGCTGCAGGGCGCTCCCGCAATCGAGCATTTGCCGCCACAGCAGAATGTTGGCTTCGCTCTCCGGCTCGTTCTTCCACTTCAAATGGCGGATCAGCTCTCCCAGGAAGCTCATGGCGAAGGCTTGCGCATAGGAGAAGGAAGCATTGCCGGTCGAGAGCAGCGCATCCTTGATCTTGTTCATGTATGCCGAGACCTGTTCCGCATCGCCGGAATCCAGCCGCTTAAGCAAGCCAGGGATAAATTCGTCATGCATCCGGTAGGCAGCAAAATCGCCCGGCTCTAATTCGCTCCCGCGTACGATCTGCCCGTCGGCGATCAGCCTCGCCTTGGTCATGCTGAACCGAATTTCCCGGTAGAGAAGCGGCGCGTCTTCCCATTCGGTGCCCTCGCGGCTGCAGCCGATTGTCACGCTTGCCCCGTACTGCTCGCTCATGATGGATTGAATAAACTGATATTGCTTCTCTCCCTTCGCGCGCGCTGCCGGCGACGGATTGACGTGGAGCGCGACAAATTCGTCAAACGAAGTCTGCGCAAGCCAGATGGAATCGTCTTGGGCGAAGGCGATTTCCACCGTTTTCTTAAAGCTGCTGCCGAGCAGCATCCGCTGCTTCGCCTCCTGCCCGGAGGAAGGATTACGGTCCAGGCTTAGCACGATAATCTGGTACCCGTGATCCAGTTCAGGCAGCGTCAACAGACCGTCCCACGAAGCAAGAAGCTCATCGACGGGAAGAGATTCGGCAATCAGGTCGTCCACGAATCTCTCTTTGACAAGCTTAACGCTGCCCGATACTTTTTTCTCCAGCTCCCGGGTCTGCTCTACGACTTCCTTCCTCATCTCGATGGCACTCCGGAAGCTCTGCAGCCGAGAAGTCACCTCTTCCGTCTTAAGCGGCTTCAGCACATAAGCCTGGGCGCCGACATGGATGGCATCCTGGACGAATTCGAATTCGTTATAGCCGCTAATCATTAGAATCTGAATATGGGGATGAAGCCGCTTCGCCTCCGCGGCAAGCTCGATTCCCGTCATGCCGGGCATGGAAACATCCGAGATCAGCACGTCAAATTCGGAGCCTTGAAGCAGCTCTACGGCTTCCTCTCCCGATTCCGCCGTCGACGGGGCCGCGTAGCCAAGCTTCTCCCATTCGATAAACCGGACGAGTCCCTGCACATGCGATATTTCGTCATCCACAATAAGTACGTTCAGCATCTCTATCGCCCCTTCTTAATGACTGGCTGCACCCGGCAGGCCGGAAAATCAATCGTAACCAGCGTCCATGCTCCCAAAGCGCTTTCTATCGTATAACGGGCATCGCCGCCAAAATACAGCGCCAGCCGCTCCTTAATATTCGTGGAGCCAAAACCGTTCCCTTTCCCTTCGTACACGCCATCGGCTAGCTGCCTGATCGTATCCCCGGAAATGCCCTGCCCGTTGTCGAACACCGACATCATGACCCGGTCATCCCTTCTATGAATGGAAATACGGATGAAAGCGTCCGGCTTGCGGACAATAGCGCCATGCTGGTAGCAGTTCTCCACAATCGGCTGCAGCACCGTCTTGATCGTATACAGGTCAAGCGCTGATTCGTCGATATCCCACACAAGCCGGACTTTGCCCGGATAGCGGAATTCGCAGATTTCCAGGTATGCCTTCACATGCTCTACCTCTTCCCTGATTCGGATAACGCTAATCTGATTGTTCAGCGTCAGCCGGTAGAAGGTCGTCAGCGCGTCGATAATCTGAATTTGCTCCTGATCCCTCGCATCCATGGCGCGCCAGCGGAGCAGTCCCAGCGAATTATAAATAAAATGCGGATTGATTTGGGCTTGCAATGCCCTGAATGCCTGCTCCTTCTCCTGCAAGCCGGCTTGCGTGATGTCTTCGACGAGTTTGCCTAGACGTTCGGACATCAGGTTAAACCTATTTTCCAGGTCGCCTAGTTCATCCTGCTCGCTGTAGCGGATGGCCGCTTCGAATTCTCCCCGGGAAAGATCGCCCATTCGGTTGCCAAGCTTTCGGATCCGCCGAACGATGTTCTGCACGACGGTCATCATCAAAGATACGGACAGCAGCAGAAAGAAGATCGTAATCCCGGCAATAAGAAGCAGGATCATGCGGTCCTGCGTGCTCAACTGCTTCATCGCGGTGGACGAGACAACGCTCCAACCGGAAGACAGCGGCTTAACGATGAGCAGCTCTTTGCTGTGCGTGAGATCCAGCCAATGAGCTTTATCGTTGATGTTGTCCTCCTGGAATTCCTCTTGCCACTCGCTTAGCGCAAGCCTTTTCCCGATCTGCTCCCGGTCGGTTGCCGCCAGGATGCTCCTGTTGTTATCCACGATGAACAAGCTTCCCTTATCGTTAAACGGACGGTCGACCCGCTCCCCGAATACAGCGTCATAGTCCAGCAATATATAAACGAGACCCAGCGGAGTCCCCGTCCTGTCTACAATCTTGTGCGTGATGACGACACGATCAGGGCTCCCCGGCACGCTGCTCCATTTAAGAGGCTCTGCGGCCGCCATGGTATCCCGATACCACGCGCTTTCCTTCTGGCCCGCAATGCTTCTCGATTCCGGGCGCCATAACAGCTGGCCGTCCTGCACAAGCGTATCGTTCGTATGATAAATGCGAAAATCCAAAATGCCGGGCAAATATTTGCCCGTAAGCAGGAAGGTGCGATCTACGTAATTGACGGTATCCACCACTTCCGTCATATCGTCGTAATGCCTGGAGAGACGGGAGATCAATTCCCCGTCGGTTGCCGTTCGGACGGCTAATAAATCATAGTTTCGTTTGCTGAAATCCGCAATCTGCGCGGTCTGAAGAACCGTCTCATCCACGGCGGACAAATAGCTGTTATGGAAGCCCCGGGCGACCAGATACGCGGAACCGCTCCCCAATAACAGCGTGGGCAGCAGCAGGATGAGCACGTATAGGGACAAAATTTTGCCGCGGAGACTCATGCCGCGGGTAAATCGGATAATCCATCGAGAGAGAGGAACACGCAAGACACCCCGCTCCTTTCCTGAAAATGCCCGGCCGCAGCCGACGGAAGGGAAGCCGGCATCCCGGCTTCCCTTCTCTCACGGCTTGAGCTGCGCCGTATCTATGTTTTTTATGCTCCCGGGAATTGCTTGGACAGCAGCTGATGCCATTCATCCTTCAGCTCGCTCCAGTGCGCGCGCTTCTCAAGCGCCGACTGGAATTCGGTCCATGCCGCTTCGAAGGCCTTGTCGTCCTTGGCCATCATCAGCTTGGCCTTGTATTCTTTTCTTACGTTTTCCAGCTCGGGCGAATATTTCTCCCACAGGCTGCCCGGTTCCGATTTGACCAGGTCATAAGGCTGAGCGACCCGAATGGCTCCCATTTTGCTGATTGCGTTGGTGAAATCGATCGTCTTCTGTCGTCCCGCTACGCTGTCGGTTGCCTCGTAGTTCCACCATGGATACCACTCGTTGCTGTACGAGGACGTTGCGTAAAGCTCAGGCGTTGTGCTAGCTTTTTTCGCCGCATCGCCGGAATCGTGAAGAGCCGTGTAATTCTCGTCGATATAATGCCATTTGCCGAGCGGCTTATCCACCCAATCCCAGAAGGTTCCCGCAGGTCCTTCATTAACGACTTGCTGCATTTCCGGCTTAGGCGTAAGCGTGTAATCGAAGAATTTGAGTATGGCGTCGAGATTTTTCGTGTTTTTGCTGATATACACGTCATCGCCCGGATTCGGATTAATGATGGTGTTGATGCCGACTTTGTCTACGCCGGCCACTTTAGGATACGGAATAGTCTGTAAATACCAAGCTGGTGCCGTCGGTCCATTGAGAGTTTCCCAGAGCGAGGCGTCCATGTTGAAGAATCCGCCAGCGTTCATCGCAATGCGTCCGGACTGATTTTTTTCCTTGTAGCGCTCTTTTTTGTCCGTGATCGCTTCTTTGTCGATTAGACCTTCATTGTACATTTTGTTCATCCATTTGTAAGCTTCCTTGTATTGCGGATTGTCATAGATGAACTCGTAGTCGTCGCCCTTCTTCTCCACCGGTACGACGCCGCCGCCGCTGGTCGATACGCCGAACGTGTTCAGAATGACGTTCTCGTCATTGGCATCCGACAGGAAGCCAAGCGGGATAAGCTTGTTGCCTGAGGCGTCCGTCTGCTGGCTTGCCGCCTTCAAGTATTGCTCCACGCCTTCAATCGTAGCCAAATCTTCTTTCTTCATGCCCGCTTTCTCCAGGACGTCCTCGCGCACGAACCACCCAAGAGATGCCCAGCCCGGCCATGGATCTTGCGGATTCTGGTCAAACCACGTCGGAATGGACCAGATATGTCCGTCCTTGTCCTTCATCGCATCCAGATATTGCTTCGGAATCGAAGCGAGTCCCGGATATTTGTCCGGCATGTCGAAGTATTGCTCAAGCGGCTGTATCGTGCCGGAGCGAACCATGGACGTATTGATAACGTCGCTCCGCCCGAAGATGGCGGCATCGTCGAAGCCGCCCGTATTCAGCTTCAGGTTCAGCGCGGTGGATGCATCGCCTTGCGTGGACTCGATCTGTACATCGACAAATGGTTCATTCTCTCTCCAATATTTTTGAACCATGCTGTCGTTGTTGACGGTGGTCGTCCATCCGAGCCACAGATCAAACTTTCCGCCTTGCTTGCCTCCCTCGGCCGTCTGCCCGGTCTGTTCGGGATCCTTCGATGGCGAGTTCGTCGAATTGCCGCCTCCGCCCGAGCAGGCGGTTAATGCCAGCATAAGCGCGGCCAGCGCGCCGGCCGTGGTAGACTTCGCGTAAAATGCGCGACTTTTCATGTTTTTTCCCCTCTCTGTCTAGCTATTTGGTATATGTGTTTAATCCTAATACCCTGCGATAACCTGCAACAAGATCGGAATGTCTTATCCTTTGACCGAACCGATTAGTACGCCTTTGACAAAAAACCGCTGAAGGAACGGATACACGCACAGAATCGGAATGGCGCTTACCATAACGGTTGCCATCTTGACGGACATCAGCGTCACTTGAGCCAAGTTTTGGCTGCCCCGCGCGAGCGCCTCCACGCTATTGTTGGAGCCCATCACCACCGAGATATCCTGGGCGGAGAGCAGCTGCTGCAGGAACGTTTGGACCGGAATCAGATTCTGGTCCGAGACGAAGAAGGCGCCGGCGAACCAGTCGTTCCAGTGCATAACGCCCGTGAAGAGACCAAGCGCGGCGAGCATCGGCTTGGATAACGGAATGATAATCGAGAACAGGACTCTTGGCGGCTTGGCGCCATCCATCTCAGCCGATTCGATCAAGGCTTCCGGTATACCCTGGATAAACTTCAGCATGACGAACATGTTCCAGGCCGAAAAGGCGCTTGGCAGAATGTATACCCAGAACGTGTTGATCAGCGACAGATTAAACAGCTGGATATAGAACGGAATGAGTCCGCCGCTGAACAGCATCGTGATCAGCACGATCGCGAGCAGCGCCTTTCTCGCCGGCATCTGCCTGTAAGACAAGGCGAACGCGGCAAGCAGAGTCACCAGAAGACCGCTTACTGTGCCAATGATCGTTCGCAGAATCGTAATCAGGTAAGAGTGCTGAATGACCTTGTTGCCAAGCACGATATGGAAGTTGGACCACGTGAATTGCCTCGGCCACAAATATACGCCTCCTTTGGCGGCGTCGCTTCCCGTGTTCAGGGAAATCGCCAGCATGTAAACGAAGGGATAGAGGACCGTCAGGCAGAGCAGCAGCAGGAGCAGGGTAATAACCGCCTGTCCGAACTTTTCGCCGGTTGAACGTTTCATCGGTTACCAGAGCCCCTCTCCGTTGATTCTTCGGGATATCTGGTTCGTGCTGAGAACCAGCAGCAGACTGATAACCGAGGACAACAAGCCTACTGCCGTCGCGCTGCCGAAATAGCCTTGCTGCAGACCGCTTCGGAGAATATAAGTATCCAGAACATCCGCAACCGGTTGGTTGGCTGGGTTCATCAGCGGATAAATCTGATCCATGCCGACCGCAATCAAACTTGGCATGCTGAGGATCAGGACGATGGAAATCGTCGGCAGGATACCCGGGAACGTGATGTGCCGGATTTGCGCCAGACGGCCCGCTCCTTCCACCTTGGCTGCTTCGTACAGCTGCGGATCGATGGACGTGATCGCGGCCAGATACAGAATCGTGTTCCAGCCAACCTCCTTCCACAATCCGCTGGCTACGATCATCGGCCGGAACCACTCGGTCGAGCCCAGGAAAAATACCGGATCACCGCCGAGAGACACGATCAGCTGATTCACTAGACCGTTGTCCAGAGTAAGCAGCGATTGCAGAATGTAAGCGACTACAATCCACGAGAAAAAGTGGGGCAGATAACTGACCGATTGAACGAATCGTTTGAAGCCCCCGTGGCTTACTTCGTTGATCATCAAAGCCAGAATGATTGGAGCGGGAAAACCGAATACGAATTTGAGCAACGCGATGTACACGGTGTTCTTCACCACCAGCCAGAATTGGCTGTCCTGAAGGAATGCGAAATTTTCGAAGCCGGTCCATGGGCTGTTCCAAATCGTATAGCCGATATGGAAGTCCTTGAACGCGACCTGTATACCGGCCATCGGCACGTAGCTGAACAGCAGAAGCAGCACGACGGCCGGCATGATCATGAGATATTGCCATTTGTATTTAAGTATGGCAGACATCGTATCACCTCTTTCTAGCTTAATTGTACGGCAGCGCCGGACTTTCGAACTACGCAACAACGATTGGTTTTCTATCGCTATGTTTGTCAATTTCAATTGGCTGCCCGAAGAGAAAGGACACACGCAAGAGGCTATTGCCGGACGTGTGTCCTCCTAATCCATGAAGAGCTCTATTCAAAAGTATCGTATAAGCTTGTAACAACTAGCTGCTCGCGGAACGCAGCCAGGCTAAGCGGCTCGGACAAGCCGTCCTTCGGTACCGTCACAACGGCCGGACGATCGGCAGAAAGAGCAAATACGTTGTTGCTCCAGCGGGCGTCGGCATGGCTCAGCTCCAGCAATACGAACGGCGCAAACGCCTGGCTGTCCAGCGTAACGACAAAACGGTCGTCTTCCTCCACAACCTCAGCGCGGATTTCCGGATTCAGCAGCTCAAAATGCTTCGGCTTCACGAACAGAGCCGTACCCTCGCTGATCGTCTCTTCGCCCCTGACAAATTCGTAGGCGAGATAGCTTTGGCTGAGCAGCTGCTTGGTCGTCAGCGTCTCCGAGAAATCAAGCGAGACGATCTCTTCCGAAGCGAGAGCGTCCAGCGTTACTTCGGTTTCGCCGAATTGGATCGTCTCCGACTTGCGGTCCAGCAGTCTCCAGCGGAGCTGCCCTTTGACCGTCTGCAGCGTTTCGTTGGTCACGTGAAGCGATACCGTCGTCCCTTCCTCTAGAGCGGATGCAAGCACCGGCGCAAAGAAACGCTTGGCGGCATGATGCGTTGCCTTCCATCTGCCGAAGTAATCCAGACTCGACCAGGACGCGCCAGGCCAGATGTCGTTAAGCTGCCAGTAGACCGCCCCCATGCATCTGCCGCGGTTGCGTCTCCAATGCTCCACGCCAACCCGCATGCCTTCGGACTGAATGAGCTGGGAAACATACAGGAGCTTCTCGAAGTTTCTCGGATATTTGAAATATTCGCTGATGTAATACATGATCTTTTCGTTGCCGGTGCCGTTCTTCTGATGAGCCTCCATCACCCGCGAGAAAATATTGCGGTCTTCGGGAAGCGTAAACGTCTCCACCGTCTTGATGGAAGGGAACGACTGCAAGCCGAACTCGGACATAAAGCGCGGATGCAGCGTCCGGTATTCCGTTATCGGCTTCCGTCCGTGCCAGACATCCCAATAATGCATGTCGCCGATATCTTCGTTATTCGGATCTTCGATACCGCCCTTGGAGGATGGCGAGGATACCAAATAAGAGGTGTTTGGATCAAGCGACTGCGACAGCACCGGCAGGAACTCTTCGAACTGCTTCAGGTAATCGTCGCGCTGCTTCTCGCCGTAACGCTCCGTCCAGCCCCAATACGCCCATGCATATTCCAGCTCGTTATTTCCGCTCCAGAGGCCCAGCGAGGCATGGTGACGAAGCCGCTTCATATTGTCGATCGTCTCGAGGCGGATATTTTCCTTAAACTCGTCGTTGAAATCGTAAGCTCCGCAAGCGTATAAGTGATCCTGCCACACGATCAGGCCGTGCCGGTCGCATAGGTCATAGAAATAATCGTCCGCGTAGTACCCGCCGCCCCAGACGCGGATGCAGTTGTAGTTAGCCTCGACGCAGCTTTGGATCAGCTGCTCCGTCCGCTTGTTGCTGCGCCGCCCAAAGATGTTGTCCTCCGGAATAAAATTGGCCCCCATCGCGAAGATCTGATGACCGTTAATTTCAAACGCAAACGATTCGCCCCATTGATCCGGCTGACGGGCGACATGCAGCGTCCGGAGTCCGATGCTCAGCGAGCGTTCGTCCAGAATCCGGTCTCCGCTCCGAAGTTCGACCCGCAGCCCATATAAAGGCTGGCTTCCGAGATTGTTCGGCCACCATAGCTCGGGATTCTGAACATCGATCACGAGGTTCGAGATGTCGCCAGCTTCGCTCACCGACGCCTCCAGCGTCCTTACATCCGGTGTCTCGATCGTAGCGTAAAGAGCAAGCGACTCGTCAGAGGACCAGCGCTGCAATTTCGCGGCGATATTCACCTTAACGTTATTGTCGCCATGCTGCTGCGTGATGTAGATATCATCGATTCGGCCCATATTGAAGCCGCATAGCGTTATATCCCGCCAAATGCCCATATCCGGCAGCTGCGGACCCCAATCCCAGCCAAACATGCTATGCGCTTTGCGCAAATGCGAGATGCCCGGTACGGCGTCGGCGCAGCTCGTCAGAAAAAGCTCCTTATCCTTCGCAAGCACGAAGTTCGTGGCCGAGCGGATAATAACATGAATGTCATTGCTGCCTTCGGTGAGCAGCCCCTTCACATCGGCTTCGTAGGTCCGGTGCATATTGTCCGTATTTAATACGGCTTGTCCGTTTACGTAAACCTCGCAGAGCGTATCCAGCCCTTCGCAGCGGAGCAGCACGCGGTCCATCCGCAGCAGCTCCCCGTCGACGAGGAAGCTCCGCCGGTATTCGTAATCGAACTTCGTCAGCTCCAATATATCGTATTCGTTATCGCGGTAATACGGATCTTCCATCTTGCCCGCAGTCATTAGATCATGGAATACGGAGCCCGGAACAATCGCATTGTTCCATTCCGCTTCATCCGTTCTTTTCATCGTCCAATTGCCGTTTAGCGTTACTGAGCGCATGCTTATCAACCTGCTTTCAAATGTATGGATTGTGCTGGAATGATGCCATTCCTTCGACATTAGGTTAGGAAGGATGCATGATTCGGCCCTATCGTAGCACTCGAAGCCATTTAACGTCTTGTTATGCAAATGCTTTTTTTGTGCTATATTAACATCACTATTTAAATCCAACGACGACAAGGAGGACGGCCTCCATGAACGTTAACATGCTGTACGCCGCGGCGCTGATCGATCCGCTGGTACAATCCAACTTCCACATCGTGCATTCGGTGAGACATGCTTATCCTCTGCACGGACACGACTTCTACGAAATCTTTATCGTCATTTCCGGCCAATGCACGCATTTGATCAACGGTGACGTCCAATTGCTGAAGGAGGGGGACATGGTATTCATTCGTCCCGACGATACGCACGGATACGATTTGCTGGAGGGAAAAGACTGTCAGTTCTTGAACGTCAACTTTTATAAAGAGGTTGTGGAGGGCGCTTTCGATTACATCGGACACGCGGCGTTTGCCCAGGCGCTCCGGAGTCCGCAGCTTCCGCCCGTCATCCAGCTGCCCGGAACGGACATGGAAGCTCTCATGAGAAAAAGCGAGCAGATTCAACTGTTTAACTCGACCGATAAGCAAAAGGCAAGAACGATGGCCCGCAGCTTCCTAAACGATGCCTTAACCCATTTCTTCCTCCACTTCCGCAATGACGGCACGCAGGCGCTGCCGCAATGGTTCGACCAGCTGCTCGCGCAGCTGCAGCGAAAAGAAAATTTCAGCGCCGGACTGCCGAGGTTGCGGGAATTAACGGACCGGAGCGACGGCCATCTTAACCGCGTATTCAAGCAATATCTCCGCATGACGCCAACGGCTTATTTGAACCACCTGCGGCTAGGCCATGCCAAAAACCTGCTGCTCACCACGCAGCTGCCCATCGTCGATATCGCTTACGACGCCGGGTTCGATAATTTAAGCCATTTCTACCATCTCTTTAAAGACGCCTACGGGATTGCACCGGGCAAAATCCGCAACTGGCAATAGCGGCAGGCTATACAAATAAAAGAGGCTGTCTCAAACTTAGATTGAGATAGCCTCTTTGCTTAGACCAGTAGGTTAAATTGCAAACTGCGCATTCGATGTTCTTCCGATCGCCATTGCTCGGGGATTCCCTTACATTCGTACGACTTGGGGGAAGAGGTCCTCTTGGTTCTGCTATTGGGATAGCTGAACTATTCTTGTGACGAAAAAAGCGGTGCAGGATTAGTCCTGCACCGCTTTGGGTCATTAAGTTATATTAACCGCGCGCGAAACCGCGCTCGTATTGTCTTGGAGGATTGATTTCTTTGTGGAGAACGGTCGCTGCTTCGAGGGCCCAATAAGGATTGCGAAGCATGCCTCGGCCGACGGCTACAAGGTCCGCATCTTCGTTGCCGATCACGGAGTTGGCAAGCGCTGGATCGTCTAGTCTGCCGACTGCGATAACCGGGATATCCAGTGCTTCTCTGATCGCTCTCGCGAGAGGCACCTGGTAACCCGCATGCGTACCCGGTCTGCCGGCAGCCGCGATCTGACCTTCGCCGCCCGCGCTGATATGGAAGAGGTCGACGCCAGCTTCTTTGAATTCTTTCGCGAAAGCAATGCTTTCGTTAATGCCATAGCCGCCTTCTACATATTCGCGTGCGGAAATCCGCATAATTAACGGCATATGATCCGGCATTTCGCTTTTTGCGGCTTTAATTACTTCTTTGCCGAATAGCGTCCGGTCTTGACCATATTTATCGTTTCTTTTGTTCGTCAGCGGGGACACAAACTGGTGAATCAGGTAGCCGTGGGCACCGTGAATCTCAATCGTATCTACGCCAGCCTGTACGGCACGGCGCACGGCAAGTCTAAATTTCTCCACCATTTGCTCTACTTCTTCGGTAGTCAAAGCGCGGGGCGTTTTGGAATTTTCGTCAAACGGAATAGCCGACGGGGCTACCGGCAGCTCCGCGTCTTCAGCTTTACGGCCGGCATGGGCAATCTGAATGCCTATCTTGGCCCCATGCTGATGGACGGCATCAACGATGCGGGCCAGCGCCGGAATATGATCATCCGACCACAATCCCAGATCATAATCGGTAATCCGGCCGTCCGGCTCGACGTCCGTCATTTCGATAATAATTAATCCCGCACCGCCAACCGCGCGGCTGACGTAATGCGCGTAATGCCAATCGTTTGCGATGCCGTCTTTGGCCGTTACCGAGTATTGGCACATCGGCGGCATAACGACGCGGTTTTTCAAGGACAAGCTTTTCATTTCGTACGGAGTAAATAAGTGCTTCAAAATACGATCTCTCCTCTATTCTATAGTTTCACGGTTCCAATTCGGTTACATCATAATGTACCCCGTTTCGGACAACTCATGAACAGGCATTTGTAAAGAAATGTTACAGAGCCCATTATACCCTTGTTCCGACAATAAAACTAATTATATAAATTGCATTAAATCATAAAAATATTTATAATTTGGTTTTACTTATGAACGATAGAGGATGAGGAATAAGATGGTCGATTTTGAATGGTACCGAAGCTTTATTGCTATCTACAAGCATCACTCCGTCTCCGAGGCCGCCAAGACCAGGATGATGACGCAGCCCGCTATGAGCCAGCATTTAGCCGCTTGAGGCCGAGGTTGGCGAAGCTTTATTCACGCGAGTATCGAGAAGACTTGTCGTAACCGAACGGGGGAAGGAGCTCTACTCCCGGGTTGCGCTGTTAGTCGAGTCCCTGGAGGAAACAACGGCCGGGCTGAAATCCACGTCCCTGCCGAACAATAAAGTGTTCCGCATCGGCTTGTCCCTGGAGTATTTCCAGGAGCTGTTTCTTCCCAAGGTAACGAATTCCGGCATGTGCAGCGTCTCTTACTTCGGGACCGCCGACCAATTGCTCGAGCTGTTAAAAGAAGATCAAGTGGAGCTCATTATTACTCCAAAGAAATTTATCGTGCCCGGCATTGAGTATGAACTGCTAATGGAAGAGACGTTTACGATCATAACGCCGGCTTCGCTCGAGATCCCCGATCTTCACCATCCCAAAGAAATCGAGGAATGGTTGTCCGCGCAGCGATGGATTTCCTACGGGCTCGAGCTCCCGATAATCAGACGTCTTTGGAGAGAGCATTTCAAGAGACGTCCTCTAATTAAGCCCAAGCACGTAATCCCTAATCTGCATGCGGTCATTAGAGCCGTAGAGATGGGAGCCGGAATCAGCGTGATCCCGACGTATCTGCTCGAGAATTCGAAGGCCGGTATCCGCACCTGCTTCGACAATCTGACTGTCACCAATGACCTGTTGATTGGTTATAAGAGCAAGAATAAGCATCTTCCCGAGCTGCAGGAGATAATCTCTATTATCCGGATATAATAAAAAAACCGCTTAAATGGCGGCTTTTTTGCTTATGCTAGCTGGTGAGAGAAAATAAAGTTCTTTATCGAAGTTCCAGTAAAATCAAGAGTTTTCAGGGGTTAAAAATCCACGACTAGTAATTTAAAGTTGTTTAACGAGATGAGATTCAACCAACAGTACGGCTGAAAATGTGAAAATAAAGTTGTTTACTCAGGACCAGTAATAAACCCTCATCTAAAAATAAAGTTGTTAAATGCTAAAAAACATCTTGAACTTCATGCTGACCAAAAAAACAAAAGTGCCTAACCTTGCAGTATTGCAAGGTTGGGCACTTTTTAAACTAGTGCGGTTATGACTATGCCGTATTTTTACTTTTTTCTAGTCATAATTGACTTCTAAAAAAAAATGGTTGAGCAGCTTTACGTTCTCTGCTCAACCATTTTTAATTAAATGCATCCGCTGCGCAGCGGAATCCAAGGTTCCCTGTCGAGCTATCTGGTGTATTCTGACTCCTTGCCGCTACCCGATACCGGTTGCAATATGACTTGTGACACAAATAAGATCCACCACGCATTACTCGGCTTGAACCAAAGGCCGGCCCAGTCGGATTATTAAGAATCCCCTTCCCAGCAGGCCTGGAGCTAAACCAATCGGAACACCATTCCCACACGTTTCCTACCATATTATAGAGCCCGTAGCCGTTTGGCGGATACGATTGTGCCGGGGCTGTGCCCTCGTAACCATCCGAAGCATTGTTTTTCAAAGGAAATTTCCCCTGCCAAATATTGCAGAGATGTTGACCATCCGGCTTTAATAGATCGCCCCATGGATACCGTTTCTGTACCAATCCGCCACGAGCCGCATATTCCCACTCTGCCTCCGTTAGCAGGCGTTTCCCGGCCCACTTCGCATATTGCGCCGCATCATTCCACGATACATGAATAACGGGATGATCCAGTCTTTTTTCTACCGAAGAGCCTTCACCTTCTGGACGATGCCAGGATGCACCGTTTACAGCGAGCCACCAAGGTGCTCCCGGCACCTGCCGCGCATTAATCTTCTTCACATTGTCGGATACGAATAAATGAAAAACAAAAGACCAGCCGAACTTCTCCGCTTCGGTTACATAACCCGTTGCCCTAATAAAATCAGCGTACTCGGCGTTCGTAACAGTACAAGGATCGATATAAAATGGCGACAATTGTACCGGACGAATCGGTCCTTCTCCATCCGCTGGAAAGCCTTCTCCATCATTGGTACCCATTAGAAATTCTCCACCGGGCAGATAAATCATCCCGGCAGGTCTTTCCTTATTCGACTTCTTTGGCTTGTATAATGCCTCAATATGTACAAACTGAGATTTTGTCCTGCTCTCTGAACGCTGATTTACACTACAGCAAGAGGGTTGTTGTTTCTGTTCGATTGTCATCTATCCGTTCCCCTTCCAAATTTATCAACGTCTAGGAATACATTTTATCAATACGAGGATAATCTGTTTCTGTTCGTATCGTCCAATTCAACAACCTTTCTAACAATTCGGAGACGACTTCCTTATTCTCAGACAGATGGGCTACGTCTCTGAGCTCTAGCGGATCATGAAGCAAGTCATACAATTCCTTGATTCCGTTAATACGGTAGACTAGCTTCCAGCGTCTGGTTCGGATCATTTTCGCCCGATAGATGGTCCATGGATATTCGACGATGAGCTGCTGCTTCCAATGATAATTAGGCTGTCGCTTCTTGTGATCCTCGCTGTCCAGCATAACTGTACGTGTCAATGCTGATTCTTCTACTCCGCCCTCGCAGAACACTTCCTCTTTGTGGCTGTCCGTCTCGCCCATAAGAAGCTTGTAAAGTGATTTACCCTGCATCCAATCCTGTGCATCCAAGCCGCATAATTCCAATAACGTAGGAGCAAGATCAATATTTTCCGTCATAGCATCGGTTCGACCTGCAGCAATCACCCCTGGCCAGCGAATGATTAACGGAACTCTCACCAAACAATCGTAGAACATGGTATCCCACTTCTCTACCCCCACATGCTCACCGGCAAAATCACCATGGTCTGAGGTAAGGATTAGAACGGTGTCCTCTGCGATTTGAGCGTTATCTATTGATTTAACCATTTTCTCTATCTGATCATCCACATAAGAGACCATACTATAATAGGCTTCAACTACCTTCCGCCAATCTTCATCCTTCAAATGTTCTAGATCATAAACTTCCCGATAAACCTGCAAGATTTGAGGTGCTGAGTTTATATCCGCTCTAACAGGCAATTTAATATTCCGTTCACGAATAATAGATATATACGGTTCAATATCCGCATAGGGCGGATGAGGGAAGAGATAATTCAATAGTAAAAAAAATGGCTGATCTTCTTGACTCCGTCGTTCAATAAAGTCTATTGCATCTCGTGTGGATAAAGTATCCGCCATCTCATCTATTTCACTGAATTCGCCACGGTAAAAAGCTCTGAACAAGGAATCATCCGTTTCGAATTCTCGACGATCTCTAGGCACGCCTTTCCCCCAACGAATACCTTTTTCGTCAAAGCACTCCGATAAAAATTCGCCTTCCAGCGTATGATTTTTACCAAAAATGCCTGTCGTATATCCAGCCTTCTTGAGTTCAAGTACCAGATTATTCTCACCTTTGCGCACTTCAAAACCAGGTAAAGTACGATGGCCTTCCACATGCGGATAGCGGCCAGTCATCAAAGCGGCCCTAGATGGCACGCACTTGGGAAATGTAACGTAAGCATGTTCGAACTGCCTCCCCTGTGAAGCAAGCCGATCTATATGAGGAGTATAAGCGTCCGTATTCCCATAACTCCCCAAGACATTCCACTTGCATTCATCCATTATAATCATTACGATATTAGGTCTCTTATTTGTTCCCAATGGAGTTCTCCCCTCCTTCATATTGATTGGTCATAAACAGCCTCATCTGGTATTGTGTTGCTGACATGCCATAGTATTTGCTGAATGCGCGGGAAAAAGAATATAAGTCTGGGTAGCCGACTGCTAGAGCAATCTCTGTCATGCTCAATTCCCTTAATTTGAGCAGTTCCACGCTTTTATTCATGCGGAGCTGAACCAAATATTGCATCGGGCTAAGTCCAATGACATTGCTGCATTCCTGATAAACCTGCGAACGGTGAACACCTGCTACCTCAACGACGTCGCTTACCGTGATTCCCTCCATGTAATGCTTTTCCATAAATTGAATACAGCGCTGCAGCCTGTTCGTACCCTCCCGCTTCAGCTGTTGTCCATCGGACTTACGGGACAACGAATCAAAGAGTTGATATAACTTAGATTGCATTAACATTTCATCATAACCATTAATGTTGCGCAGCAGATCTTGTATTTGAATCATAATCGACTCATGGCCTAACGCCCAACGATTGAATAAAAACGGCTGCTCTTTGCTGAATCCGATCCGCTCCAGCAAAGTTTCAGCATGATTTCCTTGGAAGACTAACCAGCACAGTCGAAGAACGGTATCTTCCTCAACCATCTGATAGCTGTAACGATGAGCAGGATAAGCGCAAAAAAGATCCCCCTCATGCAATAACACGGATTTGCTATCGTAATTTAAAACGATGCTTCCACTTCTTACTGCATGTACTGAGTAATATTCCACTACTCTAGGCCCAACCTGGTAGTGGAGTTTCGCTTTGCTCTGCCCGGCTCGAATTACCCAAAGTCCTCCGTTTTTTTCAAAATCAGATGGCTTATGTTCTAAATACTCGGCAACTAAATTCCCATATTTTTTCATAGACTCCCCCTCTTTGCCAAAGAGCTGGATTAGTTTAAATACGCAAAAAAAATAGACGTATCCCTAAATGCGCGCACATGGAATGACGTCTCCGGATTTCCGGTTGACTCAACAAAATATTTAATTAAATAATTCCAATCAGCTTACTCGGTTAATGAACATCTATAATTTTACCTTAGCTCCCTGTTTTTGTCAACGAATCCGTCCTCAGTATTCCAGTTGCCTGCTATCCACTCAGAAACTCGTTTCCTCACGGTAGAATCGTTTGGGACTCTGTTTCCTGTGATGATAGGTGCATTGCGATCAAGATAGGATGGAGAGGGGGCATCAAATAATAAGGTTTGTTGCAAAGCATGACGGCAGCGCGTGATGTGTTCCTCATAATCGGGATCATCGATTAGGTTATTTAACTCAAGCGGGTCATTCTGAAGATCGAAAAAGACGCATTTGGAATGATCTCTCGTCAAGATCAGCTTGTATCGCTCCGAACGAACCATATATTGCCGTCCTCTCGAATCTTCTCCTATGATAAATTCCCTCCCTTGCTCCTCGCTGCTCATCAAATTTATGCCTACCATCGATTTATCCTTGTTCACTCCGGCAGCAGCCAATATTGTAGTTGATATATCGATATTGTTGATAAGCTGATCCGAGCATTCGCCAGCGTTCACACCTCCCGGATATTTAACAAGCAGAGGGACTTTGGCAAGCGGCTCATACATGTAATTCGACTTTAGCAGCATATGATGATAACCCATATATTCGCCATGATCACTTGTATAAATGACCAACGTGTTATCATATATCCCTTTTCTCTTCAAAGCTTCCACGAATTGACCTGTCATATGATCAATGTGGCTGATCGCTCCATAATAATGGGTCATCGTACGCCGCAATTTCTCTTCAGTCAATCGTGTATGCTCGAAAAATCCCGGATGCATCCGTAAATCTCGTTCCAATGGTTGATCCGTCCAGCCTGGAAGCAGATGAAGCTCGGCCGGATTATACATCGAGCTCCATGGAACAGGCGGATCAAACGGGTGATGGGGTTTAATGAAGCTGACCATCAGCATCTCATTGTGCGTGCCCCAGTTTTCGATTGCAGTCAGAGCCTGATTCCCGATCCATGTCGTCGAATGATGCTCCTCGCTTAAATTGGATGCCTCTGTACCAAAGGTATCCCAATAGGACGGCGGAGCTTTCTCCCTATATTCCTTGACCTGATCCATCAGATCTAAGCGATCGAGCAGCCCTTGTTCCATCAAATAACGGTGATAGTCATCTTCATAACGTCCGTCGCCATTTTGTTCCGCTAGAATCATATCGTCAAAGCCGACATCCAGATAAGTCGGAGTCAAATGCATCTTGCCGACGGCCTTTGTCCTATAACCCGCTAGCTGCAACAGCTTCGGAAAAGTGGCGATGCCAGAAGGAATCGTGCTCAAATTTCCCCAACCTAAATGTTGGTGCGGGTAAAGCCCTGTAAGAAGCGAATAGCGGGAAGGCGTGCAAAAAGGCGAGCTGCAAAAGCTATTCTTATAAGTCACGCCGTCTTCGCTGAGCGCATCGAGGTACGGCGTCCGAATGTCCGGGTTACCATAAGCCCCCATGCAGTCATAGCGATGCTGATCCGAGACGATGAGCAGAATATTAGGCTTGTTCTGCTGATTAATAGGCATCATAATTCGTCTCCCACATATCCATCCGGCCGAAACCAACTGCTTTGCCCCACTGGGTCATATACTGAATATCCGATTTCTTCAAAGCAAGCTGCTCTCTTATCTGCTCTTGATTCCAATCCGCCTTCAACTTTTTCAAGAGTTCTTCCCTAACAGCATAATAGGCATTTTGTTCAAATAAATTTTGCTGCTCTAGCGGATCATGGTCCAGATCAAAGAGCTGGGGAGGAAAGCCATCATAATAGTTCAGCTTATATTGACCGGAACGGATCATACGGCTGCTTTGCCATTCACAGAATACAGGCCGACTGGTCCATTTTTGTTCTTGTTCGGGGTATTCTTCAGGATTTAATAAAGAGCTTAAATCCCAACCATCCAATCCAGGCATCTCTGGGGCTCCTGACAATTGAACGAGGGTTGGAGCAAGATCGACAAGGCTAACCGGCACGTCGACGGTTCTGCCTTGGGCAATCAGAGATTTAGAACCTTCGGTCAACGGGTACCAAATCATCGGTACGGCTGAGGAGCCCTCATAAAAACTTTGCTTCCAAAACATGCCATGATCGCCAGCCATTTCGCCATGATCGCTGACATATACGATAACAGTCTCGCCCGGCAGGGAGCGGGCAGCTTCCAGCACACGCCCAATGTAGGAATCTAGTCGTTGAACTAGCCCTGCGTAGCTGGCGCGAACCGTATGCAACCGTTCAGCGGTGACATCGTCGATCTTCAATCTTCTGAACCAATCGGCAACCCAAGGATGGAGTGGCTCCTCATCTCGTGGAATTCCTTGAATATCTCTCAGCGCAGCCGATGTTTGTTCATACACATCAGGCGGACATATAAAAGTGGGGTGAGGTCCATAAAAGCCAACCGTCAAAAACAAGCGCTGACTCGTTTCTTGCAAGTGGCGCTTAGCAAGAAACTGCTCGCAAGCTGTTATGACCGATTCATCATAACGAAGGACCGGGCTGTCTCCAGGGCCAGACAGCTCCAACGAATTTTTTCCTTGTCCTGCTGTCCCCTTGAGCCTTCCGTAGGGAGTAGTCGGCCCACCATTATAGGTCGGTGTAATGTCCCCCACGAGCCGCTGCCCATAGCCGTGACGTTGATCGGGTCCTTTGAAATGCATGCGGCCGCATAATACCGTTTCGTACCCGGCAATCCCAAGCGCGTGGGCAAAGGTAGGCATATCCGAAGAAAGAATATGCTCATTGTTATAAACGCCCGTTCTTGACGGGTAACGTCCTGTCATCATGGACATTCGCGACGGAACGCAAAAGGGCGAATTGCAGTAGGCTTCCGTAAAACGGACGCCGCCCTCCGCTAACCGGTCCAAGTTAGGGGTCTGCAGATAAGAAGCCCCCGCATTTCCCATCCAATCGGCGCGATGCTGATCAGACACAATCATAATGATGTTCGGCTGATTCATGAGTTACCTCCTCCTGATCGAACGGTTATAAGAAACGTCTTGATTTCAAAAGGCTGGAACCAGGATTGAAACTGGTGAGATTCGAACGTCTGAGGAGCATTCTCCCGCTCCAGCAGATTTACTTCCGCGACATGCTCTAAGGTAAATAAGCTTTCAAAAGAGACATTTCCTCGTTTGCCGGCATATTCATAGCACCGCACAATCCATGCATCGGAATCCTCGGCTCGTTTGATCGTGTCGACCACCACATGATCACTCCTACAGCTGAAGAAGCTTGTTTTCTCTGGCAGGCTGCCATGCTGTACATTTAAAAACTCCTTAGCTTCAGGCAATTCTACCACGTGAACGGGAGAGTTCAGCCTCTGAGCATGAATCAAGGTAGAAGCTGCAAACCAATCTCCTTCATGAGGGAGCAAGGAATACGTAAACGTATGAAGCCCTTGATCAGCTAATGGATCAGGTGCAATCGATGATTTGAGTAACGTCAGACGCATGACGTTATCTTTGACTTCATGACCATATTTGCAATCATTTAATAGGCTTATGCCAGCTCCGCGTTCCGACAGATTGATCCACTTCTGCGCACAAGTCTCGAATCTGGCGTAATCCCAGCTTGTATTCCAATGCGTCGGACGCTTCACATGACCATACTGAATTTCATACGTTGCCTCGACAGCACGGATTTGCAGAGGAAAGGCAACTTTAAGAAGCTGCGAACGCTCCTGCCAGTCTACTTTCGTCACGAAATCGATACGTGGATGATCCGGATACACGACCAGATCGTGCTCAATAACCGTCTCTCCATGCTTCCATTCAAATCGGATAACCGTTCTGAGCTCTCCTGATTCGATCAACTCGATTCGCTGGAGTCCTGTAATGGTCTCCGACTTTTCGTAATAAAACAGATCAATATCCCATGCATCGTTACGCAGCGGCTTATCTTCATGCAGGTCAAACCTGTTAGCCGCTTCGCCCGGCTCAATAAACTCCCGCTTTATTCGTTTGTCGTACAAACGAATAAGTTGCCCGAATTCGTTCCATCGAATCTCATAATAAGGCGTGTTCAGCCCATCGCTTTGAACTTCAATAAGCGGCTGCGGCTTCGCAGCAGCAAGCGTCTTGGAAGTTTCCACCTCATAACAAGATACCGTTGTATAACCAAATGCCGGAATATGCGGGACGAGCAATAACAGCTTCTCCTCGCCTGATCGAACACTTTTCTGCGAAATCAGGTCATTCCCTTGACTATCTTTCCATGCCACATCCGAATATGATGGGTGCCACGGAAGCTCAATTATTTCTGTACGTTCCCATTGAATCGTATTAAATATAAGATAACCTTCATGGTCGCAACTTGAACGCACAATCTGGCTTGCGATGCTGCTAACCCCTCGAGTAAGCGCATCTTGAGCTAATTGCTCCGCACGGTCGTAATCGGAATGACAATCCTCATACACCTCAGCGATGGAGGATCCCGGCAAAATATCATGGAACTGATTACGCAATACAATAATCCAGCTTTCATGCAGCGATTGGGAAGGATATTGCTTGAATCCCCGTAAAGCTGCGTTAATCGAATTGGCCAGCTCGGCGTCATGAAGCAATCCTTCCATCCGCCGATTCATTGTTTTCACATAAGCTTGTGAAGTGAACGTACCCCGATGGCGTTCGAGATACAACTCGCCGTCCCAGGTGTGGACATATCGGTCCGTTTCCCGTACCCGCTTATCCAGTTCATGAAAATAGCGGTCTGCCCGTCCTGTCACCACCTTTGGCATGCCAGGCATCTGCTCAAATCTGCGACGCATCTCTAGCATGTCGCGCGTTGGTCCGCCTCCTCCGTCCCCATGTCCGAAAGCAAGCAGAAACTCATCATTTATCTCTTTATCCTGATATTGCTCCCATGTGACAGCGAGTGTACGAGCGGCAATCTGTCCACTATAGCTATACTGGTAGCCCTGCAGATTCGGTGTTGTTATAAAATGTGTCAACAGCTTTGTTCCATCGATTCCCTTCCAATAAAAAGTATCATGAGGAAACCGGTTGTATTGGCTCCAGTTGATTTTTGTTGTCATGAAGGCACGAATGCCCGCTTTGCACAAAATTTGCGGTAATGCCCAGCTGTATCCGAATACGTCTGGCAACCACAGGTAAGTGCAGGATAACCCGAATTTTTCCTCGAAATAACGAATGCCATACAACAGTTGACGGGTTAATGACTCGCCAGAAGGAATATTGCAATCCGCTTCCAGCCACATCGCTCCTCCTGCTTCCCACTGCCCGGAGGCCACTCGGCATTGAATCTGCTCGAACAACGCTGGATAATCCCGTTCCAAATCCTCATACAGATGCGGCATCGTTTGCAAATAAACGTATTCCGGGTATCTCTCCATATAACGCAATACGGTCGAAAAAGTCCGCGCCGCCTTCTCCCGCGTATGCCTCAGCCTCCATAACCAAGCCACATCAAGATGAGAGTGACCGATAGCGTGAATCGTAATCGGATTGCTGCCAGCAGGTATCGCTTCCATTTCATGTTTCAAGCTGGTATTTGCCCGCAGCACACTTTCGTAGAAATCAACACTGCCCGGATGGCTCCAATCGATTTGTATAAAGGCACGATCCAGCGCCTTAATAAGTGCATTACGCTCCCAACGATCCTCTTTCAAATACATGAACGTTTGATAGACGGCGAGGCTGCTGTAATAGAAATCATCCGTTTCTTCCTGAAGCAAAGCTATCTCAGAGGTTTGAATCTGATGCTCTAGTTCCACCCGTTTCCCTGAATGCCCGTTTAATCCCGTCCATAATTTGAATAACAATTGAACTGTCGTACCCGCTGCACCACTGGGCAGGAAAACTTCACGGTGATTACCCCCTACCCCTTGATAAGGAACACCATTGACATAGAGCAGAGATTCGAAGCCGGAAGTATGTCCAGGTCCTGTTTTGCCAAAATCAAATAAGCCAATGATTGTCCGGCCCTGCCACTCCAGCGGAATGTGAACTTCGGTCTTCAACCAGACGATCGTATCCCAGCCTTGCCATCTATCACCGATTCCAATCGTTCCCCACTCGGCATTGTCCGGCGGCAGCACGCCAATCTCCGCTGTTGTATCTATCCAGAACTGATAGGTTGGAATTCGCCTTCTGTCCATATAGCGCCAAGACTCTACCTCTTGAATTCGCTTCTCCAGCTTACGTTCGGTTAAAAACATCACAATCCCCCTTATGACTCCTCTGGCGTCTTCGCCTCATCGTCTCCCTTTCCTCGCTTCAAGATGGTAGGGATCATAAGAAGAATATTGCCGGTTTCTTGGTGTTGGCACTTCCGATAATGGCACTTGACGGAGCTGCTGTCCGTCCTCCGACAACCCGCCCTTGTAGTCTTCCTGTTGGAAAAACTCCAGTAAGGCTGTTCGTAAAGTCTGCTTTGTTTCAGAATGAGACTCATCATTTTCGAGAGGAACCAACTCATCCGGATCAATCTCCAGATCAAACAACGCTTCCCTGCCTCCGTTTGGTGAATAGATATATTTCCACTTTTTTGTGGCCGCCATATAAATCGAGGAGATATTGACCACTTCTTCCCTTGGTATAACGCCGTATGGATTGGTAATAAGCTCCCCAAAAGTTATTTCGCGGGGCGTATCGTGGGATGACCTTAGCAGGCTGTGACCATCTAATACGATCTGCTCATCCAGAAGATTAGCTGCATCCAGCAGTGTTGGTGCAATATCACGGTGACCAACAAGCTGATCGCTTACCACTCCCTGCGGTAAGCTGCCAGGACAAGAGAGGATAAACGGAATTCTAGCTGAACCGTTATAGAAAGATCTCTTTCCCCACTGATAGTGGTCTCCTAGCATCTCGCCATGGTCGGAAGTAAATAATATAACCGTTTCTTCCCGCAGCCCTTGCCGCTCTAGCTCGTCTACAATTCTTCCAATCTGAACATCTATCTGAGAAATGCTGGCATAATAAGCCGCTTTGATGAGACGAGTCAGCGTATCGCCGGGCTGTTCCATCCACTTGGCGTAATTTTGCGCTTGCTGCAGCGGCCAGATTTCGTCCCTATCTCGTTCATTACGAACAGGAGACGGCAGCACTTCCGAATCATATAGATTTAAGTATGGGGTTGTCGGATCAAAAGGCGGATGAGGTTTGACAAAAGATGCAGTAATAAACCACGGCTTATCCTCCACCGATAATCGTTTGATCGTATCAACCGTCCGATCGCCAACCCAGGTCGTTTGATGGATCCGATCAGGTAATTGCGAGACCTGGGGGATATAGTAATATTCATGCCGGACGCCCATCGTTTCATAGACCCAATCAAAGCCTGAATCACGGACGTACCGGTTATAGTCATCCTGATCGGGATGCCCCATTTCCTCCGAGCGATAGATATCCTGGAAGCCCCAAGTATTATCCTTGGGGATGGCATGCATCTTCCCGATGTAAGTTGTCTGATAACCCTCATCATTCAACTTATAAACAAAAGTAGAGGACAGAGGATTCGTAAATCCGTTCCCCATATTCCCTGTGCGGTGCCCCCATTGGCCGCTGAACATTACCGCACGTGCGGGACAACATTCCGGCATTTCGCTATACGCATTCGAATAAAGCGTGCCGGTCTCACATAACCGATCCAAATTCGGCGTTTGAATATAGGCGTTGCCCGCTCTCGCTATCGTATCCGCACGTTGCTGGTCCGTTATGATCAGAAGCAGGTTTTTCCGTTGTCCCATAGGGATCACTTCGCTTTCAGCAACCAAGCGCTGCTGCCAAAGTGTAAGCAGAGCGCCCAGTCGCAATCTCATCATTTCATTAATGCGGGATTTCTATCGTTGTCTGACCTCTCTTAAACAACGTGCCGATGTTATTGCCAGGAATATTGTAATTCGAGCCGCCGTAAAACTCCTTGACGTAGTTCCAGCCGGAGCTGCCTCCGTTGTTTTTGCCCATATTGGCAATCGTAATATTGGTGTTGTCGTTCGCGCTGCTGGCTGTGTCATTCAACTTGAAAATCTCTCGGCCCGTCAATGGCTTCAGTACTCCCGAGTTGCCAATGATATTAATATTGTTCGAATGATTGATAACAAGAGCACTTGAGAACTGGTTATCCGGATTATTCGTTGTGCTTTCGAACTTCGCCGAGAAAATCGTAACATTGGAGCTGTCTTCAATAATGGCCTGTGGATTGTTATTTCCGGTTCGTGCATATTGCGAATGGAACATATAGAAGATCAAGGGCTGCGTAGTTCCTTCTACGCTTTGGATTCTAAAATTGTTATCCTTTGGTCCATATCTGCCGATGGCGAGGAGGTTATACCATTTCCCTCCGCCATTCCCTTCAACAACGACCCATTTCAAAGAAGGGTTATGCGGAGCATCCGCTTGAATATCGGCCGGTTTGACCCATATATCCTTCACAATGGAGTTCTTGCCTGCCTTCCAATCAATCGCGTAATAAAGCTGGTCTTGAATAGGAAGCTCCAGCTTCACATTTGCTAGTACCGGAGAGGCATTCGCATCATTCACAGTCGTAATGATCGGGGTATCCGCAGCAGGCTTGCTTGTTGGGCTTACCGCAATGACCGAAGCCGTCTTCGATACGCCAAACAACTGAGAAGTGCTTTTCAGTATCAATGAACTGCTAATGATGTATTTACCTTTAGGAAGAAATACTTTACCTCCCGTATTCAGTGCGCTTTGGATGGCTGCTGTATCATCTGTCGTCCCATCGCCTTGCGCGTTATAAGGTGCGTCTTTGACATTGATAACTCCCGTCTGGTCAAATGCCGTGAACTTCTCGCCGCCTGCCCACACATGCCTGGAGATCAGGTCAGAAGGAAGCCCCCCTGAACGGGTGTAATACGGACCGCTCACCGGATAAGTATGTCCGGTTAGATAACTGCCATCGACCAGCTTGGTCTGATTCGGCGTATAGCCCTTGTCGTAAGCATATTCGCCAATGTTGATCCAAGCATTCTGATCACCTGACGCTACAGCCAAGTCCGAGGATGGATCAGTGGAGTGACGGATAATATAACCTGCATTAATGGCATATACGTTACGCAAATAAACGGAGCGGTCCGTGTTCTGAATAATCGTTGCGTTGGACTGAAGCGTACTTAGCCTTACACTGCCATCGACCAAACTGATATTGCCGCTGCTTTCCGTACCATCGGCCTGTTTGCCTACGGTAATAACCGGTCCGGCAGGTTTCGTGATATGGAAGCCAACGACGGTGAGCGGCGATTTCCCGTTATAAAAAATCGCAGCTTCCGTCTGCTGTTCAAGCTTAATGCCCGTGATGAGCGGCGCTGGCTGCGAATTCTCCGCATAAATGCCGTATTTTCCGCCCTCAACCTCGATATTGGTAATGCTTCCTCCGCTCCCAATAATGTCGAATATACCGGCGAAAGCATTGGCCGCATTGATATAAACATCTTCAATTGCGCTTCCTTCACAGCTTTGATGGCGAAGAGCAACTGCGCCTGGATTCAAGCCCAGATCGAAATCAATACCCCGAATAACATTGTCAAAACTTTCATTCGGCTTCTCTGAACCCAGATCAACATCATCTTCCCGCCAGAAATGAATGACCGGTTTAATATGATGGCTGCCATCCACTGTAGTATAAGGTCCATTGACATCGTCAAAACCTGCGGAGTTGTCCTTCAGCTTAATAATCGGTCGCCCGCTGCCTGTTGTCGCGCCAACAAGGTAGTTGCCAACCCTTGCTTCTGTCATTTGGCCATGAGGAATATAAGCTTCAATGGTGTCAGATACCTTGTAGGTTCCTGCTGGGAAAAAGACCTGCATATTGTACGCGAATCCATCATTTACAGCGCTTTGGATAGCGGCAGTCGCATCGACCACTCCTGTAGGGTCAGCATTGTATGGAGCTGCAGTAACGTCCAGTAATCCGTCTAATGCATACGCATTAGACGGATTGACGCCGGGAGGAAACCCTGCCGCCTCTGCCTTTTCCGGCAGAGGCACTAGAATAATTGACGCCAGAATGACCATGATGAACAATATCGAATACCACTTTTTCACCCTTGCTCACCCCGTTCCCTCTGATTATTTGCTTGCTTTTTCGGTCTCTACAGCTTTATTGATTTCGTCTTCCGCTTGGCTTAGCGCTGTATTAATATCAACCTCACCTTTTTTAATCCCATCGAAAGCTTTGTTGATAATAGGCGAAGCAACATAATCATAGGTGCTTGGCGGGAGATCAGACAGCTTTTGTTTGAATGCGGCTTGCAAGTTTTTCCCTTCGAAGAAGGTTTGGTCAGCTCCAAGCTGAGCTTGAATCTCCGGATTGCTAAGCGGCGACAGGAATCCGTTACGTACCAACGAAGTTTGTACTTCATCTGACAGCAGGTACTGGATGACTTGGAAGGCTTCATCCTTCACTTTGCTGGTAGAAGTAATAGCGAAAGCTACGCCATCTGCCTGAGGATCTGTATTCGGAGCATCGGGGAACGTCGGGAACGTTACGATATCCCAGTTCAAGTCCGGCACTTCTTTGGCACGGTTGATCATGCCGAGCAATCCGCTTGCGAACATAGCTGTTGTCCGATCCTTCAGGAACACATCATAGCCGGAGGTTTCCCCTGTATTGCCAGGAATTTGAACAATGCTTTGAATTGTTCTTGCGATCGTTTGCCATTGCGGCGTTGTAACGACAGCTTTATCGTTGCTGTCAAGAAGAGGCTGGGCAAGCTGCCCGCGCATCAGGTTCAAATTTGTAAAATCCAGGCCGCGATATTGCACGCCGTTATCCTCTCTGGTCACCTTTTTGGCCAATTCAATCACTTGGTCCCAAGTCATGCCGTCAGTCGGATAAGGAACGCCGAACTTATCGAATATATCCTTGTTATAGACAAGGCCGTATAACGTTTTCTTCTCCGGCAAGCCGTATAACTCGCCATTACCGCTCAAATCTTGAATCGATTTCAGCAAAACCGGATCAAATCGTCCAAGGTCAACCTTATATTTCTGTACCAGCTCGTTCAGGTCCGTTTGCAGACCCAGGCGAATCACATTGGACTTGATCTCATCCTTCGGAACAGCCAGCAAATCCGGTGTATCGCCGGAAGCGATCAGCTGATCAAGCGGGGTATTTTTCTTGTCTGCTCCAAGCCTTTCAATCGTAATTTGCGGGTACTTTTTACTAAGCGGATCGGTAATTTGTGTTTTGAATTCGGAGTCCGGCATACCTGCATAGATTTTTAACGTAATTGGTTTAATCTCATCCGCAGGCTGTTCAACTGATTGGTTATCCGTTTGCTCAGGCTGATCGGATTGAACCGCTTGATTCGTCTGCTTATTTGGTTGACTAGTTGCCGTATTGTTATGGTTTGACCCTCCATTGCTGCAAGCGCTTAGGAGTAAAGTGAATAATAATGTGATTGAGAATATCGTTTTTATTTTCCATGCTTTCATTGTTTAACTCTCCCTTTTCTCATTGATTTACTCTGATTAATACTCATAATGACTCGTCACTCCAATCCAACACCCTATCCCCTTGCCTTAATCCACATCACCCACCTTCAAGCGCAGCCGCTCGAGTTCGGTCTTAAGCGCTGCGACAATAGATGAGTATTCATCTAAGGCATATACATTGTTTAATTCATGGGGATCTTTAACAAGATCGAACAATTCCCATTCCTTTGGCGTGGAAATATCCGTCGTCCCGCTTGCACCTAACGCCTCGCCGTAATAATAAATGAGCTTATACTTATCCGTTCGAACACCATAGTGGCTATAGACGCCATGCACGGGGTCAAGATGCATCCAATAACGGTAATAAACCGATGTTTGCCAATCCTGCGGTACGTGACCTCTCACAACTTCACGAATGCTGTCGCCTTGCAACGGTTCCGGAATGGGAATACCCGCGTAATCCAGGAAAGTCGGGGCCAAATCCACATTCATCACGAATGCATCTGAATCCACTCCCGCCGGGATTTCCTTTGGGTAACGCATGAGGAACGGCATCCGCAGTGACTCCTCGTACATGAACCGTTTATCATACCAGCCGTGATCACCTAGATAAAACCCTTGGTCGGAGGTGTAGATAACAATCGTGTCCTCTTCCAATCCCTCTTCCTTCAAGTAATCCAGCATTCGTCCCACATTCTCATCAATGGAAGTGACGCAGCGCAAATAATCTTTGATGAAATGCTGATACTGCCATTTCTTTGCTTCTTCTGGCGATAGCTCCTGCGGAGCTGTATACTTCGGAATCCGCTTTGGCAAATCCCGGTCAATTCTCATTTTGGCTGCTGCCGCCGCGCTTGCCCGATTGCTGTAATCGTCATAAAACGTAATCGGCACGGGAATATCTACGTCTTCGTAAAGCTCCGCATGCTTTTCATCCGGCTGCCAAGGACCATGAGGTGCTTTATAATGGCACATTAAGAGGAAGGGCCTGCTATTATCCCTGTCTTGCAGCCATTGCAAAGACAAATCGGTCGTTACGGTCGTGACATACCCCGGTATAGTGCGCTTCAAACCCATCTCAATAAACTCAGGATCACGATAAATACCTTGACCAGGCAAGATGTTCCAATAATCAAATCCTGTCGGGTCATGATCGCCCCCGTGTCCCAAATGCCATTTCCCAATCATTGCGGTTTGATAGCCGGATGCTTGCAGAAGTTTGGGAAAAGTCATCTGCCGTCCATCGAACGAGTCTTTCAATGTCTTTACTCCATTCACATGGCTGTACGCCCCGGAAAGAATAACCGCCCGGCTTGGTGCGCAAATGGAATTTGTGCAAAAACAATTGTTCAACCGAATGCCCTCATTCGCGATTCGATCCAAATTCGGTGTCTCGTTGATTCGGCTGCCGTAACAGCTCATCGCTTGATAGCCGTGATCATCGCTCATGATGAATAATATGTTCGGTCTCTTCGCGCTCACTATTCACCTCTACCTCCTCATTCCCAGATTGTGCAGCTTGCAACCGCAGCTTGAGTTGCGCAACCATCTTTGCTGTCCGTTCGTGATGTACGGAAGCTACATTGCAGAACTCCTGCGGGTCATTCTCCAGATCAAATAATTCAATTAATCCGTTCACATGTTGAATGAGCTTGAACTGTTTATCGCGCAGGCATTGAAACTGTTTGCCCGTACTCATAATGAACGAGCGATGTTCATTTGTTTCACCTTTCAGCAAGCCGGAGAAAGATATGGCATCAAGCCCTTTCGGTGTAGACAAACCTGCTAAATCGCTGACCGTCGGATTGAGGTCGATCAGCTCAATAAGGGCATCACTGACACGACCGCCTTGTATACCCGGTCCCGCTGCAAGCAGCGGAATATGGATGGAAGGCTCATAAGGAAGGTTCTTATTATAAAGCCGATGATCGCCAAGCATTTCCCCATGATCGCTAGTGAAAATGATATACGTATTATCCTCCATCCCTCTTTTCTTAAGGGCGTCCAAAATAAGGCCAATCTGATCATCGATAACCTCAACCGCTGCGCAATACTGACGCCGTGAAGCAGTGATTTGCTCCTCTGTGATATTCTTTTCTTGCCTCCGGCGTATCCATTCCGGTTTGGAACTTTCAACCGCTGAATCGAATGCCGCAGGCGGCATCGGCTCAAAGCGGTAACGATCCGCATATTGCGTAGGAGGGTCGAAGGGAGCATGCGGGCCAACGAAACTTACGAATGAAAACCAAGGATAATCATCGGGGACCGTTTCGATCCACTCAGCCGCTCTCCGTCCGATATAGCAATCTTCGAAAGCCTCCGTTGGCAGAGCAGAATCCCGGTACCAGTTCTCGTAGCTTTGTTTCTTATCCCGATTACGATAATCCTCATAAAAGGATTGCAGAAGATTAAGTTCCTCCAGATAGTTCGTATACGGTCCAATAGGTGTCCGTGAAGATCCGGCATGTGCCTTCCCTTCACACTGCTCGGGATGAGTGAAACCCCATCGGTAAGCATCCGGTCGATCTCCGTAACGTCCGTTGTAATGATTTGATTTGTTTAAATCCAGTTTGCCGACGCAATGTACCCGGTAGCCATTATCTCGAAATCGTTGATAAAGCGTAGGCAGCTGTGGGTCTAGCACATGCGAGTTATCGACCAGCCCAAGTCTTGCAGGCTGCAACCCCGTTGCTAGCGCGATACGAGCGGGTACACATAATGGAGCGTTAGTGAAGCCGTTCGTAAATCTGACGCCTTTTTCAGCTAAACGATCCAGGTTAGGAGTCCTGACAAAGCTGGCCCCCATGCTTCCCAAATAATCGAACCGGTGCTGGTCATCCATAATAAATAACACATTGGGTTTATCGATAGATGCTTTCAAAGACTGGCACCTCCATCCTTATTCGATTAATCCAGTACGTTCCACACTTTCGATAAACCATCTCTGCGTAAACAAATAGAGCAGCAATGGCGGCACAATAATCAGGAACGATCCTGCCATCTTGACGGGTTCATCAAAGATCGACGGACCCATCTCCAAAGCCTGTTCATTTAACTGCGAGGTGATTTGTGAGAGGCCAAGCGAGAGCGGCACTTCGGTTGCGCCGATCAAATAAGCACCAGGGGTATAATAGTCATTCCAAGTCCAAACAAATGAAAACAAAAAGACGACCAGGATCGCAGGTTTGGCAAGCGGAAGCATAACTCGGAAGAAGGTTCGCAGCAGTCCAGCCCCGTCCATACGAGCGGCTTCCTCCAGTTCCTTCGGCTGCGTAGCGAAAAACTGCCTATAGATAATGACGAATAAAGCTCCTTTCAGCCCATGCCCGAACAAGGCCGGAGCAATGATCGGCACGTAGGTCCTCATCAGGTCAATCTGGTTCGCCACAATAAGCTCCGGCAAAATAATAACCTGCTGCGGCACGACAAACGAAAGCAGTAAGCAGGCAAACCAGAACCTTTTAAACGGAAAATCAAGTCTTGCGAATGCATAACCCGCTACTGCACAAGAGAACGTCTGCAGGATAGATACGGCAAGCGATAGGGAGAGACTAATTCGGAAAGCTGCCGGAAAGTTGATCTTGTGCCAAGCATCCGACAGCGTTCCTGTAAATAGGGTATGAGGCACCCAGATGACCGCAGGATCAAGCAAATCTGCAGCATTTTTCACCATAGTCGTGATCATGTAGAGGACCGGACTCAAATAGATGAAAGCAATATCACTAAGCAGCAAGTAAATAAACAGCCGGAATAACAGACCTTTATCCGCCTCTTTGCCCAATAGCAGATGTCGAGTAACGGTCAGTCTCTTTCTTGGCCGAAGCCACTTAGTTAGATGATGAACCTCAACTTTGGGCACGAGTTATCCCTCCTTTCCTTACACATCGGATACCCGCGATTGACGGGACAAACGGTTAAATAACCAGAAAATAAGGCCAAGGAATAAGAAGATAATTGCAAAATAAATCCAAGCAAGCGCGCTCGATTTCCCGTAGTCTTTGATATTGACCTGCGTCAGAATCGGGTTAGACGGAAAAGTAAACAAATCGACCGTTGTATAAATAAAGTTGAGCAAAACAAACGGAATCATCGCTGGAAGGGTAATCTTCCAAAAGGTATCCCATGGGTTAGCTCCGTCAATGCGAGCCGCTTCATAGACCGAAGGAGAAATCGTCTGACGGCCTGCAAGAAAGATCAGAATCTGCACCCCGGAATACCACAAAATAAGGACGAAGGAATCCAGGATATTCGTAATCGGTCCCGCCCATGATGCCGGCAAATAGGTATTCGCCAAATCGGATAGATGATAGCTGGTTAGAAAGTCGATATTCCCTTGTCCCTGCCCAATTAATTCCGTCACCACTTGCCCGGTCGTAAAGATGACGGGAAGGAAAAAGACGGCACGGAAAAACGTCCTTCCCCAAAACTTCTGATTGAGCATAATTGCCACAAGTAATGAGAATACAACGATTACCGGCAGCATAAACAAAGCTTCGCGAAGAAAAGGGATCAGTTGATCATAGAGCAGACCGGCATTTTCGAATAAAATAAAGTTGTAATAGTAAAGACCTTTATACGTCGTATGAATCCCCGTCGCCGTAATCTTGACCTGATGGAAACTCATATAGAACGAATAGAGTAACGGAAGCGCCATGAATAGAACGAAGCCGATTATCCAAGGAGCGATAAACAAAGTACCTCCAAGCTTGCGGTACGTTGAATAGTGAAATCTCTTCATTCATTCGTACCTCCTTTGACAATGGCATACCCGCCAGGCGGAACAGTCACATCCCCGTGGGTATAGGCAATCGTTCCGTAGTTAACGACAATACGTTTGCCTCCTGAATAGGTGGTTTCCCTCACTTGATCGCTCAAGATTCGGTGGCCGACTATGAATTGATCCTGTACATCGCCAAGTGCCTCATTCCATTCCTTATACTCCTGCGCGGCCGTTTGCCCCCAGACTCGATACGCTGGACTAAATAGATGAAGATGCTCGGCATCTTTCCATTCCTCGGAAGCGGTATAGGTAAAGGTATAGGAAGGGTTGGCTCCATATTCAAGATCATGTAAAAACTCCAAATGAAATTGATCCCTGTCATTCGATGCCACGGAAGTATAAGGTACTAGTCCATGCAGCGCGATCTGCAGGAATGGAATTGCCGCATTCGAGAACAAATCATAGGAATAATCCTCGTTTAATCTAGCTATCCCATCCAGCCAAGGGAGGGCATAGAGATTACTTTCGTATCCAATGACTTTCCCGACGGAGTCTTTTAGCTTCTTGATCATATCCTGCTGCATGATGAGATTCTCCGCTCGGGTAGAGCCGTATTTGGAGTTATAGTCACTGGATAGAAACTGGCCGATTCCATCCAGTTCAACTCCGTCTATTCCTAAACTCTGGTAGTACTTTATATCCTTGTCGATGATTGTATCGTTCACAAACTTCAGGCTTGCAAGGTCCCCAATCGTAGTCCCTCCGTAGTCCCTTACTCCTTGTCTTCGTGAAGTAAATCCGCCAGCCCCGGTTGTGTTCTGCGAATAGTCAGCAGTCAAGTAGACCGGCACATGAATCGAGTGAGCATAATTAATGAATTGCTTCATTCCTTTATCGCCGCCTAGGCGTTGATCGACCTTGGCCAACCCTCCACTTGCCCCGATTCCGCCCTTTTGCCAGCCCCGGTACAATACTTGCATATGTTCGATGCCTAGCTGATACAATTGCTTCGTTATCTCCATAGCCTGATTGGTCGTTGTACCTTTGATATAACGATCCCACAGCAGCCCCGGCGCTTTATCGCCCCCCACGAGGACGATATTCATCGGAACTTTATCCGCGGCAGTTTTTATAGGCTCAAGATGCTCGGTTTCCATTAAATATTGACGGTAGCGTTCGGCCATACCAACGTAATCCGCTTTCGTGCTTTCAAGCAGCAAGTATCTCGTAATACGATCACCGTGGAACCGATTGTCCTTGTCATAAGTGATATAAAACTTTCCTTTGTCGCGGTTCGTTACCTGCTGATAGGAGCTCCGGTAATCCGCTTGGGAGGTGGCCCAGTTGTAGCTGCTTAACGCCCCGGCAGGCGAAGCCAGCACTTCGCTATATTCGGAGCCGCCCTCTAGCACCGCTAGAAAGGAGGTTTGGTTGTTCTTGATCCCGTAGACTGGCGTTGCTACACGTTGGCGAGAATCATAAGAGCTGTTCACGGTATAGGCAGGATCTGCTCCGTATACCGGTTCTCGATAAATTTGAGTGCCGCTGGTGCGGTAAGGATCGAAGTTGATCAGTGCACCTGAGCCATCCGGAATAAACAAATAGCCGTCTTGGCCAACGGATCTCTCCGCTCCGAAAAACGGGTATAATCGAATCCACAGCAAGCTAAGACTGCCTTCCTGTAATTCAGAATCGATAATACGAGTCGTAACGGAATCGTTCTCCAGCTTAACTTCGATCGGAATCGCGATTTGCTTCGATGGCATTGTGAAGGTAAGCCGAAACCCTCCGTCAATCTTATGAAGATTTGAGATCTTGCTATCCTCGTCGAGAAAATTCGAATCCTTTGGCTGAGCTTTGCTCGCATTCAGATCAATATATTGGAACATGACAGGTGATCGCAGATTCGTCCTCCAACTTCCCATTGTTGTCTCATCCGCCCATTGAGTTGGATCAGGATAAGATCGCCAGATTCGGCCGTCCCTTTTGTCCTCTACTAGGAAATGAGCCGTTTCCGGATCCAGCTTGAGACGATAATGTTCGTTTTCGCTGACCGTTTGGAAGTTTGCTTCAATCGGAAGCTCTTCTTGACCCTTCCCAGCTTTAACTGCGCGGGGCTTAGCTTCCGCTTGGACAGTTGGTTCCTCCCGGTCGAGTGTTTGAACTTGAAGGTGAGTAACGATAAAGGCAGCAAGGCCAACCACCAGAAGCAGTTGCAGCCATATTCGGAGTGGCATATGTTGCAGCAGCCGCTTCATCGGAACCTCACCTCCTCATAGATTTCATTCAAGAACGATACGAGATCACCGCTTAGACCGTATAAGATGAAGATTAGTAAAGCAGCCAGCAGAAAAGCCGCCGCTGTTGCTCCGATATTGACCATTGTCTCGCCGAACGTGTAATTTTGAATGGACTGGATATTCCAGATGACAAGTAATACGATCCAGATCACCATGCCGTTAAAGAGAAATGAATAAATCGGTTTCTCCGATAACGTCATGCCATTGGAGAGAATCGCAAGCGGAATGCCAACAATGGCCAAGGGCAGCAATACGTAACTGGAAGCAATAAATACGTCCTTGAATCTTCCCTCCCCTTGCAAAATCGAACTAACGAAATAGTGGCATAATACCCAGCCCAACCATATGGACGCAAATTCTGTGAATAGTAATATAAGATTAAGGCGCTGTGGATTCACAGGATTAAACAAATAACTGGAATAAAGTCCAAAAATCATGACAGCGCCAAATGCTAACGACAATAAGAAGAAGGCACTGAGATAACTTCCTTTTCGCTCATGCCGAATGGCAGTAAAACCATCGATAGGATGACGGATAATCGTAAAGATATGTCTTAGTTGAACACGAACAGAGTGAGTAGATTTGGGCCGGCTTCGCCATGCCTTCCCCCACCTGGTGTAAAGGGTTAAACGGTTGATCAAAATCCATGCAGTCGCCGCGATCAGCGCCGAAGTCGCAAGTGTGGAGAAATGGGCTTGAAACCAGGCATATCGGATTTGCCAGAAAGCGTTGGAGTAACCCTTTTTGCTGCCGCCTTCGTAGAAATAGGTTTTAGCCTGTTCATAATTCCCTTGCTGGTAAGCCGCTTTCCCGAGCCCTCGCAAAGCTGGAGCAAAAAAGACATTGATTCGCAGAACCTCTTGCCACGCGCTTTCGCTTTCTGCATAACGTCCTTGCAAGGTCATGGCGTTTGCTTTATTCACTAGAGCACCAAATTCCGTAAGACGGAATTGTTGAATAATTCCTTCCTGATCGTCCAGAACAAAGAGATCGCCGTTCGAACTCGAAGCAATTGCAATCGGGCTTTTCATCAGCCCAAGCTGAGTGGCAGAATCCGCCGAGAGTCCGCCCCAGAAGTAGAGGAGATCCCCATTGGCATCATATTGGCTTAGTACCTTGTACTGCTTATCGATGACCGTAATATTGCCGAACCGATCGACGGTTAGATCGGCAAGCTGAGGCTTTATGAAGCCTTTTCCTCCTGACTCATTCCGCTCGAAATGACTTACCTCGCCAAACACTTTGTTTCCGCTTTTTCCTGCCGAACCACCCTTTAGCAAATTGTCACCGCGGAAATTCAGTTTTTTGACTTGATTTCTCGAAATATCGCCGCTCGAAGTCGTATACAGGAGTCCGTTCGCGTCCATCGTTACGCTGCTGATCGAGACAGGCAGCTTGCTGACCTCGTTGTCGTACATCTGTTTCGTATAGAGCAGCCTCTTCACTTTATCGAGAACGCCAAGCCGGGTTTGATTAGAGCCAAAAAAGCTTTGAACCTTACCGTCCGGAGCCAGCTCCAGCAAACCTTGATAACCACCTAGTGTTACGATATAGAGATATCCCCTCTTGTCGACCGCCAATTTAACCGGATCGTAAATGTAAGTACTTGGTATGATAGGAGAATCCGGCTTCTTATACTCTTGCAACAGCTTTCCTTCGCTCGTTAACCTTACGACACGTTTGTTACCCGTATCCGCTACGTAGATATCGCCTTGTGCCGTGACGAATATTCCTTCCGGCTTGTTTAACGGACTATCCGGTACCGTAATGAAACGCTGCAGCTTGCCTTCCGGATCAAATTCGGCGATTCGGTTATTGCCCGTATCCGCTACATACATCACATCATGTTCGTCGATAAATAGATCTTTCGGATTCAGCATTGGAGAGGCTACTTTATTCCCCGGCTTATCTTTATCCGGCACCGTTAATCCCGAGCCTACAATACGGACGGGTTTATAGGCCGGTTGTGTCCATATCAAATCTCCGTTGCTGTCTTTGGAGTTCGTCATATACGGAACTTCCGCCGATGCTTCGTGAGGAGATAACGCCAGCATCACCATGACGAGCATTAAGGAGAGATATAATCGTTGTTTTTTCATGCTAGCCATGCTGAGTGCCTCCTTTCGTTTACTTAATTCCGGAGTGAGCCATCGTTGCAATGACTTTCCGCTGAAACAACAAGAAGATGATGAAGTTAGGCAAAAATAAGATAAGCGTTGCTGCCGCAGCAGCTCCTTGACGGGCAATATTGTTCGCAAGACCATTTGTTAATGTGGATAGAAAAAACGGAAAGGTCCTCATCGATTCCTCTTGCATGAAAAAGGAGGAGCTCTCTACATTTGCCCAGCTGTTCTGAAAGGATAGAATGGCAATCGTCGCCACCGCAGGCATGCATAATGGCATTAAGACACGCGAAAATAATGTCCATTCGCTTGCCCCATCTATTTTCCCCGCTTCAAGCAACTCATTTGGCACCTGATCGAAAAACTGTTTCATTAAGAAAACACTCACCGGTGCCGCAAGATGAGGCAAGATATGCCCCCAATACGTATTCATCAAATGCAGCCTTACAACGACTAGATAACGCGGGATAACAACCGTCTCCGGTGCGAACATAAGTGACAGCAAAATGATGGCAAAAAATAATCGATGCCCCGGGAATTTATGTTTGGATAACGGATAAGCGCATAACGAACTGACCATGATCATCCCCATTACGACGACTACCGCAACAAAGATGCTGTTGAATACATAACGTGACACCGGTACAAGTGAAGAATTAGAAATAAGGAATAGCTCCCTGAAATTCTGGAACGTTGGATGTTGTACAAAAATCGCAGGAGGGTAGGCAAACAGCTCGCTGTAAGGCTTCAAGGAATGGTTGAAAATATACACGATCGGAAGCAGCATGAAGAGTGAGAATAGAGTCAGAATGAGATACAACATCCACTGAAAACCGTCCGTGCGATTCATTCCGCTGCTCCTCCCGTATGAATGTAATCGCTTCTTCTCGATGGATATCCCTGCCATCATTCATCCCCCTTGTTGCCAAACAGCTTGAACCCTAAACGATTACAAACATACATTAATAGAAGCAAAAATACGGAAACAGCCGATGCATAGCCCATCTCAAACCGAATGGAGCCATAGTCGTCAATATGGTTAATGAGCAGCGTTCCCGCATATTGCGGAGTCGGGTTCTGGCCGGATAATTCGACGCCGATATGTCCTGCTTTGAACGTACCAACGATCGCCATGACCGCACCAAATAACATCTGCGGCTTCATGGAAGGAATGGTGATATACCATATCTCCTGCAGTCTGCTGCGGATGCCGTCCAATTTGCCTGCTTCATACAGCTCCTGGTTTACGCCAAGCAAGCCAGCGAGCATCGCCAGAAATCCAACTCCCATACTCGACCAGATTGTGACGGCCATCATTGAGTTCATCAAATACTTCTGGTCGCTCACCCAAAGAATAGGCTCGCTGATGAATCCAAGCTTTAGCAAAAAATTGTTCAAATACCCGATCCGATCTCCGCTTAATAATGGCAGCCAGATGACGCTCATGGATATTCCCGCCGTTAATGACGGGGTGTAGATGGCAAGAGCATACCATTTCCGGGCAAATGCCGGGAGCTGAACGATCAGCCAGGCAAGCAGGAAAGCCGCAATATAGCCGCTAGGACCAACGATAATCGCGAACTTGATTGTATTAGGCAGCGCATATTTCAAGAACACAAGATCCTGCGAGAACAAATACTGAAAGTTATGCCAGCCGATAAACCGCGGGCGTTCTATCGCATTGAAATACGTAAAACTAAGCAGGATCGCGAGTACAACAGGCACAAAAATAAACGCTGTAAAACATAAGGCAAACGGAGCTAGAAACAAATACGACAAACGATGTTTCCATATCTTCGTTATTGCTCTTGTCAGAAGCGGGAAGGGCGTCGCCTTCTTTGACTGTGGCCAGCTTGCTGTCAATTGTGCATCATTGCGGGACATACCGGTTCACTCCTTCCCATGGCGCTGTGATGAAAGGCACAGGCAACGTATGCTGCACCGCTCCTTTACTATCAACGAATCCGAACTCCTGCTCTTTCCGCATGATTTCTCGATTAATATTCGTTATCGCTTCTTCTAGTGACTCCCTATCGTTCATTCCTTCAATAACGGTACGATTCCATGCGTTGGTCAACTCTCTCTGTACCATATAGGAGCCTGGAAGATTCGGCGCTTCCTTCATCCATCTCCATTGATCCAAAATCACTTTCAGATCTTCTTTCTTCCATGGCAGCCGGCTGAACGCTTCGACGTTGGCCGTATTCCAGCGAAATGCTGTACCGTTGAAGGACTCTAGCTCTGATCCGTACAGCTCCTGAACGTCCGCTGACATTAACCATTTCAAAAACGTCCAAGCTTCTTGCGGATGTTTACTGTTTTTATAGATAAAACTCGACGTCTGACCGCCACCTGTCCATCGAACAACTGATCCATCCGCTTGTTTCGTTCCAGGAATCGGCGCGATTCCCCACCATCCTGTAAGCTCAGGAGCAGCAACCAGCATCTGAACGTACATGTTGTAATCCGCTATACCGATCGGCATATCTCCTTTCCGGAAATGCTGAAAGAAGCTAGGTACCGATTTCTCTATACCGTATATTGAAAACAAATCGGTCCATTGCTTGAAGCCCTTGAAGCCTTCCGGCGTATCCAGCGCTGATTTCATCCCGTCTTTCGTAAACAATTCCGACCCATTTTGATAAAAAAACGTTAGAAAATCACCCGGAGGCATATAAAAGTTATAACTGTTCTGAAGTAAGGTTGGCATCAAATCATAAACGTCATCCCATGTGTCCGGCACCTTAAGTCCAAGCTGCTGCAAAATATCTTTACGGTAAAAAAGCACTTTAAAAGACTGGGTTTCCGGCAACGCGTAATATCCGCCGTTGTACGCGTAAGGGAGCAGCGCTCCCGGTGCAAATTGATCCGCCTCTTGCTGGAAATCAGGGAAAGCATGAAGATCAAGCAGCGCATTTCTCATTGCAAAATCAGACGGTTTATCCTGTGGCTGCCCTAGCGCAACGTCTGGAGAAAGGCCTGCAGCATTGGATAGGACAAGCAGGTTCTCATTTTGCAACAGATTTACTTTAACTTTGATTCCCGTTTCCGGAGTGAATGAATGATTGGCAAGCTCTTGAAGAAGATCAACGTAATCTCTTCCCCTGTTCACCCATACATTCAACGTGTCTTCATCCACCTCATTGGTGTCCCGATGACGAGTGAAGCTATATACAAAGTTGTTGAACGTACCGGTAACTTTCTGCCCCCAATTCGCCTCCATAGAAGGAAGCTTCTTGCCAGCCGGTACGATATAGAATTGGTCCAGTTGAAGCGGCGATTTGACAAGTGTCTCTCTCATTCCGCCTATCTGCTCAATAATGTCCGTTAATTCGTCCATATGGTATGGAATGGTATTCGGATTTTTCAAATAACTGTTTAGTTCCTGTGCTGTCGTCTGGAGCATTTGCGTTGTGTTATCTGATCCATGGTTGGCAGCCTGCATGGCGTCCGACATTTGCAGCAGCTGCGTCCTCGCTAGCCCAAGCGTTTGCGGCAATTCTGGAAATTCATCAACGATATTCCATGACCGATTTTTATCCACCAGTCCACCAGTCATCGCGCGAATCTCCTGATCCGCTTTGCGAATCGTATTGGCCGCTTGCTCGCTAAGCGCAATCACCGATTGATACGGAGCTATACTTGCTGTTAAGGAAAGCGTATGAGTGCCTTTTTCCAAGTAAAATTCGTAATTCTCGCCAGATGAGCTGGTAAGCACCGTGCCTTTCCATTTGGAGAAGTAGGGAAAACGGTAGCTTAATAGTTCGCGGAACGGAACTTTGCCATCAATAGCAATCGTTCGGAATACCGATAAGTTAGAATTGAACCCTTGATAGGAACGCATGGCAATCCGATAAAGTCCGCTTTCTGGTACTTGGAATGTCCACGCCGCCGTCTGACCGCCGTTTTGCCACCGAATGCCGCCAAGCGTGTTGAGCGTTTGGTATCCGTTTGCTTTCGGTATCGTCAACGGATCTTGATCAACACTAAGCTGAATGGCAGGATCGTTTTTCCACACGGAAGCTTCGGCCTGAACAATCTGAGTTGCCGAGGAGCTTATTTCCTTCGTTTGCGGATAATGAGAAGCGACACTAGCATAATCAGGGATAGATGTCGGCGGCTGAAGCTTCAACTCTCCAATGACGATCGGATCGGCTCCCGAGAATCGCAGCGTATGTATGCCTTTCGTGAAATGCCATTGGAAGGGTTCATCATAGCTCCCCGAAGAATCGGTTAATGTCTCATTCAGCCATTCATTCTTCTCATTCGAACGTGGACGAATGTCGTCACCATATTCATTGGTTTTCATGGGCATTTCATCTTGAAATTTGCGCCATAAGGTTAGAGAACGTGCCTCCCGAAATGGGATCACTCCATCAATTTGCAAAGACAACACGGTAGGACGACGGCTGGCAGTTGTGGAAGATGTAGTAGAATTCGAATAGGAATGATAGGAAACATTCAGCTCATATAGGCCATCCGAAGGTATAGTCACCTCATATTCAATCCAATTGTCCTGCCCGCTTTTCCAAATAAGCACCCCGGATTCGCCTTCATAGTTTCCAGAAATGGACAAATTCTTATCGGACTTGCCTGATAAGTTTGCTCCCGGAAGCAAGACCGTTTCCGTAGCAGGCTTCAGCCCCTTCGCCTCCCAGTCCTTATACACGTTCAAATAAAAAGGGCCTGGATCATTTGCTGCTGGAGCTGACGGAATGTTAGACAGTTGCTGAGCATCCTGATCGGTATGTACGGATGTGGGGACGGACTCACCTTTGAATCTTGTAAAGATTAGGCTAGCGACAGCCAAAATAAGGATACAAGCAATCACTGCTCGCTTGTTTCTCATAAACGGTATTCCTCCTGCAGGCCGGTTAGTCTAGTAGCAAACACCTGAATCCACGTCGAAAAATAACGCTTTGCTCATGTTAATGGTTACTTGAATTGGAGTGTCCTCTTCATAACGATGAAAGGGATTAACCCGGACGATAAGATTATTCTTGCTTCCTATATTGAGGTGCAAGTATCGGTCGGCCCCCATTAATTCACTGTGCAACAAGGTACCGGTAACGCTCGATGAGGGAAAGCTATCTGGATTGGGCTGCTCTATACTTATATTTTCCGGACGGACACCAAGCTCTATAACCTTATTCACCCGATTGTTCGAACGCATCGTATCTTCTTGTTCACGAGACAGCTCAAGCATAAACCGTTTCGTCCGAAACTGAAGCCTCCCATTCTCCTCAACCACCCTGCCCTCTATAAAATTCATCGGGGGTGAACCGATAAATCCCGCGACAAACTTGTTAGCCGGTTTATTATAGATCTCTTCTGGTGTTGCGACTTGCTGAATCAGTCCATCCTTCATAACAACAATTCGGCTTCCCATCGTCATCGCTTCTGTCTGGTCATGCGTTACGTAGACCATCGTTACCCCGAGCTGCTTCTGCAGCTTTACAATTTCACTGCGCATATGTACACGTAATTGGGCATCCAAATTAGAGAGTGGCTCATCCATCAGGAACACTTGTGGTTCACGTACGATGGCTCGCCCAAGCGCTACCCTTTGGCGTTGCCCCCCGGACAATTGCTTGGGTTTGCGGCCTAGATAGGATTCAATTCCCAGAACTCTGGAGATCTTCTTCACACCTAAATCGATTTCATGCTTTGGGGTCTTCCGCAGCCTGAGACCAAAGGCGATATTCTCGTAAACGGACATATTAGGATAAAGAGCATAATTTTGGAAAACCATTGCGATATCACGGTCCTTAGGCGATAAATGATTGATAAGCCGATCACCTATATGTATCTCGCCTTGGCTAATATCTTCTAAACCTGCAATCATCCGAAGCGTCGTCGATTTGCCGCAGCCTGAAGGACCAACAAATACAACAAACTCGCTTGATTCAATTTCAAGATTGAAATCCGTTACGACCTGATGTTTGCCATAATATTTGAATACATGCTTGAAAGATATGCGGGACATCAGTTATACCCTCTTTCTTGTCATTCCCACTGTTTCCGCCCTTTTTTTATTCTTACTAAAAAGGTCGGGATTGTATTTTCATTTTATACGAAGTCATTTTGAGGGTAAATGTAGATATGTAGAGCTCAATTGTCATTTTGTCTAGTTGTTGTTCAGCATGGCATAACAAAAAAATCACCCACCTTCTTGATCCCACCAGCTGAACTGTAACCCGAAAGATGGACACTTTAAAAAGTGTCCATCTTTCGGGTTTTTGTGTTTTAATGAAAAATACTACAGTGAATGAGGGAACTACATCATGTCAAAACGTCTTTTCACAACGCAAATGAAAATGTTAGAGTCTAATCCTAATGTTGTTCAATTATCTGAAAAAGCAATAACATACAATCCTGAGTTTAAAGTACAAGCTGTTAAGCTATACATAGACGGTCATACGCCCCTGCAAATATAAAAAGCTCGATGCTCTCGAAGGCAGGCGAAGCGAAGGAAACTGTTGGGATAATGCCCCAATGGAATCCTTCTTTGGTCATATGAAGGATGAACTGGAGTAGAAAGATTGTCAATCCATTCAAGAGCTACGACAAAGAGTCAACGAATACATCCTTATGTACAATACGGAGCGATACCAATGGGGACTAAAAAAAATGACTTCCTGATGAATACAGGAGCCATCTTCTCACAGCCTAATATCTTTTTATTACGTGTCCAAAAATGGGATTACAGTTCAAACTTTAATAAAGAACTTTATTTGATCCACAATAATGACACAATAATGATGATTAAAGAACTTTATTTTCAATTAAAGAATTTTATTTTCCCACATCAGGCTAGCTAGATTGTCGAGAACCCCAGGATCATTTGTAATCTTCCTGTAATATTTCGCTCAGGTTCCTTTCATCATCGGCTCCTATAATAAGGGACATGACCCCCCTTTATATATTCTCTATTGTTGCCTGCGGCTGATTGCCGCAGGCTTTTTGTTGCTTCTTGCGCCTTATTCCCCTCAGTCTGCGACCTTAGCGCTTACCTTGATATCGTCAAAGTAAAGAGTAGTCAGCCCTTCAAAGCCTGAATCGGAGCCAATAAGAATAAAGATCTGGCCTTTGGCGTTAGCCGTCACCTTGGCGTTGTAGTCAAACGCAACACGCTGATACCCTTCCTTGTCCACATCCGGTTTAGCCGCATTGCCGATGACCTTGACATCCTTGCCGCCGGTTCCTTGGCTGCCGATGTCCACGTTCATTCTGTAATATTCTTCACCCGAAGAGGAGGTTGGCACGGACAACGGTTCATTGGACAGGATACCAGCCTTTAAGAAGATAGACTCCGCAGGCGAGCCGCCTATACCAATCGATCCTCCTCCCGCTTCGGTGTACATCGCAAATTTCAAATTAACGTTGTAAGAGGTATTGGGTTTGAAGCCTTCAATACCTTTGGAAAGATACATAAACAAATCATCGCTGCGATTATGCCCGGAAAGCTTCAAGCCGTAATTAGAAGTATTGTTCGGCACCGGAATCAAGCTGCGCGCAAAGTCGAGCTCGTAAATCTCTTTGTTATAGTTGGTCGGCATATCGGCAAAGCCGCCCTTCCATCCTTCCGTATCCTTCGTAAACGAATAATTGGAGTCCAGACTGGCAGGAGTATTCGCCTGACTGGTGAGAGTAACCGTATGGGCTGCAGGCTCCCATTGCAGGCGAGCCCCCAAAAGAGCCGCCAACGACCGGGCCGGAACAAATACAGTTCCCTTGGCCTGGCGAACCTGCTCGGGCAGCTTGATTTTCTCTCCCTTCGCATTTACCGCATAGGAAGAGTTCAAGGTGAATTTAATCGTTCCGAAGGCTTTCCCCGACAAGGTAATCATTCGGTCCTTGTTATTCCAGCTTATCGATGCGCCGAGAGATTCGGCAGCGGCTCTAACGGGAACCATCGTGCTTCCGTTACGAACATAAGGCGCTGCGAGCAAGCTATGCTTGCCCGTGTTATTGCTATAAAGAACATCGTTGATTTTGAAAGTAACCGCAGAAGCCGCGGCAGTTGCAGATTGGCTTTCTGCTCCGTGTGCTAGTGAAGCGCTGCCTGCCGAAATCGCGGTTGCGACAAGAAGACTGGACAGCATGAGATTTTTTTTACGCATATTCATATTCTTCCTTTCTGCTCAGATGTACTTTCTAGACGCAACGATGAAATTAAAGGTTACAGCCTTTACAATTCGGCAATTATTGGAACAAAAAAAGTGCCTAACCCTAATAGCAGTAAGGTTAAGCACTTTGGATGACGCTTAGGAATGCAATCCTAATTTTTTAAGCTGCTGAGATAATCCCGGAAATGCTTCTTCGTAATGGTCACGGGTCTATCGCCATTCGGAACGAGAGATTGATCATTCACCTCAACCGAACCGTAATAAAGCGCATTAGCGTCCGTAATCACCTGACGTTTATCCTGAGTTACGCTAAAGTATTGCCGAATGAATTCATCCATCGGAATCTGATCCGGACCTGCAACGTCAACAATGCCGTTAGCCGGCGCCTCAAGCGTAAAATCAGCTACCGCGGTTGCAACGTCATCCGAGGAAATAGGCTGCATCAGGGCGGAAGGCAAACGCACGGTATCCGCCTTTGTAGCCACATCGGCAATGCCGCCGACAAATTCGAAAAACTGCGTAGCGCGGACTATCGTATACGGGATTTCGGCATTCTCGATTAGCTCTTCTTGCGCTTTTTTAGCACGGAAATATCCGCTTTGGAGCAGGCGCTCGGTTCCAACGACAGACAACGCTACATGATGGCTTACGCCGGCATTCGCTTCGGCAGCGAGGAGATTCCGAGTCGACTTTTCAAAGAACTCCATAACCGCCTGATCCTCCCACGACGGCGCATTGGATACGTCAACAACAACTTGCGCGCCGCTAAGCGCGTTAGCGAGTCCTTCACCCGTGATGGTATTGACACCCAAGGATGGTGATGCCGGAACAACCTCATGACCGCGATTACGAAGGTTGCTTACAACTTTTTTCCCAATCAATCCACTGCCGCCAATCACAACAATCTTCATGTTAATCCTCCTGTTATTTACTGCTTTTATCTTTAACGACCTTACGTTAGATTAGACAATTGGCGGTAGTTATCTGTGACATGAAAATTTAGGCATGTTTCGAATTTTTCCCTATGTTGATCCTTTGTTATGCATGGGAATTAAAGGGTATAAACTCAACCGACATCAATCATACTAGGAGCATATTTCTTGTTATAAGACAGGCGGTGAAAATTATGATTCCCAATTTACTTCATGATTTGAAAGAAAGCACGAAGTCGGTTGATTTGCTGCAAACAAGCCTAATCATAAATAATAATCGCATCTATATGACTTATTTCGGTACGCTCATCAATCAAGAAAAACTTCACCATGACGTACTTTCATTCATTCAGCTTTCGAGAAACGAACTGGACCGTGTGCAAGATCTTCAAGCCCTAATTCCTCTTGAAGGGATGAAGATTTCGAATGATTTGGACGAGGTATTAAAAAGCGTGGTACGCGGTTCCATCTTTCTTCAATTGGATCCCCATTTACACGAAGGTCTAATCGTTGATATATCAGATCAAAAAACAGGGCATCGCGATCACAATGATACTGAAAATGAATTTAGCGTCATTGGTCCGAAGGTTGGTTTTGTCGAGAGTCTGGAGATCAATTTGACCTTGCTTCGAAGAGGGCTCGTTACCGAAAAACTCACCTTTGAAGAACTATCCATCGGTAAAATGTCCGAGACGAGAATCGTCATTGCTTATTTAGATGGCATTACGAATCCCGAGTACGTAAACACAGCCAGGCAAAGGCTTTCGGATCTTGATTTCGACATCGTGTTCGAAAGCTCTCTTCTGGAACAACTTATCACGGACAATTCGAATTCTCCGTTTCCGTTATTTCTGTCCAGTGAACGTCTGGACAGAATCATGTACTCGATGTTAAACGGAGAGGTAGCCATTCTTTGCGACGGTTCCCCTTTTGTGCTCACGGGGCCCACAAGCCTTTTCAGCTTTTTCGTTTCTCCCGAAGATTACTACTTGCCTTGGATTCTGGGATCGTGTTTTCGTCTTATTCGTTATTTCGGCGTTGCGTTTTCGATTCTTGCTTCTTCCTTTTACGTAGCTATTCTTACCTTTCATTACATCGTCATTCCCCGGGAGCTTTTAGGACCGATTATCGAATCGAGATCCAACGTGCCTTTCCCGCCTGTATTGGAAGTGCTTTTTTTGGAAATAACGATCGAGCTGCTTCGCGAGGCCGGGTCAAGACTGCCTTCTAAGGTCAGTCAAACCTTGGGTATAGTAGGAGGTATTATCCTTGGACAGGCTGCGGTGGCTGCCGGTTTAACCAGTAATATCTTGCTCATCATCGTGTCGCTTTCGGCATTGGCTTCTTTTACCACGCCAATCTTTAAAATCTCGAATACGATTCGATTTTTGCGTTTTCCATTGATTGTTCTAGCATCGTTATGGGGCGGATTTGGCATCATGATTGGATTGATGCTTATTCTAGGACATTTATTGCGTTTAAAATCGCTTGGCGCACCGTATATAGTGCCGATTTTCCCTTTCCGAAGCAATAGCTTCAGCGATAGCTTTATCCGCTCTTCTTTTACCCATTTGAATAATCGATTTTTCACGACTCGTCCGCTGTCAACGAAAAGATTCAACGTGAAAAAAAACAAGGATATCGGCGACGACTACAATAACGAATGATTAGAAAAGGCGGGGGAAATTGAAATCATGAAAAGGCATGCGGTAGTTCTCCTCTGCTGTTGCATCTTGCTGTCCGGCTGCGCCCAAGAACGGGTCGTCGACCAAATCAATATTCTCCAATACATGGGGGTGGATCTGGAAGAAGAGAAATTTAAACTAAACGCTTCGTATCCCGAATATATCAAAGCTTCGGGAGGGCAATCCCTTGTAACTACGGAGTCTAATGTGATCTATGGGGTCTACACGGCCCTGACCAGCAAATCTTCTCAACCCGTTGAAATGGGACAGATGCGTACGTTAGTCCTAAACGAAAATTTCGCGAGAAAATACATTGCCGAAATTGCCGATATCATCAACCGGCAATTCACGAAAAGCACCAAAGCTTCCATTGTGTTAACGGACCAAAGCACTTACACGATTATTGCCGAGGCTTCCAAAAAACCGCCTTTCTTCTTGTCCGAGCTGATCGATCAAAACATGGTTCACGGAAATACGCCAAATACGAATTATCATACTTTCATCAATCAATATTACGGAGAAGGCCAAGACATTTACTTGCCGGTTATCCGTGTAAATAAAGGCTTGTTTCAAATGGATGGCGTATCCGTCTTTAGGGGAGACGACTTAAAGCTGAGGCTGAATGCCAATGAAGGTTTGTATCTTAAACTACTCAAAGATAAAAAGCTGGCGGGCGAATACGATTTCATTGCCGGCGCCCACTCCATGTACTCTTTTATTATTTTGCACGGCAAGACCAAAATTAACGTTAAGGAATATGGCAGACAAGCAGCGATATCCCTTGCCTTATCTATTCAACTTAGAGAAACTCCGAAACAAATGAACATACAAAGCCAAGGCGATTTAAATGAAATGAAGAAGCAAATTGAAGAGAAGTTATCATCGGAGATTACGGCGTTGTTGATCCGTCTTAAGCAAAACAGGGTCGATCCGATCGGTTTTGGCGAGAAATACAGGAGGCAGCATCAAGCATTCAAAGAGAAAGAGTATTACGAGAAAATCTACCCGCATCTCCTTTTTGAAGTCAAGACGGACGTACATATATTACACGCAGGGGTTGGGCAATAATGCAACATCGGATAAAAGAAAATTACGCGATTTCCGGATACTTTGTATTTTTCTTAATTGCTGTTACCCAAGCTGCCGCGACGATATTTAATTTCCAGAGCCTTGTGCTTATGAATGCCGGCCAGGATGCTTGGATATCGATCATTCTGATGGGTGTGAGCCTTCATCTCATCCTCTGGATGATCTATAAAATGCTCGGTAATCCAGCCAAAGATGTTATTGACGTCCATCAATCGGTATTCGGCAAATTCATTGGCAATGCTCTTTCTTTAATCGTTGTTGGATACTACTTCTTAATGGCTCTATTCTTTCTCCGTTCTTACATGGAAATCATTCAGGTATGGGTATTTCCTTCGCTCCGCACATGGGTGATTGCAGGTTTATTTATCTGCGTAATCTACTATGTCGTTTCCGGCGGGTTTCGGATTGTTGCCGGGTTCAGTTTTTTTTATTTAGCGCTGATTCCCTTGCTTTTCTGGTTGTATTTGCCTGCCCGGCAAGGTGATGCCGGATTATTGCTGCCTGTTCTAAATCATTCTTTACTCGATGTAATAAAAAGCTCAAAGTCATCGTGCATCTTCTTCTTCGGGCTTGAACCTCTGCTTATCTACTTGCCCTTCTTAAAATCTGCTCAAAAGAATGCAAAATGGGCCCATTTCGCCTTAATGTTTTCTACTCTCAAATATGCTGCAATTATTATTGTAACCTTGATGTTTTTCAGTCAAGGTCTATTAAGGCATACATTATGGCCAACCATGTCCATGACGCAAATCATTGAGTTTTCTTTCATTGCACGATTCGAATACGTTTTTATATTTTTGTGGCAGTTGATTATTATTCCGACGGTTTGTATTCCCATTTGGTGCTGCACAAGAATTATGAAAAGAGTTTGTTCGGTTAAACCCGGGCTATCTTTACCGTTTGTGTTGGCAGCGCTTTTGATTGCTGCGCTAATCTTAAATGAACGAGCACAAATTAGCGCATTCGGCGCATTCATTAATGAATGCGCGATCTATTTCCATTTTGCTTATATTCCGCTGCTGTTCATCATCACTTTGTTTGCAAATCGTTTAAAGGGTTAGCGAAAATAACATCCGTTTAAAATTAAAATACCCAACCTTGCAATAAGCAAAGTTAGGTACCCTCGGATCGCGTGACAGCACCAGCCATAGCGGCTGTTGCGCCAAACCTTTTATGCCCCAACGTAATACTGAGCCTGCGCATTCCACAGCTCCGCGTATTTCCCGTCCCGGTCGGTTAGAAGCTTGTCATGGGAACCGCGTTGAATAAGCCGGCCCTCGTGAAACACGGCGATATCATGACAGAATCGGCAGGACGAGAGCCGGTGCGAGACGAAGATCGCCGTTTTACCGCCGATTAATTCATTAAATCGGGAATAGATCTCGAACTCCGCGATCGGGTCCAGTGCCGCCGTAGGTTCGTCTAATATCACGAAAGGCGCGTTCTTGTAAAGCGCCCTTGCAAGTGCCACCTTCTGCGCTTCCCCTCCTGAAATCTCCACGCCGTCGTCAGAGAAATCCTTATGAAGGTAAGTATGAAGCCCTTCCGGCATGTTCCTTACCTTTTCGCTCAGCCCCGCCATAATAAGCGACTCCTCCGCCAATGCCGCGTCATAACTCTCGGATGCGGCAACGTTATGGCCAAGGGAGAACGAATACAGTTTAAAATCTTGAAACACAACGCTGAATACGCCCATATATGCCGAATAGTCGTACTCTCTGATGTCGATGCCGTTTAACGTGACAACGCCCTCCGTAGGCTCGTAAAGCCGGCATAGCAGCTTAATCATCGTCGTCTTGCCGCTGCCATTCAACCCCACGACGGCAAGCCGCTCGCCGATATTGAATTTCATGCTAAGGTTCTTAATGGCGTAATGGTCGGAACCAGGATATTTGAATGAGACGTTACGAAACTCAAATTCTAGTCCTTCTTGCGGGATTTGTCTGCTGCTGGCGCTATTTTGCATGTTGTCCGGCAGGTCAAGATACTCGAACACAAGGCTCAGATAAGGGTTGTTTGTTATAAAATTGCCCACAACGGAGACCAGCTTGGCGAGCGCGCCTACAACGCCGGTCACTGCGCCGATGTACTGCACCACGCTGCCTAAAGGATACATGCCATATAGCGCCCTCAGGCCGATAAAGAGATAGACGCAGCCGCCTAGTACGGCATTCATAGCCGCTGCCAATGCGTTGTTTTTTCCGACCAGGTTAAAAATGCGGTACCAGTACTCCGCTCCAACCGATTTATTGTAATGATCCTCTATCGCCGGCGCCTGTTTATAGAGTCGAATGTCCTTGGCGGCATTCTTTGCCTGCATGTATTCGTTGAAGAAATCCACATAGGTATTTGCCTTCGGGTTATCCTCGAACACCTTCTTCTGAATTCTCTCCTCCCTCTTTTTGATTAAATAAGTGAAGGGAATCATGGATAGGATGAGGAGAATCAGCAAAACGGTAGCATACGGTGAGGTTATAAACGTCTGCTCGTAGGAAGAAGCCGACGTGAACATCCCGATAACCAATATGATAGATAAAATCAGTTCAAAAAGAGGCTGCAATAGTTCCGGCAGACTGTAATGCAGGCGCAGAAGGCCAAGCCCGTTTCCGTTCGACTTCGCTTCAATTTCCGCTAACCTCTCATTATTCATCGTATCTTCCACTTGATCGTAGTTCAGCTGCATGTACCGGTTACCCAGGAAGAAGTAGAAACGCGCCCACAACGTGCTGTTTAAGGTCGTGATCCGGCGGTTAACCGCGGCATGGATAGCCGAACCGGCAAAAGCAAGTCCTACTGCGAGTACGGCATACAGCGTAATGAGCCCGGTGTCGTGCTCGCCGGCCAGCTCGTTGATGATCTGGGCGGAGAGGAAGAGCCCCATTAAGGGCTGGACCGCTTTAATAAAGGAGGAGGCGACGGTAAGCGGAATGTAGGTTGGCGTTAAGCGATTTACGATGCCGTATCCTCGGACCAGGTTACGCCAGATGGAACGCTCCTTCATGATCGGTCACCTCCCCATCCTTATAATAATGAGACTGCACGTTAAACATCTCGGCATATTTCCCGCCATATCTCATGAGCTCATCGTGCGTGCCGCACTCGGCGATGCCGCCGCCGTCGATTAATAGAATCCTGTCACAGAAGCGCGTGCTTGCCAGCCTATGAGAGATGTAAATCGATGTTCGCCCTGCAGTCAGTTCGGCGTATCGCTGGTAAATCTCGCTTTCCGCGATCGGGTCAAGCGCTGCGGTAGGTTCATCCAAGATGATAACCGGCGCGTCTTTGTACAGCGCGCGCGCAAGCGCAAGCTTCTGCTTCTCGCCGCCCGAGAGTTCGATAGCGTCAGCATGCACCCGGCGTACTAGAAGCGTGGATTCCCCTTTCTCAAGCCCTCTAACCTTATCCATAAGCCCGGACATGACGAGACATTCCTCTACCTTCCCGTAGTCCGTCTCTTCCGGGGACTGCTGCGAGATATTGCCGGCAATATCACAGCAGAAGAGATGAATATCCTGAAATACCGTTGAAAAAAGCGAAAAATATTCGTCTCTGTTATAACGCGTGATATCGACGCCGCCGAGCGTAATCTCCCCGCATGTCGGCTGGTAAAGTCCGCATAATAACTTAATAAGCGTCGTCTTGCCCGCTCCGTTCGCCCCGACAATGGCGATGCGCTCCCCAGGCTTGATCTCGAAATCGATACTTGAAAGGGTTGGCTCTTTTGCATCCGGATAGGTGTATCCGACGTTTTTTAATGTAATCGTAGGAGGAAGAAGATCGCAGGAAGGCAGCGCATGGCCGGGGCCGGTATTCGAAAGATCAGGAACATCCAGATAATCTCGTATGTCCGACAGCTCGCTTAAGGCACGAATTAGCTCGCTTGCGCTGGTCAATATACCCGACAACCACCCCGCAAACGCTCCAATGGCGGCGAATACGAGGACAAAGCTGCCCAATTTCATTTCGCCGTTCAACAGCAAATAAATTAGAAACGCGTACGAAGCACCGTCACGAATGAGACTAAGTGCCGCATCCGATAACTGAGCCTTCATATCGCCAGTCGCTACCTTTTGCTCCTTTTCGGTTGAGGAACCGAGTACGTTCTGAAAAATACCGCGGATTAAGCTGCCAAGATCATAGAGACGTACGTCTTTGCCGCCGGACGGCTCCTTCGATACCTTCTGAAGATACCAGAGTTTGCCTTGAAGCTTTGACCGTTCTTCCCGCGTGTCCCTCTCAACCTTACGGGCACGGGAGAGCGCAAGCCAATTGATTCCGGCAGAAATGGCCAGCAAGAGAATAATTAGGGGATGTACCGAGACGATAACCGTTCCGTATACAAGAAAACCCAATACGTTCATTAGAAACTGCGATAGGTTTCTCGGTATGTTGGAGGCGGGAGAGTGATTGCTCTGCATGGCCCGCCACGCCTTCTCGCCGCGTTTGGCGTATCCGGGGCTTTCCAGCACCTCGTAGTCCATATTTAGATGCTTATGCATGACGGTTTGGAGATGCTTCAATATGCTGATGGTACCTACGGATTCATGGGTGATGAGATCGGCATAGCTTTTAGCGCTGTTAAGCGCGGCCAGGAGAAGCGCCATGAGGCCTACCGACAGTATAAACTCGCTTGGCGTAACTCCCGCAGTGATATTGTCGATGACAATTTTAGGCATGTAGATGCTAACAAAAGGCACGCCGACGCCAACAAGCGCCGAGACCGCACAGCAAGTGAGCGTAAGCGGCCTCGCCCGCCAATGCAGCTGCATAGAGTACCTGATGTTTGACCACGCGGAGTACGCAGCTTTTTTCTCTGTTGACACTCTAAAACCTCCTAAAAAGAATTGTTTGAAGAGTACTTTTGAAATCAGCATTGCACACGCATGGATATCAACCTATTTCAAGCAGTAGAAGGTCATCAAATACCGCCAGCCAAAATCTTTTTTATGCTTATTAATTGAACGCATACGCATAACACTTTAATCGCTAACTCGAGTTCCTGAATTGAAGGGAAAGTTGGCGCTATTCGAATATTCCGATCTCTCGGATCTTTTCCATAAGGATATGTAGCACCTGCGTTCGTTAATGTGACCCCGATTTGGGCTGCCATATTTACAACTTCTTTTGCACAACCGTCCAACGTGTTAAGACTAATGAAATAGCCGCCATTGGGCTTATTCCATTCGGCAATATTTTTCCCGCCTAAATCCACCTCAAGCTGATGTAAAACCAAATCAAATTTAGGTTTAATAATAGCAGCCTGCTTTTTCATATGAACATTCAAATTATCCAGACTTCGCAAGAAACGAACGTGCTGAAGTTGGTTTATCTTATCCGGACCAATGGTTTGGATTCCAAGTTGTTTTTTTATTGCATTCACATTTTCTTCGCTGGATGCTATCATCGCAACGCCTGAGCCAGGAAACGTAATTTTGGAAGTAGAGCTAAACATATAAACGCGGTTCGGATATCCTGCAGTTTTGCAAGCAGCGAGGATATTTTTTAACTGATCGGGTTTATCGGTTAAATGGTGAACTGTATATGCATCATCCCAAAATATGCGAAAATCCCTAGCTTTTGTCTTCATGCAGGCGAGCCTATCAACTATCTTAGCGGAGTAAGTGATTCCATCAGGATTACTATACTTGGGAGCGCACCAAATACCTTTAATGGAATCGTCGTCACTTACAAGCCTTTCAATGGTATCCATATCCGGGCCATCCTGTTTCATATCTATGGTTATCATCTCAATATTTAAGAGTTCGCAGATTGCGAAATGCCTGTCGTAACCGGGACTCGGGCAAAGAAATTTAACTTTCGGGAGTTTCCCCCATGGCATTTCGCCTTCGCTGACTCCGAATAGCATCGCTCTGGATAGAGCATCGTACATCATATTCAGGCTGGAATTCCCACCGATAATGATTTCTTTGGTACTCACCTCAAGCATTTGAGCAAATAATTCCTTCGCTTCGTGTATTCCATCAACTCCCCCATAATTGCGGCAGTCCGTACCATCCATAGCTTTTATTTGATCATCAGATTTCAATATATCAAGCATTTCCATGGAAAGCTCAAGCTGTTCAGGACAAGGCTTCCCTCTGGACATATCCAATTTCAGATTCTGATTCTTGTACTCGTTGTATTTTCCCTGTAACTCATGATAGAGATCCTTTAATTCATCTGTACCTAATTTCGAAAAATCGGTTCCAAGATTCATTTCCCCACTCTCCCACACATGCGTTTTGAAAATTATACCATATTTATTAAAGATAACTGCCCTAGGGTTCAATAAAAAGGAGCAGTTGCTGCGTTTAGCAAACTGCTCCTGAATTTGAACTAACGTTCCCTTTAATGTGACTTGGTATTAGCTATAGATATGTTAGCCATGGTGGTCCTGAACCGTACAAGTCATCAATTGCTTCGATTATTGGTTTTTCAGTGGCGTCGTATGCAGCGGCGATGTTTCCAATTTGATGATCAACCTCGATTTGTCGGGTTACTCGGTACGGCTTCATGTTGTTATGAGCGGCGGGTAATTCAAATTCATGTTTCCATAGCGGCCCTTCAATGCTGCCCACGCACAAGACATCGGCATCGAATTTACCTCGAGTGAATGTTAATTTGACTTGATGGTGATTATTGGTTACCTTCGTTATCGTATAGACACCACCATTGCTATACTTTGTGTTGAATGTAAAACCTCGCTTTTTAAATTCGGCTGTGATCGCCTTTTTAACCGATAACGGCTCAGAGACATGTTCCCCTAATAATAGTGGTTCTAGCTTATAGGGATAATCAACGCCAAATAGATTACCATTTTCGTAGAACTGATTTACGATTCTTTCACCAGTCATCATTTTCTCGTAAATGTCTGCTTCTTCTTCCTCATTTGATGGGGCCGCAAATATGCGCTCATGATAAATTTCACCGATTGATTCAAGCAATTGGCGCTCCGATTCATTTAGTTCCAACTGCGGAATGCCGTCCGCGAGATCACCTAGTTCCACAATCGCATCCATAAAGTTATTCCTTCCGGATATCCACCAATCACTCTGAAGACGAATACATGGTGAAGGATAATCACTCCAGCCTGTTACACTCGGTGTAAAAAGCTTTGGAGAATGAAGACGGCCCTTTACAATGAAAGGTACTGGTTCTACCATAGAACAGTTTGGGATTCGACTAAGCATGGGGAGACGATCAAATATAAACGTAAGTTTATTGAGCGGATATCTGCGTGGGACTCCGCGTATAATCTCAATCGCATCGTCAATCTCAATAGATTCAGTGCATCCATTTGGATTTGAACCGTCCCAGCCAACAGCTAGATTTGTGAGTCTTTGTTCACTACCATGTGATGTCTCAACCGTGTGAAGATATGGAGTAAGCGCGGGATATTGTTTTAGGAGGCGATTAATGCCTGATACACCGTGCATCGAATCGTTTACGAAAAATTTTATATCATTTAGGTCAGTAGCCAAAGCGAAGAAAGCTTGTTTGATTCGTTCAGTAATCGCTAAAGGAGTATCATTTTTAGCTAAACGATAAATGATGCGTTTATATAGCTTCATGGTGCACTCCTTATTTTTACTATTGAATACTATAAGACTTTAACAGAAGCAACTTCCTTCCCAGCCCATAATTTAAACATATATCCACTGACAAGAAGATGCCAAGGTGCATCATCAACTAAAAAGCGTACATCTGCATATGTATCCCGAGTGCCTTCAATTAAACTTGTAATTCTAACAGGTACGGTCCAGGCTTCACCGGTTAAATGTTTACCCTCTAGGCTTCCAAAGTGCACGATAATATCTGGCAGCCAGGTATTACAGGGATATTTGCTTGGATCTATGTGCCAACGAATTAGGGCTTTCACAAAACGAATGTCTCCCATGTTGACCTCCCTGCAGAAAAGTTAAACTAAATTTCCTCGTTAGCTCAATTCGCTCTCTATCCTCAGGTGGACATATTCTATTCATCAAAGCTCATTTTTGCTAAGGTGACATCTTTATTCTGGATTTTGGTTTCATATAGCTTAAAGACTTTTTTCTGGAAATCAAACCTATAAAAATCGTGTACGGTAAATACCGCGTTTGGGTGCGAAAATGCAAAGACCCAACTCACAGTGTCTATTTGGCACCCGATGTTTTCGTAATGAACAATATATTCTGAGATAGGATCCGTCTGGAAAACCATACTTTTTAATTGTTCTTGGGTAAAATGCGAATTGGACATGTCTAGTTTACCAGATAAACGAGTTGCGTTATCAAAAAATCCAATTTGGTTTTTGCCTAAAAATTTGCTGGAGAACCGCTGAACTTCATTTGTGAATGTCTCTGGATCGCCGAAAATACGTGTCCACTGATTCTCTATCATACTGAAGACTGAGAGTCTCATTGCACCAGAGCTTCCGACTGAATATTCATATAAGAAAACTTCAGGGAGGTGAGCATCATCTACATCTCCGACCATTATTCTGCTATTCCAATATATCCCGCGCAAAACAATTTTACCATCAATTTTCAACATAAGATCCTGAGAAAACTTGGTGTCGGGAGCCCATAATTCAGCATTATGTAACCCTACGTGATCATTATTTGAATCCAGTTCTTTAATATAGGGCGAGGAAAATTGAATTTTCTGTATCAAATTCTCCGCTGTCTTCATTTGAGGATGTGCATAACCAGTTTGTAATCCATAAACAAAAAATAAGACATTCATGATCATTATCATTTTTTTCAATCTCACCTTCTCCTTTAAATCTCAGCAACTTAAGGTTCGATTTGGTTATTTTACCCACAGACAAATTTAACTATCCGACCTCTTTTACTTCAACAAAAATGGCAGCTGATATAGAGCTTCTATTTGACAAGGATCCATTCTTATTCACCTTCCCACATCATCTACCAATTCGTATAATACAATTTCTTTGTAGCCTTTACGTTGTCCTGCGAGATCGCTTAAACACAGAAGGAGCAGCTGCCACGGCGGCAAACTGCTCCCTGGAATCATCAAACTAAAGTTCTCCCGTTAGCACAATGCATCCTCAGTTCGGTCTTTCATTGCGCATACCATTTTAATGAAAACATCTTCCCAGTCTAGATGTACATTTTCTATCGTATGGGTTGGGAAATGTAGCGTATCAAGCAACCATAATTCGATTCTCTTGCGGTTCTCCATAAACTTAATATTTTGTTCTGATGCGAAACGGGGTTTTGAACGGATGGATGAAATCCATACTTGCTGGTCGCGCACACTAGGTTGGGTTAAATAAATTAAGATTGGATTCATAGCAGCAATTTGCTGGGCGATTCCTTGAATATGCTGCTCAATTTGGCTATCAGAGGCTTGATAATGTTTTAGCAAATCATGAATTTGATGCTGAAAAAACACCGCTTCAAGTACATAAACGGTATCGGTAAGGCTGGCAACCTCGACAAAACGAGCCCAATGACGTTGAATTAAATATGTAAACTCTGACTGCGCAACTATAGGCATTTCCGCCCAGCATAACTCACGGGATTTCAACTCTGCATTGAGAGCAATTTGTCCGCTGAACTCCTTAACCCCACGATAGGGCAGTAAATAATTGCTACCATCCTTTATAGCCCGTAAACTGATATCGTTAGCTAGGTTCGGATAACGTTCCAGAAATTCATTATATTCCTGTTCTCGAAAGAGAGCATGCCAGTTTAAGCTTGCTGGATGCCCTTCGGCACCTTCATCATAAAAAGCAGACGATTTGCCTTGTTGTACAAGATAGTGATGCAATCGTTCCGCTAACGTTGATTTACCAGTGCCGCACAACCCTTCGACCAAGATTAACTTGCAATCTTTCTGCATGCAATTTCCTCCTAACGACGAAGTTTACTTTGAGACTCTGAAGATTGGAATACTCTTGTCACCCAGATTTTCGCATTTATCTAGCATATATTCATATGAGTCTGATTTTTCATTCAAGCTAATACTCTTACACTGATACACCTTTTTCCCTCTGTCATTCTCTGCACTCATACCATCTCTTGTATTATCAATTGTCCAAGTAATTTCTTTTCCATTTGAACGCACATCATATATCCAGTATCCCCCATCAATAACTGGTGGGATTAACATGAGATAGTCTCCATCACCATTATTATGTCGTTGAACCAACTCATTCAATCTCTTAACATCCTTTTTGTCGAATCGGGTAAGGATAATGTCTTGTGTGTCATTCGTTTTCGAAGAATTATTTTGCGTAAGAGTTAAGGTTAGAATAATAACCAAAACCGCAATAATCCCAATTAAAACTCCGATTGTCAGCCTGGTATTCAATTAGGCCCCCCCTTAATAGCTACATTTTGAATATTGACGCATAATGTTCTTCAAAGTCGCGTTAAAACAAAAGCTGCAGTTGATCCTCCGATCTGCTGCAGCTTTATTTATTGAACTAAAGTTCCTCGTAAGTACAATGGCTTATGTGTAAAGTTACTCAACTCTATACCGTGAAGTGCTTCTCAGTAAGTAATTATTCCATCAAACGCTTAGTCGATTCAAGTAGTTGAGAGTATACTCTGTAATTATCTTCATTTTCTCTTTTCAGATTATCCAAAGTTATAACTTTTTCTTCAATCTTTATTTCAAGATCATTGATTTTAGCTGGACATATGTTTTGACGCATGAAAAAGACTGGCATGGTCCCTACTTTAGTCGCCGCATCATTTAGCGTGAGTAACTCAGCAGCAGATCATTACGAGCAACTGAGTTTTCATTGAGCTAATGTTCTCCGTCTCAATCACTTAGTCTCTTCTAATGGCTGAATTGTTATTACGATACAAAGTCATTCGCATTTATGTTTTTGATTTCTATTCTCGAAAAAACTAAGCCACTATTGAAGTGAGGAGAATCAAAGTAAATGTTTACATCATCCACAACTTTACCATGTTCAATCCGTCCATGAACCCTTACACTATATCCTCCATGACCGTCTGCTCTAATCCCAGTTATCTCGTATGATTCTGAAATGATCTCTCTGAACTTATCTTTTACCGCTCTTTCAATCCTGGTACTTAGCTCAAATAGAAATACTTCATTCATCAAGTTAATGTTCGTTTTTGGTTCAATAAAAGGATCATATGGTGATTTGGGATCAGATTGTGCCTCAGCTACTCCTGAATCGGAACAACCAATTAAAGCCCCAATAAAAATTATAGTGGAAACCAATAATGTCTTCAGCATAATCATAATACACTTCTCTCGATAGTTTATACATATTGTTCCAGACCTTTACGATATTATTCAGTTGACCAGACCTTTAGCGTAATGAATCTTGCCGAATACTCCGAGGTGTAATATGATCTTAAGCAAAGTAGATTCTGACTGTTTTCGTTGAGTTATGACGAAAAAAATAGACCGCCCAAAGTCCAATAAGGATTTTGGGCGGTTTATTCTTCTGCCTATTTCGCTTGAACTGCCTGACTGTTCACGGTCTGCCTGTCTACACGCTGTTCTAAAATACTTTGTAATTATTGGCTTTACTTATTGAGATGCTTGGTTAAGAGCATTTATAAATACCTCTGTTGGTTGTGCCCCGGATATCGCGAATTTTCTATCAATAACAAAGAAAGGTGCTCCTGTTATCCCTAATTGCTTTGCTGTGGCTTCATCTGAACGCACTTCGTTAGCATATTTGGATGGATCATGGAGAACTTCCATTGACTCGTCCCTATTCATTCCAACTGATTCTGCAATATCTGCTAATGTATCATGATCGCTAATTAGCTTGGCGTCCGTGTAATAAGAATAGAACAGCTTCTCTGCTAATTCCTTATCTTTACCAACAGATTTGGCATATTGGGTTAAACGATGAGCATCAAACGTATTGGTGGGCTTCACCTGGTCGATATTATATACGAGACCAATCAATGCCGCTTGTTGTTCAAGTTTAGCATGTGCCTTTTTCGCTTGCTCGATACTCATACCATGTTTCTCAGAGAGCAATTGATGCATATTTTTAACTGAGTAGAATGATTCTTGCGGATTAAGTTCAAAGCTTTTATATTCAATAACCGCTTCATTCTGATGAGCGAATTGCTCCAGTGCTTTCTCTAATCGTCGTTTACCAATATAGCAAAATGGACAAACATAATCCGACCATATCTCGATTTTCATTCTGCATGCTCCTTCACTAAAAATTATTAATAACCTGGGAAGTGAGCTTATTTATTATAAATAATAGGCATTTTTCTAATCAATTGTTTATCACGAGCGGCAGAGTACATGAATTTAGCAACATTTTCCCTAGAAACAGATAATTTAGCCGATTTATCTCCGAATGAATAGTCATAAGATTGCCCTTTGTGTTTAACATTGGGGTTAATAATTCGAACGACTGTCCAATCAAGGTTCGATTGTTTAATAATCCCTTCCATTTTCTTCATTTCTGCATGACCGTTTGGAAGGAACACTTTGGCTAATAAACCTGGAAGTATCGTTGAAATGTTTTTCTTATCGTCATCCGATTGCAACGCTGGCGTCGCAAGTGTAATTAACCTCTTTTTGTCAAGCTTTTTCATCGCTCTAACAATCAGTTCGTGTCCATCGGCAATCGGCGTGCCTTTAAGCTTTCGTGACATGTCAGATGCTGGTCCCAGTGTGCTGGTTACGACATCCGCTTCAGCGACTGCCCTCTCGATGGTTGAAGTATTTGAAAGTTCCCCTTGTACAAGGGTCAAATTGGGATGTTTGAGGCTGATTTTTTTGGGGTTTCTAATATATGCCGTTACGAAATCTCCGTTTTCTAAAGCTAATTGTGTTACAAGCTGTCCAATTGTACCACTTGCACCGAAAATAGTGATATTCACATTTTTACTCCATTAATTATATTTATCTTCAGTTATAAACTCTTCTACCCTGTCTCTTTTGGTGTACATGTCATACCAAATATCAGCGATTTTGTCTTGAACTCCTGAATTCGGTTGCATCCAAATTCCGATCGAAAGGTGACCCGCATAAATACCTTTGTCAGATAATTCGCTGTTCAAATTAAAGATATAATTACGAAGTCCTGAAATTGCAATTCCGACATTACCCATCATCGGTACTGGGTGGATTGCAGCGCCTCCAGTCGTAAATAACAGGGCACCACTTTGCTTATCCAACATTTCCGGCAGCACTTGCCGGACACTCGATAAAGCACCTAAAACATTGAATTGAAATTGGTATAAGGCATTTTCTTCGGTTACATCTAATGCTGGTGCTACTGTATTGATGCTCGGCGTTGGACTGTATTCAAGAACATCAATAAATCCGTATTTCTCTTTAATAACGGTAAATGCCATCTCAATTTGTTCTTTATTTAATATGTCTGCTTGAAATGGAGCAGCTTCGATTCCCAATTGTTCTAATTCACTAACCAGCTGGTTCAGCTTTTCTTTATTTCGGGCAATAAGAGCTACACGAAAGCCATTTTGTCCGAATTTCTTTGCAATGGACATTCCTAATCCATCTCCTGCTCCAACAATCGCTATAGTTTTCATTTAAAATCTCTCCTTTAGTTAGAGTTAATTACCAATAAGATAAATAATGGTCAATGTGTTGTATATTTATCTTGTGTTTATTATGATTAATAAAAGATCAGCATTCAATATTTAAAATTTCTGATTATGAGAGATAAAATGCAGTTTCAGCTCAAATGTCGTATATCTAACAAAAAAATATAAGGGAACGAGTCTTAATGAACAAAAAAACTGATTTGCGTATCATTCGCTCCAAGCATTCGATTAAAAAGGCGTTTATAGAGCTTCTTAATGAGAAGGGATATGAAGGGATTACGATCCAAGATATTGCCGATAAGGCGATGATTAACCGGAATACATTTTACCTTCATTATCAGAACAAGCCCGATTTGTTAAATGCGTCTATGGATGAATTATTAGAAGAACTAAATAGTACACTCAATCTTTGTTCGAGCAGTAAATCTCCTGTTAGTGGCTCTAAGCTTGAGCAATTAATGCAAACCATACTGGAGAAAATTCAGGATAATATCCCCTTTTACAAAGCATTGTTACTTGATGAGAATAGAATTTATGGTTTTCAATCAAAAATGGAGGAAATTATAAAAAATACAGTGGAAGATGGCTTGGATAATACTACCCTGAAGATTTCAAAGGAATTATTACTCCAATATATCGCATCTACTTTTATGGGCATTGTAATATGGTGGGTTAAAAATGATTTTTCTTATACTCCAAAGGAACTCGCTTCTCAATTCGGAAAAATTCTAACTCATGGACACTTAAAAGCCGCAGGTATTTCAATCGATGATTAATAAAAAGAAGCAGCTGCGGATCGCGTGCTGCTTCTTGGTGTGTTGAGCTATTCCTACCCGTTTGTTTAAGACAAAGGGGCCCTACAGACAACTTAATATATCAATTTCTGATGTTAGTATTAGTAAATCAAATCCTTTTCTTTTTTAATTTTTGCGGTAAGAAACCGGCATCTTTACTGAATTGAACATTCAAATATTCAAGCTCATTAAAGGAACTGTCTATTCGCTTGCCATAATCCCGAATTATTGATTTTATCTTTTTAACCTTCCTTTTCATCATAAAGCCTCCTAAAAATAATATTACACCTTATGACTAAAAAAATAATCGGACTGTGCGTTAATCCGATTGACAAAGCATAAATACTATCCCTCTAATAGCAAATTTCATTATTGAGAAACGTCAGCAGCCGGTCAATATTGACCGGCTGCTATAACAATTTAAGCTTTAAATTTTATGCGAGTCAGCTTCTCACTGATTTGCCAAAGTCGCTCCGCGAGGTCCGGATCAATCGCCCAAGGAAATACACCAGTTAGCTTTTGACTCAGCCCTTGTGGAGCTTCTGCCGTAATGACTTCGGCAATATCAACATCTAAACAGTAAACGCCTCCTTTGCCCTCAAGTTGAGGACTGGTCGCGCACCACACGCTAGTAGCTGCACCCTGCTCCGTTGTCTTTAGTTCTCCAGTTGCTGCAGCTCTTTCCTCTTCTGACATAAAACGTACTAAATCAGTCATAATTCTTCCTGGATGTACAGAAAACGCGCGGATACCATGCGATTGGCCACGCTTGTCCAGTGCAACGGCAAATAGCGCGTTAGCAGATTTGGACTGGCCATATGCCTTCCACTTATCGTATTCCTTCTGTTCAAAATTGGGATCTTCAAAATCAACGCCACCGAAGCGGATACCTGTTGAAGAAACAGAAACCACCCGCGCGTTTTTCGCCCTTTTCAGAGCAGGCCATAACAGCAGTGTTAACTGAAAGTGCCCCAAATGATTGGTTGCAAATTGGGATTCGAAACCTCGAGCGTCACGTACTAAGGGAGGAGCCATGATACCGGCATTGTTGATCAGTATATCCAGCGGTCGTCCAGAGTCCAGAAACCTCTGCGTAAATGCCTCGATTGAAGCAGGATTGATCAGGTCCAACTCTTCTAATTCAACTCTTGGGATGCCTGCAACCGAGGTGAGAGCTTTCTCTGGTGTACGTGCAGGTACAATGACTGTTGCTCCTGCCTCAGCTAAGGCGCGGGTTGTTTCAAGTCCGATGCCCGAGTACCCGCCGGTTATGATAACGATTTTTCCATTCAAATCACAGCCTTTTAGTACTTCCCGTGCGGTTGTTTGAGCACCAAAGCCCGAATGGATTGGTTTTTGAGGCGTAACTTGATAGTTGTTATCTTCTTTCATGTTCATTCTCCTCCTAAACTTGCTTTCTTCATTAGGTCCTTAAAATGCTCCAGCTTATAATTTACTAACTCCAATGTTGCCTTTATTTCCACCATTTGCGATTCAATTTCGTGTTTATGCTTATAAAGTACGTCATAACAGCTCTCATAATTTTTGGCGGTTGCCAAGGACATGTAACGTTTAATTTCTCTTAGTGGCATGCCGGTTCGTTTGATACGTGTAATAAAGTTCAGCCGTTCCAGATGGACCGTGCCATATTCCCTCTGCCCGTTTTCCTTACGCTTCGTCGGCGGCAGGAGCCCAATCTTGACATAATACCGTATCGTGTCGTAGCTGAGTCCTGACCTCTCCGAAATCTCTGCGATTGAAAATACAGGCTCCATCTTTTTCCACCTCTCTAACCAGTTAAACTGTTTCGTTTTCAATTGCATCTGTATCTTAAAATATGGAGTTTACTCCATGTCAACAAATTTTACTATTATTTTGGATGAGAGTTTTTCTCGATGATGAGAAGGCAGTTATGAGTCAGAACATCCTATTTTAAGCTCACTATTACTGGATAGTTTATCCGACTAAAATTGAGTTATTCTGCTCGCACTTAAATAAAGGCGGCAGTTGATCCATTGATCAGTTGCCGCAGTATTGTTCTGAACTATCGTTCGCCGTTAGTTGAATGCTTATTTCGAATTATTAAGTTTATTTCCTGATTCTGCACATCAACAATAAATTATGAGCGAAGGGTCCTCCACTAGAGCAGGATCAAAGGCTTTGTTTCTTATACTAAAACCACCTGTACATAATGCGATCCTGAAGGAGTCACACCTACAATAAGCGTTCTTCCGGGATAAATTCTCAAACAAAGCGTGTTGAAGTTTGTTCATCTGCATCTGCTCCTCTCGAATAAACACAAAGAGGTAAGGGGAATCCCCCTTACCTCAGCCCAGGCGTACGGCTCTAACTTATATGCCTCCTCATGGATCTCCATGCTTCGCCAGTTACATATAACTTTACCTGTTTTTACAACTTAAATTTGATCGAGCTAATAGCTCAAGCCATATTCGTACGATCGTGCTAAAGTAAAAAGCGTTTAACTCAACAAGCTATTATAGGTTAGGGCGTTTTTTAACTAATCAAACGCGGTTAGCAATTAGTACGTATGCATAAAAAGTATTTATATACATTTAATCCCAAACCATAGTAAAATGAACGAAAACATTTTACCTACTTTACGGTTTTTTAGAGTAAAAAAGAGGAGGTGTGCATTTCGTTGAACCTGCAAATTATGCAGCAACGGAGGAACGGAATCGCTTATTTAGTGGCGGTTATATTAATTGTTTCTCTGTTAATAGGAGGGCTGTCTGCTTCTCCGTTGGTGACAAGTGCTGCCGATGTTCAACCTGCGGGAATAGAGATTGAGCTGAAGCTGGGCAGCGATATGGCTTTAGTAAATGGCAAAGAAATAAAAGTTCAAGGTATGTACGAAACAAAAGGCGTCACAATGATACCCGTTAGAGTGTTAATGAATGCTTTCGAGCTAAACATTCAATTTTTTAATAGTGCCCATGAAAAGTCTTTCTCATTGAATAGTAAATCGTATCGGGATTACAGTGCTTTGGTAAAACTTGGCGCACTGGAAGCTCAAGTGGGCGGCCAAGTTGTAAAACTTCCTCAGCCGGCGGTAGAGAAGCAAGGCTCACTTATGGTTCCGTTGCGGGTTTTTGCCGAGTCCCTTGAAGCCGTAGTCAAGCTTGACAGGAAGAATAAGACGATTCGTATTACGAGAGCGGCTGATATTCTCGTCGACGGTAAGCATCGTATAGGCAGCAGTAAGGATAGCTGGTCGATCGCGGCACCGCTTTATAACCCGAGCGAACCGACCGCCACAAGCTGGTTTGGATTCGAGCCCCATCCGGGAGCCTGGAACTGGAGTGGATCGCTAAATGCGAATCCGAACGCTAGTTTCACTGTTACGATATGGACGGATGACGGCGGGAAGCCATTGATGGAGAACGAGGCGTTGGAGCAACTGAAGAAGCAAATCCATACTTCCTGGTTTACGGTTCAGAAGCGGACGTTGAAGACAAGCGACGGTAGTTTCTTCGGTTTTGTGGCCGGCCATAATGAACCGTTCTCCGTCACGTACTCTCAATTCTGGATCCTACGGTTGCCGGAGAAGACATACTATATCGAGATCTTTATTGGCAATGGTTCAGTGGAAAAGCATACATGGGTAGCGGATCAGCTGCTCCCGACTTTCCGCGCATCTTTCGATGATAAGGATGCCAACAGTAAGGATGTTACCTTGATCAAGCAACACGCAACGAATTAAAGAACACCTTCCAGTAAGCCGTGATGCGCTCCGTAATTCGTATTAGGTACTTCAACAACAAGCCTGCAATGGATCTCTGATCTGCTGCCGGCTTGTTGTTTTCAATTAATGTTTTAATTGTCAGGTCAGGAACTTGATTAAACAGTCTGCTTCCCGCTGCTAATCCCCCTCGCCAATATGAGTCTCTTGAATCATCAGCCCGGTGACAACGGAAAAATAGGCATCAACGCTTTGAATTGTTCAAGCGGGGTTCCGGGAAGAAAAGGAACGTTCCGAATCGAAGTTTCTCGCTCAATCACTTATAATATTACCGCTTCATTCTGCAATCTTGTGATAATTTCATCAACGGTTTTTTCAGGAGTTAATTCAGATGAGTCTAACCACAGACCAATTCGAGGTGTTTCATTTCGTAGCACACTATCTAACCCTTCTACGGTCCAAACACCATAACCTTTCTTTGAACGTATAGATTCCCTTACCGTAACAACCGACGAGTGCGGGCAGAGCACCACCACATGTAGAGGGCGGCTTTCGATATAAGAGATAAAATCATACAACAACGGTCCAATGACGACATCTTGAACGATAACCGTAAACCCTGCTTCGTGATACGTCTCCGCGGATTGTGCAGCCAACCGATATCGTAGGCGTAGCTGATCCAATTCTTCACTTCCCGCGTCTGGACGGACTTCTTTACGATTATGCACTATCATTCTTCGGAAAATATCTCCCCGCAAATGCACCGATTTCTCAAATCGTTCCGAGAGTAGCTGCGCCACTGTTGATTTTCCACTTGCCATTATCCCGGTAATTAAAATAATGCTGGGATCTTCCGACAACATAGGAGCATCCTCCTTTTCTTTTTACCTGAATTGTACAGGAAAAAATAACTGATCAAAGGGCGAATTTCACCATAATTGATTTATTCCGCTTTTCTAACTTCCAAATCCGGTTTAAATATCGCGTTTAGAATAAGGTTTCCGATAAAGAAGACCGAAAACAAGGCTAAAAATCTAATTCCTATTCGCTTCAAGAAGTAGCCTCCATAAGGTAGTTGAACAAATTGTTATGATAATCTAGAGTCTGAGATGTCATCATTTTCAATGCAAAATATGAAATAACGGGCTGCGGGAAGCCAAATAACTCAAAATGAGCCGGGAGTGCCCCAAAGCTGACTTTCGGTCATTCCTGTTGCTTCTTTCATCAGCTTCCAAAATGAGTCAGTTGATTGGTAAGCTTCTTTTTCTTGAAATTGAACATAACGGCAACCCCCAGCCTCCACATTCGCTGTAAATAATTGATTTCCATCTTCATAAAAAGCCAAATCATAAGATATGCCAAAATCGGCAGGACAATGAATAATGGCATCTTTGGGTACAACTTTTAAGTTTAACAAGGATTCGTATATTGAGGTTACCATTTCCATCGTATCTACTTGATACTCAGCAGGAGGCTGATGCGTTATCGATTGCAGTTTTCCCTTCCGCTCAATAACTATTTTAGTTGGATGATAGTTCTCCATCTTTTGTATCTTGTCTTCATTTAAGCAAGCCCCCAGAACCAAAAAACATATGAATAATAGAATGAATTTGACCTTCATTACACACCACCTCTCAACTTAATAATGTAGACGTTTCAATATGTGTAATGTTGCGGTAACCTGCCCTTCGTTTACCACTAACTCAATTTTCCGCTTTACCACTATTTGTGATATGGTGCCCACTCACTACTAGACGAGCCATTTTCCATCACGCATCCCTAAAATCCCAATATTTACTGACCAAAAAGAGCCCTCTCGCGAACAACCAGTATTCTATCGTTTTCTTTTGCGACAACAACACCTTCTTAATAATTTCAACGCTCATCAAAAATTAAAGAGCCGTAGGGATGCTTTCCCATACGGCTCTCATGTACGCGCAAGTTGTCTATCTTCAGGGTAATGCCATCAAAGAAGAAGTGTTGCCTTTTTAATGCCTATCCACTAATGACCAGACTAGCGGTTGCTCAGGCATGATTAAGGATAATACATCCTTGTGCTATCCATATAATTGAATGATGTAATAGCCCAATCATTAGCCTTCTTAGTCATCTCCGCTTCAATTCCGTAGCTATAGTCATAATCGCCAACAATCCCATGTGAACTAAAGACCGCTTTAAATTTAGTAAGACTTTTATTCCATTGAATATACTCTGACTCAGGAAGACCTATTTCTGCGTTATTTTTATGATATTGAATCCATTGTTTCTTCTTGGACATCGCATTTGTTGCAAGAGTCAATGCTTGAATATCTGTCAGTGGACGAGCATAAACCGTAATGTGCTCAGAGCTTCCTGTCAAAGTAGATGTATCCCATTTAATATAATCGTTCGGATAGAAGAAGTTACTTAGAGCTTTAAATTGTACATACACCGTGTCATTTTTCAACAATACTCCATTACCAACAGTAGCAGTAAAAGTCTTCCCGCCTTTAGTTAGTGAAGCAGTTTTTGTCTTCTGATTCCAATTTATTTTCACTTCAAGATATTTATCAAGCTTTTCATCGTATTGGAATAGATTATTCGTCGCCATACTACGGAGAGGGGCATATAATCTACCCTCAGAAAGCAAACCGTTTACTCCGCCATATGCATCATAATCATCGTTTGCGGCATAAGAGCTCATTGGACCCATCATTAAAGCGCCACTCATTACACTTACACATACTAATACTGTTTTCTTCATTTCAACCTCCATAATTTTTCATTTAAGCGGAAAATTAATTGATTCATGAATATTAACACCTATACTTACAGATTAGAAGCCAAAAACTGTAAGTCTGGATTGACATAGACTCAGCGAACCTTGTTCTTTATCATTTACATGGTCCTGCTTTCTTCATAATCATACTCGCCTAATCTTCTCGATTCCTTATAACTAGGATTCTTGATTAATAAACATTATGCAGGTTCAAATAATATATAAAAAGTGAAAAAACGGTAAATTAATTTCACCTTTTTTTATTGAGCCGTCTTTGTTTTACTGCATTTCTGGCAGCATATTTGTTTTTATTTTTTATATTTCGCGTTAAAAAGGATCCGCCACTGCGATCCTTTTACTGGTAACGGATCTGATTCCAAGTTGTTATTGCCCCGACTCCAACAGCTGCGGCTCTCAAAGGTATAAACACTCGATTATCAACCATCTACCCCTTTAGAGATACGGTCTCTTTTGCATGAGCAGCCAATGGGCTAAGTAATAAGGCAGATGATACGACTCCAGTCATAATCTTGTTCTTCGTATCCAAGAAATCATACTGTGCATTTTTGTAGTAAGAACCCGGAACATCAATATTCACGCTCCATGAATAACTAGCCGGAGCAGCGACTTTAGCACCTTTGTTGTTGACCAAGAATTCGTAGATGGCCGAATCAATGGCATTCCCGTTGATTTGCCGAACAACGCCGCCCATCGTCATGTGATATTCTTGCTGCAAGGTTTTTACTTGAACGCCAGCTATTATCAGCGGCAAAGTGTCTACCGTTACTGCACCATCCATATAATTAACCTTACAGTTGAAGGTTTCTGCGATAAAGCGCAGCGGGACATAGATTCGGTTATTCTTCACATACGGCTGGACATCCAGCTGGATGGTCGCATCGTTCTTCGTAGCTGCGCTATTGTTTGATTTCATTGTTACATTAATATTGTCTTTTTTAATCGTCACGGCCGACTTCGACCAATCGACGGCAGCTCTCAGATTCTCGCTGACGACGCGCAGAGGAACCATCGCATGGCTATTCCTTACTTCAGGCTTTGCATCGGATACGACGGAAACACCGTCTATGCGAATGGAATGGTTGTCTCCTGCATAAGCAGTCACCGCGGAAGCGGATAAGCTTACCGCAAGCACTAAGCTGGACATAACCTTAATCTTATTCATTTACACACTCCTTCTTTCATCGTAATCAGACCAGCCTAATCGAATTGTAAAGGTTTAAAAAAACAGTAAAAAGTGAATACTGCGGTCAATTGGTTTCACCTTTTTTATTGAGCCGTCTTTGTTTATAATGATCATCTCTGATTATCGTTCCTCACCGGCTTGCTATTACCAATTTTTAGAGGTGATAATTTGTTATGAAGCTAATGGATTATTATGAAAAGCTGCGTGACCGATTCGGCGCTATCGCTGACTTCCAAGCTTTCCCGGTACCTTTGGAAGAGATTGCGGAAGCGCTCGATTGCACCACCGAAATACGACGCTCGTCCTGCAGCGAATGTCGGCCGAGCATCTCATTGACTGGAAACCCGGAAGAGGCCGCGGGAATCAATCGGAGCTCAAATTTCTCTTGGCAAGACAAGAGCTTACTGAGCGCAAGATTCACGAGTTGATTGGAAAGGAAAGCATTCAGGAAGCCTGGCAATTAATCGCCTCTTTGGATGAGATCCAGCAACAGAAATTTATGAGAGGGATTAACCTCCATTTCGGTATTCAATCCAATGAAGAGGAACTCGATATATTAAGGCTTCCATACTCTCGGCAGGTTTCTGTACTAGATCCTGCAAAGGTGTTGCGCAGCTCGGATTTGAACTGGCTTAGGCAATTGATGAACAAACTTGTCGGATATTCTACCAAGGAGAAGAGATTGGTTCCGAGTCTCGCGCATCATTGGGAGTCTGATGCAACGTTCAAGAAATGGACGTTCTATCTGCGCAAAGGGGTTCGTTTTCATGATGGTCATCTCTTCTCTCCCTGCGATGTCATCCATTCGTTTAAGCGCATGCTCGTTAGCTCTCCCTCTGATTGGATGAATGATTTCATAGCGGATATCTATGAATCCAGCAAACATAGCGTTACCTTTGAGCTTACTGAACCGATAGCCGCATTTCCTAATATACTCAGCACGGATCGCTGTTATATTGTTCCAAACGGCTGGGATGAAGAGCCTTCCGACATGCCTAACGGAACTGGACCATACCGCATCGTGAAGAACAATTCTTCGATGCTAGTTTTAGAAGCCCATGAACAATATTTCGAGGGTCGCCCGCATCTAGACCGCATTGAGATCTGGATATGGCCGAATTATCAAGGATCAGCTCTGGAAACAGCTTCGAAGGAGAATACGCATATGCTGTACTACGATCCGCAACCGAATGAAGCTGTAGCTAACCAAGAACTGAATACCCTGCAGGAACTTGAGCAAGGATGTAACTACCTGATCTTTAATCAAATCAAACGGGGGCCTCTGCAGGATATCCGGCTGCGGGAGGCGATTCACTTAGGCCTTGACCGGTGGGGAATCATCGGCAGCTTGAACGGATCTCGGGTGATGCCAGCTAACGGATTTATCTTCACGGAGGAGAATGAAAGCGAAATGCAGCGCGAGAAAGCATCTTACAATCCTTCCAAAGCAATGGAGCTTCTAGCAGCATCCGCTTATAATGGAGAGACTTTACATCTATATACGTATGATAATCCCTTCAATAGAGAAAACGCCGCATGGATACAAAGCTCTTGCGAAAAACTGGGTATCCAAATTGATATTCAAGTAGTCCCAGTTGAGCAATTAGTTGAAATGGAAGTCATGATACAGGCCGACATGATATCGGTTGGGGAAGTACTTGGCGAGCAGGTTGATATTACGCTGATCGATACATTCCGTGCTGGCAGCAGCTTGATTCGGAATCTTCTCCCGCCCGAGTGGAAACAAACCATAGATAATCGGATAACGGATTGTTTACGTGCACCCGATCAATCGGAACGGCTTTCCATTCTTCGAGAGCTTAAAGATGAGCTTAAAGATGAGTATTACCTTCTTTTCCTGCATCATCATATCCGAGCGGTCAGCCATCAAACTTCGCTAAACGGCATCAGCATGAATGTCTGGGGCAAAGTAGACTTCAAGGATATATGGCGCCGCCCGCAGATTTAATTCATGTATACAACAGCAGCCGATCAATATTGATCGGCTGCTGCACTGTTTTTGTTGAACTATAGTCTCCCGTGGAAATGGACACTTTATCTTCCGATGGTAAAGCCATCGTAACTGATGGGGGATTATACATTCAAGTTGATAATTCAAGCATCTGCTAATTTAATTCAAGGAAACTTTACAAGTATGCCTTATATCAAAGAACACTTCAGCTCTTATCTTAATAGTGGTATTTTCTTAAATACAGATGTTTGTGTGAATCAAAATATTATAACCAGCAAGGGATTCGCTCACTATGAATTGATGATGGCTGTTTTAGAGAAGCTGGGTATCACAAAAGAGGACCCTGTAATAGAAAAAATCGCACTCAAATTATCAATCAATCAGCAGAAAAAAATATGAAGTAATAATCGCAATGAGAACATCATTGCGTTTTTCTTTTTTTGATTTTCTCCTCTCGCCGACTCGAATTAGTCGGCTGCCTCATGTGCTTATTCTATCGTTCCCCGTCCCATCCATGCATCACTTTTCTGCACCACAGAGCATCAAAGATAATCCGTTCTTTCATGGTAGTTGAACGATTTTTAATTTACATCGCTCTTATACGGGTTTGCATACAAATCAATATCAAACTCAGCTTTTATACTATTTGCAAATTCAATCAGTTCGTTATCAAGGTGCAAACCTGGTGTATAACCATGTTCCATAATTATCACAATAGAGAACTGGCACTCCAGGTTATACTTCGTTTTTAAACGATTTATAATAGCTGATTTATTTTTCAATGGACTTAGTATCTCGTTCAATTGTTCAGTAACATCATAGGATTCTTGATAATCTGTACTAAGTACCCAAGCGGTTTCTTTTCTATATTTGACAGTAGTATTAACCACATTGTTATTCTTCGGTCTGACGATAACGTCACCTTTGTTATATGTATTTGTTGGTTCGATATTAAGTAATTGCGTGACTTCATTTATAGGAAAGGCATCCCCATAGATACCGAAGTATGCCTTGACTCGGGTATTATCCAATATAAATCACTCCAGTAATTTATTAGAATTCCTCCTATTAACAATAGTATCACTAACTAAGCAAAACTGCCCATAAGTTCAGCAAAAAGCAGCCTAGCTATATATGCCGGCTGCTGTCGTGTTGTTGAGCTCCCTCGGTACGATTCATTTTCTCACAAATGCTCGCTTATTCGCAGGATTTCACCCTTGCCAGAATTACAGAATGAAAGTAAGAGAGCCATTATAGTAGACCCGAACAACATGAAGGCGTGATGAAATAGAGGGGAGGTTTGTTGCCCCATAATATTCCATATGCTGCACGCATTCTCCACGCCGCCCCTGGTGGTTTTCACTCCCATGTCTCAACGGGTCTTTGCCCTCTCATTCCTTCGTTACGCCTGTCCAAGGGGTGGAGGCCGGTCTTGCTATAGTTACGGGTCGGTGCCCTTTGGTTCAATACATCCGGTACCCCGTGCTTTCTTTTGAAATCCTGCGAATAAGCCAACATTCGTACAACGAAACGGTTAAATTATTGCTTAAGCTGCTAGTTGAATCGGCATTGTCTTATGTGGATTGTACGCTTCATTGCTGCGTGCCATTCCAACGAGTATTCGAGCTAATTTACCACACAGTTTCATAAGCGATCTCATCTTCTTCATCTTTTTCACTTGTACATTGTACGTATGCATTGCTTTGAATTCGGGATTATTCCCAACCAAACTCATGGCCATCATGTAAATAAACCGTCGGAGGCGAGATCGTCCACGCTTACTAATCTTCATCTGTCCCGTCCACTTGCCCGAGCTGGCTTCTGCAAGGTTGAGACCTGCGTGCCGAAGCAATGCATTACCATGCGCAAAGCCGCTTAAATCCCCGGCCTCTCCTAGAATGCCCGCTAGTGAAATCGCGTTAATCCCTTTGACAGCAAGCATTGCTTTAGCAAAAGGAATACGGTCTAGCACAGCAATAATCTCTGCCTCAACTACTTGCAGTTGTTGGCAAGCAAGGTCGTATTCAGCTAGGAGTTGCTTTAAATGAAGCTTGTACGCAGACGTAGCTTGTTTCGATCCAACTGAATGACGAGCAAGAGTAATAAGAGCTTGGGCCTTTCTTTCACCAGGCTGACGCTGCATAAGGGATTTCCAACCGCTCACCACATCGTGAGCCTGCAATTCCCCCAGTTCTTCGGGTGTCGGGAAAAGACGGAGCGTGGCCAATGCCCCCTTGCACATAAGGCCTTTAAAGACTTGCCGCAGTTCTGGGAACACCACATCTACCCAACGATGGATTTGATTTTTCGCACTAACGAGTCTCGTTACAACTGAGTCCCGATTTGAGAGAAAGACTCGAAGTTCTTCAAAAGCTTCAGGTGTGTTGCGGATAAAGGCATAGTAGCCATTCTTAACCATGTCCGCAATGACTAGGGCATCTTTTTTGTCACTCTTCGATGGCGTATTGTCGCGGTTTTCCTTATTCTTTTTCACCAGATGTGGGTTGACCAGAACAACTTCAATTTGGTGCTTCGAAAGCCATCTAGAGATATTAAGCCAGTAATGACCGGTAGGTTCCATGCCAACAATGGCCGAGTTAAGATTATGAGCTGCTTGCAAGGAATGAACCCATTGAAGAAGAACTTGAAAGCCTTCTTCATCATTTGAAAAGGATAGTGGATGACCAATGACGATTCCACGGAAGTTAACTGCACGCGCAACATGTGTTTGTTGAGCGATGTCGACCCCGATAACCAGATGCTGAGGGGTAATTTTTTCAATGAGTTGATTTTGTTTGTCTTGGGCTTTAAACTTCATAGTAGAGCGTCCTCCTGGATGATGGGATTTTAAGGGCTATGACCCGTTGCGTACTCCCATCGTACCCGAGGCGCTCTTCTTTTTGCAAAGCTGATAATTAACGCTTTACAGGAATGCTATAGTTTCCCGTTAGCCTTCCATGCATCTGATATTTGCACCACAGAGCATGAAAGTAAATTCGTTCTTTCATGGTAGTTTATTCCCGAAATGCCTAATCAGGCTTCATAGATTAACCGACTCACTTAGAATTTAATTGGTTCAAGTGGTACCCAGGTTAAATCATTTATTCTTGTTAACATTAAGGAAATTCTAACTATTGATGACTGAGGCAATTTGGGATAAATGAACTGATATTCAACTGTTTGATTAGCCTTTACAGATTCAGGTCCAATAACTATCGGAGACTGGTTATTAAAATCAAATTCTTTCTTTATGTCTTCAAGTTCGAAATAAAAATATGGTTTAAAATAATATTCTTGTTGAGAGTCATTTTTAATTTGAACAGTAAGCCTAGCAACATTTTCATTACCTTGATAAGTTGCATGCTCCATATCTTTAATTAATACCGAAACATTATTTGCTACTTTTAGAGATTTCCCTAAAGCAACATAATCAGTTATTTGAGCATCCTTATAAGGAATTTCATCTCGTTCTGGTTTAGTTTGAATTGATATCAAGTTGTTCTTACTGTCATTAATGACTTCAGAATTAAATGCCTTTGCAACATCTCTGACTGGCACATATGTCGAATTATTATAAACTATTGGTTTACTTATATATACTTTTTCATTTAAACCGATAGTTAAATCTGTATTTATATACGCTTTGATTTGTTTTAAGGAACTAGAAGCATTGACTGTAGATGTGAAGGTCAACAATAAGACAAAAATAATTAATATTTTTTTTCGTTTCATTAAGTTAATCTCCTTCAATATCAATTTACACTCCGATCTTTCTTAACGTCTTTTTTCATGTTTCCTAAATTTTACATGACTTAAGTTATTCGTGATATGTTTCAACTATCCTGCCCGTTTAATGTCTTGCCATATGATCATGCCAAAAAACTCCTGAAACTTTTCAGGAATTCTTGTGATTTTTCTATGTTTTTAACTCATTGTACATTGCTGGCTGAAGCCAAACATTAAAGAACTTTATTTTCTCACACCAAGTGGCGAATGGACGGATCAAGCAGAACTTGTAACCTTCCTGTAATATTCCGCTCAGGTTCCTTTCATTATCGGCTACTATAATAAGAGACAAGACCCCCCTTTATATATTCTCTATTGTTGCCTGCGGCTGATTGCCGCAGGCTTTTTGTTTGCCTAGCAAGAAGCCCCCGCAGGAGTATTCCCGCGGGGGCTGCGTACATTAAAGCTCCAACACCATAACGCCGTATGCCGGCATTGCTACATCGTTTTCCAGTGCTGTCCCTGTCAGGAGGTCCGTTACGCGCTGCTTCACTTGAACCGTTACCGGCTTATCCGAATAGTTCAGCAGGAAGGCGTATGAAGCATCCTTCGATGCGCGAATTCCGATCTCGACTTCGGCGGGCGCGGAGATCCGGTCTACGAGAGGCGAGCTTAAACCAAGCTCATCCAAAATTCCGTCGACTACGGGTTCGCTATAAGCAGCTCCTAAGTACCAGACCTGGCCTTCCCCAACGTTCCTGCGGGTTAAAGCCGGCTCCCCTTGATAATATTCGGATGAGTAACGGGCGACAACTTCCGCATCCGGATTCTGAACGCTAAGCACTTCGTTGAAGCCTACCGCCTTCGTGCCTTCGGACAGTCTGCCTTCCCATTGCAGCTCCGCCGCGCTCACTTTACCTTTGACAAGCGTAAAGTCATCAACCATAATGCCGCATAGTCCGGCAACCGGACCCGGGAATGGACGCATGTAGCATTGTCCGTTCAAATCCTTGTACCCCGTACGGGCACCCAAGAACAGCTTGCCGCCCTGCTCCACATAGCGGGTCAGAAGCTCTGCCGTCTCATCGGTCATAATCGCCGAATGCGGATAGACGATGACTTTGTACTTGGCTAAATCCTCGAGTGTTGTATTGGAACGCAAGAAAAGAGTGTCTGCCGGAATATGCCGGTATTGCAGCTGTTTGAACCAGGAACGCATGCTCTGCCACTGCAGAGGGCCATGCCATACATCCATCTCCCCATCCCAGTTATTGTTGTAATCCTGCATAAAAGCTACTTCCGCTTGATAGGCAGTCCCTGCAATAAGAGAGCCGATCTTCGCGAACTCGCCGCCTACCTGTGCCACCTCCCTGACTCTCCGGTTAGGCTGGTTGTGGTAGTCATTGATGCCATGCCAATAAATTTCGGTACCGAACGTTGCCGTGCGCCAGCGGAAATAGACAAGCAGATCGGTCCCGTGAAGTACCGATTGATACGACCATAAACGGATTTGACCCGGTCTTGGCGTTCCCATCTCAATCCGGTCAACCCAGCCGCCGGGGCCGGACTGCTGCTCCATGACGCAGAAGTTCTGCGAGATGGACCTGACGTTAGTCAGGTTAATGCTCCATTGACGGTCTAGCAGCGGCTTGGTTTCATTCTCGTTGTAGTAAACGCTGCTGAACTGCGGATACGAATCATACGAGAAGAAATCGAGCAGTTCATCCGTCATCTTATGATTATCGAGATGGCCGAATAGTCCGTTAGTCGTTACCCAATGCTGCGGCGCCAGCTCGCGGATAATATCAGCCTGCAGCTTGGCGAACGAAATGACGTTATCCGAAATGAACCTCTTCTCATCCAATGCCAAATGCGGGTTCGGCGAATCCGTCTGCGACAAGTGTAACTGCTCCCAATCCGTATAAGTCTGGCTCCAGAATACCGTGCCCCAAGCTTTATTGAGATTGTCTAACGTCCCATACTTTTCTTTAAGCCATACCCGGAATGCGGCATGGTCGGCTTCGGCATAAAACACGTTTTTCTCGCAGTTAAATTCGTTATCGATCTGCCACCCTATAACCGCAGGATGGTCTTTGTAAGCGTTCACCATATTGCGCACGATTCGCTGGGAAAGCTCCCGGTATTTCGAGCTGGAATAATTGTAATGGCGGCGCATGCCGTGTTTAATCAATACGCCTTCCTTCGTTGCATTCAGCACCTCGGGATATTTATGCGTCAGCCAAGCCGGCGGCGTTGCGGTAGGCGTACCCAGTATGACTCTCAGACCGAAACGGTGCGCCAGATCCATCACCCGCGTGAAAAAGCTGAAGTCAAACACCCCTTCCTGCGGCTCGAGCATCGCCCATGAAAATTCCGCCATCCGGATCACCGAGATATTCATCTCCCTCATGCGCCGGAAATCATCCTCCCACAGCCCCTCCGGCCAATGCTCCGGATAATAACAGACTCCTAATGTTAACTCGTCCATTTGGATCGATTTTGCCATAGCGACATCCTCCTTAGCGTATCTTGCTTCTACCTCCATTTTAGTGGACGCCCGGGCAGAAGGATATGACAAAAAGATGCGAACTATATTAAAATATTGTCATATGATTTTTTTGATAATGACTGTTTTATCTCCTGATAATACCTATCGTATAAAAATATTGCGTTATTCTGAGGTGATTAAAATGAAAGAACATATCTTCCTTCCCAAGCCGATTTTCCCCCGTCATATCTGCTTTCCCGACTTCATCGGCGGCTATAGCGACTTCCCAGAGCATGCCGTCAATCGTGAATTTGCCACAACCGAAAACAACCTGGACCGTTATTACAACTTGCACATTGTGCTAGGCGGCAAAGGTTATCTGCACACGGACAACATGACCTACGAGCTGACGCAAGGACAAGGCTTCCTATACGGCCCCGGCATTAGACAGACGTATCATTCGGATGTCCGGGAGCCCTGGAGTATCCGGTGGGTCCATTTTTATGGCGTAAGGCCGGAGGAGTTTTTGGACGGAAAAGGTCTCGATGAGCCTTGGCTCTTTCATTTGCCCGATCTTGCCCCTGCTCAAGCCTTGATGGAGCGACTCCTTGAGCTTGGCAGAAGCTACGAAGTAGATGACGAATACACGGCTGCTTCCACGCTGTACGAGCTGCTCAGCAGAATTCAGACTACCGCCAGCCAGCTTAACGTGTCCGTTCATCAAGCCGCGGACAAAATCCGGGCAGCTGCCAATTACGTGCGCGCCCATTGCAATCAGCCTTTCACCCTGGAGCAGGCGGCCGCGATTGCCGGGTACAGCACCCATTATTTCAGCCGGAAATTTAATCAAACCTTTGGCAAGTCCTTCTCCGACTTTCTGACCGAAGCACGTATACTCCGGGCGAAGCAGCTTCTTGCCTCAACCGCCCTATCTGTGAAGCTTATTGCGCTCGAAACCGGCTTTTCGCAAACCAGCTATTTCAGCAAATGCTTTCGCGATCAGGAAGGCATGACCCCGCTTCAATTCAGGGAAAGGCATAAGGCGTAAAATTATTTCTAAATACCACTTGACTTGTCGGAATTATGGGGTTAATATCTATCCATAATCCTTCAACGTTCATTCTTTTAACGTTGAACTAATTTCATAAAGCCGATTGGATAACCAAAGGCCCAACTCACGTACCCGATCACGGGACGTCTGTTGCGGTCTTTTTTGTTTTCTTCGGATTATGCTTTCGAAGCAAGAATCATCACGAGTGGCCCTGTATCAGGCACTTTAGGTGAACATTCTTTTAGGAGGTAACGCGAGAACAACATGGAAGACTTCATAACCCAGATGGAAGAAAACGATTGGCTGTTCAGGAGAATGGTCCGCAGATTCGTTAAGGAACGCGACAAAATCTCCGTGGAGGACATTGCCCTACCCGGCTTCCTAATTCTCCGGAGCATTCAGCTGGGCGGCGCGCAAAAGCTTGGAGATCTGGCGGAGCAGCTTGATCTGACCTCCGGTGCAATCACGGCTCTATGCGACAAGCTGGAAGCGAAAGGCTTCGCTGAGCGGCAGCGCCTGCAAGGCGACCGCAGGAACGTATGGCTGGACATTACGGAGGAAGGCCGGCAGCTGCTAGACCGGTACCCTGAGCTTGGCAAGCGGGGAGTAAGTCTCCTGTTCGGCAGCTTTAACGGGGAGGAGCTCGCCTGCCAGAAGGAAATTTTCGAGCGTATTTATGCCAATCTGGAAGGCTTCTCGGAGCGCTACATGGCGATGGTCAAGGAATACGAAGAGCAAAAGGCGGAAGAGAAAACGGAAGAAAAACCAAAAAATAAGCCAGCAGCTAAACCCAATCAAAATTATTTTCTGAATTATTAATTTAACCATCACAATTCATTTAAGGAGTGTTGAGCATGGGACATCCCACTATTTATCCAACCGGAGCAACGGTTTATTTGCCCGAGAAGGCATGGAGCGGTTATACGATTTTCCAGGCGGCCAACGTTGGCGCCCTGCTGATTGATATGAGCGGCAAAGAGGTTCATTTGTGGAAAGGCCTGCGCGGCTTCCCGAACAAAATTTTGCCGGGCGGTTACGTAGTAGGCAGCACCAAGGAACGCGATCCGAAATACGGCTTCCAGGACGAAGCCGATCTGGTGCAGGTGGATTGGAACGGCAATATCGTATGGAAATTCAACCGCCTCGAATACATAGAGGATCCGGGCTACGAGCCGGAGTGGATGGCGCGCGCGCATCATGATTACCAGCGCGAAGGCAATCCGGTTGGCTACTATGCTCCGGGACAGGAGCCGCAGACAAACGGCGGACGCACCCTCATTCTCGCTCACCGCAACGTAACCAAGCCGGAGATCTCCGATAAGCTGCTGCTCGACGACGTTATTCTCGAAGTGGACTGGGAAGGCAATATCCTGTGGCAATGGGCGGTAAGCGATCATTTCGAAGAGCTTGGCTTTGACGAAGCGGCGAAAAACGTGCTGTTCCGCGATCCTAACGGACGTCACTTCGGCGGCAATACGGGCGGCGACTGGATGCATATCAACTCCGCGTCTTGGGTAGGTCCCAATAAATTTTACGATGCCGGCGACGAACGCTTCCATCCGGACAACATTATCTGGGATGCCAGGGAATCCAATATTATCGCCATTACGGACCGCCAAACCGGCAAAATCGTCTGGCAGCTTGGCCCGGACTACTCGAAGCCGGAAGTGAGGCATTTGGGCTGGATTATCGGCCAGCATCACGCCCATATCATTCCGCAGGGCTTGCCTGGCGAAGGCAATCTGCTTGTATTCGATAACGGCGGCTGGGGCGGTTACGGTCTTCCGAACCCCGCATCTCCTTACGGCATCAAAAATGCCGTCCGAGATCATTCCCGTATTCTCGAGATCAATCCGGTCACTCTCGAGATTGAATGGCAGTATACGCCAACGGAAGCCGGCTTTATGGCTCCGCTCGATTCTTATCGTTTCTACAGCCCGTACATCAGCTCCGCGCAGCGCCTGCCTAACGGCAATACGCTGATTACCGAAGGCGCCGACGGCCGGATTTTCGAGGTGACGAGCGAGCATGAACTGGTATGGGAGTACATCTCCCCTTACAAGAACAAAATTAACGCCAACATGGTTTACCGTGCTTACCGCGTCCCTTACGAGTGGGTGCCTCAGCTCGAGAAGCCTGTTGAAGAAGCGATTGTTCCGCTCGACGTTGCCGACTACCGGGTGCCGGGCGCAGCGGCAAAAGGAACCGATTCGGTTGTGGAGGTCGTAGGCACCGGAGAGTACGGCGAAGGCGCATTCTGCGTCGCGACCGTCGAAGAAAATCCAAGCACGGCCGAATCCGGAGAAGAAAGCTGAGGCGAAGTTAGATGAAAAAGTTCGGTATTCTCGCAACGGTTCTGGCCGTTACCTTCACCCTTGCCGCATGCGGCGGCAAGGATAATAATAAGCCGGCAGCGGCTGAAGCGAATTCGACGAACAGCCAGCAGGCTGAAGCAGCTGCTGACCCGATTAAGATTAAAATCGCGGACACCGCAACCAACCCCGTGCTCCGCGTGGCGAAGAGCAAAGGCTTCCTCGAGAAATACGGCATTGATGCCGACATCATTACCTTCGCTACTCCTGCGGAGGGTATTAACTCCTTGTTCATCAAGCAGGCGGATATCGGCTGGGGCGCGGACTTCCCGTCGCTGAACGCTGTAAGCAAAGGCGACTTCTCGATTATTGCCGCGACTGGCACGGACACCGAGGCATCGGCTGCCCAATGGAAGCTGTTTGTCCGGGATGAAATCCAGTCCCCTGCCGATCTAAAGGGTAAAAAGCTAAGCACCCTTCGCGGCACGTTCCTCCCTTACTTGTGGGATGTTTATTTGAAGGATAACGGCGTAGCGGTAGGCGATACGAAGGAGATCGGGCAAGGCGGCTTCGACGAGGCTTACGTTGCGCTCAAAAAGGGCGAAATCGACGCCAGCTGGGTCATAGGCGCTACGCTGATCGATAAGTTCAAGGCGATTGAAGGCGTTCACGAGCTGACCGATATGTCCAAAACATCGGTGCGGATCGGCGGCACCATTATCGCCCCTAACTCCTTGATCAAGGACCATCCGCAGGCGGTCGCCAACTTCCTGAAGGCCTTGGATGAGACCTCCAAGTATATTACGGCTAATCCGGACGAAACGGCCGACATCCTTTTTGCGGAAACCAAGCAGCCGAAGGAAGCAACTATCCGGGATTTGGCCACGAACAACTGGAACGTTGGCTTTACCCAGCAATCCTTCGACAGCCTTACGAATCAGAAGAATTACATGGTGGGAGCCGGCATTATTAAGAACGACTTCAACCTCGCCGATAAGCTGAGTCTGGACAGCGTGCAGCAGGCGGTACCCGATCAGTTCACCTATAAGAAATAAGGAGAGATGACAAATGTTGAATACGAGCCCATCTCCAAATACGATTACGATCGAACGGCTCAACAAGAGTTACTCGGAGGTTAAGCCAGGCTCGGGCGGCTCCGTTCACTACATCATCAAAGATATCGATCTGGTCGTAAAGGGCGGGGAATTCTTCGTTCTTCTGGGTCCAAGCGGCTGCGGCAAATCCACGCTGCTCAATATGATCGCGGGCTTTGTCTCCAAGACCGGAGGCAGCCTGCGCGTCGGGAACGATGAAGTCGACAAGCCCGGCAAGGAAAGAGCGGTTGTCTTCCAGCAGGCGGACTCCTCCCTCTTCCCTTGGCTGACGGTCCGGCAAAACGTTGAGTTCGGCCTGAAAATGAAAAAGATGCCAAAGGACCAGCGCAAGGAAATATCGGACCGCTATATCCGGCTTGTCGGATTGTACGGCCATGAGAACAAATTCCCGCGCGAATTGTCCGGCGGCATGAAGCAGCGCGTTCAGCTTGCCCGCGTATTAGCCAATGATCCGGCGATTCTGCTGATGGATGAACCGTTTGGCGCCTTGGACGCCATGACGAGACGGATCATGCAGAAGGAATTAAGCCAGATCTGGCGGGAAACCGGCAAGACGGTGATTTTCGTCACTCACGATATTCAGGAAGCGCTGCTGCTGGGACAACGGATCGCCGTTATGTCTACAGGACCTAATGCCAGGATCTCCAGCATCTATCAGGTTCCGCTCGGCTATCCGCGCGATCCGGCCTCCCCGGAGCTGAACGAGCTTCAGCGCCATATCCAGTCCCACTTTGACGCCGAGCTGGAAGGAGGCATGTACCCGTGAAGGTTTTGCAAAAGAAATGGGTAACGATTCCGCTGCTGTGGGTCATCACATTCATCGTTTGGCAGGTTGGCGCATGGATTTACGGTCCGGAGATTATTCCGGGTCCTGCCGCTACCTGGCAAGGAGCGCGGGAGCTACTCAGTGACGGTTCATTAATGAAATATATCGGCATCAGCTTCTACCGGGTATTCGCCGGCTGGGCGCTTGGCAGCCTTCTTGCCATTCCGATTGGACTTACCATCGGCAAAGTAACCGCCATCCGCGTCTTTGCGGAGCCGTTCCTGAACTTTGTCCGGTTTATCCCTCCTATCGCGTTTATTACGCTGTTCCTTGTATGGTTCGGCATTGGCGAGCAGTCCAAGATTGCCCTCATTATGTACGCAACCCTATTTATCGTCATTATTAATACATTAACCGGCGTTCTCGCTATTGAAGAGGACCGGATCCGCTCGGCCCGCAGCATGGGCGCTTCCGAATGGCAAATTTTGCTCCATGTCGTCATTCCGGCCACCACGCCTTATATTTTCACCGGCATCCGGCTTGCTATGGGTACCTCGTACATGGCGATCATAGGCGCCGAGATGATTGCCGCGAACGAAGGCGTAGGCTTCCTCATCTGGAACTCCAGACTTTACTTCCGTACGGACTGGATCTTTGTCGGATTGATCAGCCTTGGCCTGATGGGCTTCCTGACCGACCGTATCGTCGGCTGGCTGGGCAGCAAGCTGCTGTTCCGGTACGGCGTTATTAACACGACGGCCCTTCGCCGCCGCTGAGAAAACTTCTATCGAAGCCTCTCAATGATGATATTACGGTAACAAAAGAGCTGTCTCCAGGCCGGCCGTAACCGGAATCTGGAGACAGCTCTTATTCATGATCGTACGGCACCGCAGCTCTGCCGCACGATCAGCTCCGGTGCAACCATAACCGAGCTCGACTGCAGCTGGCCGTTCATCAGGTCATACAGCATTAGAGCCGCCAGAAGTCCAATCTTCTCCTTATCTTGTCTTACGGTTGTCAGCGGAGGAGTGACGTATTGGCATGCCTCGATATCGTCACAGCCGATAACGGCAACATCCCCCGGGACGTTCAGCCCCTTCTCCCTGATTGCCCGAATCGCCCCAATCGCAAGCAGATCGGAAGCCGCGAATACCGCGCGCGGGACTTGCCCCGCTTCAATCATCCCCAGCATCGCCTCATAACCGGAATGCTCGAAAAAGTCGCTCCCGTTCCGGAAGAACGCCTCCGTGACAGGCAAGCCGTAACGCTGCAAGGCCTCCCTGTACGATTGCTCCCGGAACTGCGAGATCCGGCTTGTCCCCGAGCAGCCGATAAAGCCAAATTCCTTGTATCCCTGCAGGTAAAAGTGCTCCACGGCCCGGTTCGAAATATGGCTGTTGTCCGACATGACGTAACCGGACCGGTTGCCGGTCAGCTCAAGATCGATTCCGATGCACGGAATTTCGCTTTGATCGAGCTCTCCGATGCCCGAATCAATCTCGTCGCCGGAAATAATAATGCATCCGTCCACCTGATAATGCCGGCAGCGGGACAAATAGTCCCCTTCCGAATCATCCAGTCTCTCATTCGAGAAGAAGAGCAGGTCGTACCCTAACAGACCGATTCTTTTCTTGAAGGCGTTGATTACATCCACAAAGAAAAGGTGATTGAACTCGGCATTTATTTTACCCGCGTACACAACGCCGACCAGCTGCGATTTGCGTTTCGGAGCCTTCGACGCATTGGAGGCCGCATACCCGTGCTCCTCCATAATCCGCAGCACGCGCTCTCTCGTTTCGGTGCCGACATCATCGTAGTTGTTAACGATTTTAGAGACGGTCGACACGGATACCCCCGCCAGCTCGGCGATTGTCTTAATCGTTATTTTCACCGTAATCTCTCACTTCCGTGGGCAAATCTGCCCTTCATCTCTTCTTTTATCCATCCTATCATACCTGTCATTTTTCGGAAATACCATAGTTTTGTGTTTGTGATATTACGAAAATTTTCGTAGATAAAAGCAGGATTTAAGCCCTATTTTTGTAAAATCACCCACTTCCCTCTTTACAAATGAACGAATCGCGACCATAATCAAGATGAAATCACGAAAATTTTTCGAAAATCGCAATACCACACTCCTCTTTGTTTCGCTTCGTACACACATCAATCGCAATCACTTCCGTATTGCCCTCATCTTAGACATCTAAACAGAATCTATCTCATGCTGTAAACGACAGAAGACGGTTCCGCAATCACTGGATTATGGAGAATAGGTCTTCTTTTTTGTCGTCCTTAACCTACGAAGGGAGGCGATGATGCCTGACCGGGGAGTCGGGTACGGATTCATGGCAGCGGTGAAGAATGCAGAACACAGACCTTTTTTTGAGGAGGAGCTTGATGAAGAAGGATATGAAATGGACCAAATGGATGATATTAACCGCATTATTTGCATTCACTATACTAGGCTCGTTTACTTCGCCGGCAGCCGCAGCCACGATTGCGGTAGGCGCGGGAAGCTATACGAACAGCCTGCCTGCAGGACAGACGGGACCTCCCGCAACGATCTACAAAACCTCTAATGTGACCGGGGCCATGCCAACCAATGACTGGTGGAGCTCCCTCGCCTGGAAAGCCTACTCGGACGTGATGTTCCCTCACCCGCTTGCCGTTCAGGCGAAAGCAGACGGGCTTGGCATCGGCTATCCGGTGCAATCCGGCAGCGCGGATGCCATGTTTGGCGCGTACGTCAACGATTTCACCCTTGGCCATTCCGCCCAATCGAACTTCCCGGATGCCAAGGTAGACGCCTTTTCCGACTGGACGGTATCGATGCTGTTCAGCAGCGGCGGAACGATGCGGATTACAACCGGACACGGCCTGCCGTTTATCTACGGTACATACGCCGGCGGCCTGCCTAAGCTCGCTTTCCCGTCCGCCCCAACCGTCTGGTCCGGCAGCGCTTCGAGCAGCGTTCTGGGTGTAACGATTAACGGCCATCACTACGGGTTATTTGGACCTACCGGCTCCACCTGGTCCGGCATTGGAACCTCTACGCTTACCAACTCGTTGAACGGCAAAAGCTACTTCTCGGTCGCCGTTCTTCCGGACAATACGGCGGCTACTCTTAATGCCTACAAGCAATATGCCTACTCCTTCGTAACCAATACAACTTCGAACTACTCCTACAACTCTTCGACCAGCAAGGTGTCAACTACCTACTCCGTCACAACGCAAGCCATGGAAGGCACGCAGACCGGCACGATTATGGCGCTTTATCCCAGCCAGTGGAAAAATACATCGGCCTCGCTGCTCCCTTACACCTACGACAGCGTCAGAGGAACGATGAAGACGGTATCGGGGTCCTCTTTTACAACATCGCTTACTTATCAGGGCATTCTCCCTTACCTGCCTGCCGTTGGCAGCTATAACAACGCAACCTTGAACAACTATATCGAGTCCGTCCGAACCGAAGCGAACCATACCGTTGGGGCAACCGATACGTATTGGCTTGGCAAATATTTGGGCCGGATCGCCAACCTGCTCCCAATCGCCCAGCTGGCCGGCAATACGGCAGCCGTTGCGAATTTCGAGAACTATCTGGAGACAACGCTGAGCAGCAATTTGACTGCCGGGACAAAAACCAACAACCTGTTCTACTACAACAGCAACTGGGGTACCCTTATCGGCTACCCGGCCAGCTATGGTTCGAATGATTCCTTGAATGACCATCACTTCCATTACGGCTATTGGGTTCGCGCAGCGGCTGAAGTGGCCCGCAACAATCCAAGCTGGGCTTCAACCGCTAACTATGGCGGCATGGTGAATATGCTGATCAAAGACTTTGCCAACTGGGACCGCTCCGATACCAGCTTCCCTTATATGCGCAACTTCGATCCGTACGCCGGCCATTCCTGGGCATCGGGCAACTCGGAGTTTGCGGACGGCAATAACCAGGAATCGTCTTCGGAAGCGATTAATGCTTGGTCTGCGATGATCCTGTGGGGGCAGGCTACGGGCAATACGGCTATCCGCGATGCGGGGATCTACCTGTACACGACCGAGGTCAACGCGGTGAACGAATATTGGTTTAATATCGATGGAACCAACTTCAAAAGCGGCTATAACCACAACTACTCCTCGATGATCTGGGGCGGCAAGTCCGTTTATGCAACCTGGTTCTCGGCGGATGTGCAGGCGATCCGCGGCATTAATATTTTGCCGGTAACCGCTGCCTCCGCGTATCTTGGCTACAAGCCTTCCTATTCCGCTGCCTTCCTGGCGCAAACGGCCTCCGAACGCGGGGGCAATGCCTGGAACATGTGGCCGGATATATTCTGGGAATACCAGGCTCTGTATGATGCGGACGGTGCGATCAGCCTGTTTAACGCGAATCCGAACTACACGCCGGAGGACGGCGAGACCAAAGCGCATACGTACAGCTTCCTGTATAACATGCAGGCGCTTGGTCAGGTGGATACTTCCGTAACGGCTAACGTGCCGACCTACGGCGTATTCAAAAAAGGCTCAACCCGCAACTACGTCGCATACAATCCGGGAACTTCGGCCATTACGGTTACGTTCTCGGACGGAGCTACCTTGAGCGTGCCTGCCGGCTCGGTCGCTTCCTCGCTTGGAACGGTTGTTACGCCTAGCGGACCGTCAATTACCAGCTTAAGCCCCTCTTCCGGTTCAGCGGGAAGCACGGTTACCGTAACGGGCAGCGGATTCGGAGCTTCGCAGGGTACATCGTCTATTAAATTCGGCTCTGCTGCCGCTGCCGTAACAAGCTGGTCGAACACCTCCATTACGGCTACCGTTCCTTCGAGTCTTGCGGCAGGAAGCTATAATGTAACCGTAACGACCTCTGCCGGAACCAGCAATGCAGCGAGTTACACCGTTGCGGGGGCATCCCTCTCAAGCAATGTGCTTTATGCGAAATCGGGCTCCAGCTTAAGCTTTACGGCAGGAACGGCGGCAGCAAGCGATACGATTGCTAGTGCGGGCGGAGCAAACTATGACGGTAATCCGCATAGCCCAACTACGTATACCATTACAGGCATTACTGGCACATACGACGCAACCAAAGCAACCGCCTTCCACCTGTTCCTGGACTCCGGGACTAGCGTCGGCAACGGCGTTCAGGTACAGGTCACGTATGATTTTAATGGCAACGGAAGCGCGACGAGGGTGGAAACCTACGGTTACTTCGCGACCAATGACGTAACCGGCTGGGAGGATTATACGCAAGGCGGCGGACCAACCTCGGCTGCCGGCTCCTTCGCGAACATGAACAACGGCACCATTACGATTAAGGTGTGGAGCGCGATTGGCAACGGGGCATCCTCGCTTCGCGTCAATGCGAGCAGCGCCAACGGCCAGCAGTCTACCGTGACCATTCCGTATAAATAAAGAAGAGACCGCTTCGCTCCGGGCAGTTTGTGCCCGGCCGCGAAGCGGTCTTTCTCCGTGCTGCTCAACTAAATCAGATACTTCCGAATAAAATACGTTGGCGTGCAGCTCCATGCGTGGCAGTAGCTGTTGATCAGGTTGCTGCCGTACGGCGACAGCTTTTTGTCCTCCGGGTTGTACAGCTCCCAGAACGTATCCGCGCCGTCCTTGATCATCTCGCCCCAATAAGCCTGCATCTGCCGAGTGGCTTTCTCCCTGCTGCCAACCGAGAACAAGGCCTCGATCAGATGGTGGTACATATACGGCGTTGTCATTCCGATCGCCGGCTGCTCCTCAAACAGGCGCTCCAACAACGCAACGTTTTCCTCCGCCGGCAATACGTCCGCAAGGACCAGCCAAATTTGCGATGCCCAAGAAATCTGGCGATCGGAGCCGCTGACGAAGAAGCCCGCGTCCTCATCCCATAATTGAGCAACGGCCGCCTCTGCCGTCCGTGCAATCTGTTCTTCTATATACTGCTGCTTGTCTGCCAGACCAAGAGTGCGGGCCAGCTTTTGGCCGCGCTTCAGGCAATAGATCAATACGCCTTGCGATGGCGCCTGCTTGTTTAGCTCCGGATGCCAGTCGATAAAGCTCCACCAGGTCTCGTCATCACGCACGATTCCCCGCTCGTCCAGCCTCTCCACGCCAATCTCCAGCTGCTCCATGGCAATCGGCCACAGCTCTTCAAGCGTTTCCTTGTCCCCGGATGCCTCATAATAATCGTACAGACAGGCCACGAAAAACAGCGCATAATCGTAAAGCCTTGTATCATCCGCATGAGCATGCGGCTTCTCAAACACGCAAGCTCCAACCGCGCCATCCGGAAGCCGCATGCCGGCAAACAAATACAAGCAGCGCTTCACCAGTTCATGGTTGTTAAACGTCAAATAATTCGCCTGCGCCTGCAGCCTTAAATCTCCGATCCACAGCCTGCGGTCCCGCTTCGGCCCGTCCTCAAATACGGTCTGCATGCAGTCCTGCAGCGTCTTGACCGCTATGCGGTCCATCTCCGACCATTCACCGGACACGCTTTCCGGCAGCGGCGCAACGCGGGTAACATCGCCGGATGTAACCGCCGTGCACGCTACCTGCTCGAATGACACGTTATATTTTTTCGAAGTGTCCAGCACATCCACCTTGATATAACGGAACGTATACCGTCTTGGAAGCTTGATCTCCGCGGGAAGCACGTCAATAAAGATCGTCTCCTCCTGCAGCCAGGAGCTGCTCAGCCAGCCGTTGTACGTCTCAAAAGGCTCCGCAATCTCACAGGGCATTTCCCCTATCGTCAGCTTCAGCTTTAACGGTGCATCCGGCGGGCTGCCGACGGGCTTCACCTTCAAGCCGACATAACCAACAAGGTGATCGCCAAAATCCAGAATAAAGCTGTCTCCTTTTCCGAGCACCCGCTCCTTCCACGTCTGATCCTCTGCCTGCTCAACCCGCCAACCTTGAAAAGCCTCCTCATCCGCCACGATTTCAACAACGGATTTCGGCTCAACCACGCTTGTCATTAATTCAGGTATTAACGCTTCCGCTTTATCGACCATCGTTTGATTGATTAGCATCTATAAACCCTCCCGTATCCTGCTGCCTTACCTTCTTATACCTTCAATCGTATGCGCTCGCATCGTTTCCAGCAAGGCCGGCCTTTTTGGATAAGCATCCGATTTTTTTAGATGCTCCTTGCCTGGATGTCAGCGATTTTTGGGTCCCGCGTACGATTAATTTGGATCCCCCGGCGAAACTCCGCGCCGTTACTGCACTGTCAAAAAAAATCCGACAAGAGCCAAAAAAAGCAGCGCTTATCAAGTCGTCATGAAAGCCTTTACACTTAGGTCCACAGGGCTCCGGAAACCCGAACCGCTAACGAATGGAACAGCTTGATTACGCTCGAACATAACAAGGAGGGTACATCTGAATGGCACAATCTAAAAAGAAAACAATTCTGGCCCTGACAGGAGCCGTGCTTCTTACATCCGCTTTGACGGCATGCGGCAGCAACAATAATAACGGCAACGCGGCGAACGCTAATGCCGCCAACTCCCCGGAGGCAAGCCAGACCGCGGCAGCCGAATCGCCGGCGTCCACAAGCGACGCCTCATCCGAACGCTACGAGAAGCCGGTCACGCTGAAGCTAATGATCGACAACCAGACTTCTACGGAAGGCATTAAAGCGGTAGCCGACGAAATCGAGAAGCGCTATAACATCAAAACCGAATTCGACCTTCGCCCGGGCGGCGACGAAGGCGACAACCTCGTAAAAACAAGACTGGCAACCGGCGAAATGGATGACCTGAGCTTCTATAACTCCGGCTCCCTGTTCAAAGCGCTGCAGCCCGAGAAATATTTCCTTGACCTGACAAGCGAACCGTTTATGCAAAACGTGGTGGATTCCTTCCTGCCAACCGTCAGCGTTGACGGCAAAACGTATGCGGCGCCAAGCGGCGCATCGCAGGCGGGGGCTTGGCTCTACAACAAAAAGGTTTATGCGGAGCTTGGCTTATCCGTTCCGAAAACCTGGGATGAGCTGAAAGCCAATAACGAGAAGATCAAAGCAGCGGGCAAAACGGCGGTCATCGGCTCCTACAAGGACAGCTGGACCTCCCAGCTGATCGTACTGGCCGACTACGCTAACGTAACGGCTGACGCTCCAACGTTTGCCGACGATTTCACCAATAACAAAGCGAAATTCGCCGATACCCCGGCAGCACTCCGCAGCTTCCAAAAGCTTGCCGAGATGAAGGATTACATGAACAAGGACTACCTCGCCACCACGTATGACCAGGCGCTCAAAATGCTCGTTGACGGCACAGGCGTTCAGTACCCGATGCTGACCTTCGCTCTCTCGAACATCTTTGCAACGTATCCGGACAAAATCGACGATATCGGCGTATTCGCCCAGCCTGCCGACAGCGCGGACAAAACCGCTTTGACCGTATGGATGCCTGCCGGAATCGCGATCTATAAGGACGGCAAAAACGTGGAAGCCGCGAAAAAATGGATCAACTTCTTCGCTTCGCCCGAGGGCATGGCCCTTCTGGCAACAAAAGCAAAGCCTGAAGGTCCTTACGTGATCAAAGGCGCAACGCTGCCGGATGACGCTTACGCCGGCGTAAAAGAAATGATGCCTTACTTCGATAACGGCAACAACGCGCCTGCCCTTGAGTTCCTGTCCCCGCTCAAAGGACCAAGCCTACCGCAGCTGACGGTTGAAGTCGGCGCAGGCATGAAGTCGCCGGAGGACAATGCCAAGGCGTACGATAAAGACGTCGAGAAGCAAGCGAAGCAGCTTGGCATCGCCGGCTGGTGATGTTTCAGAAGTAAAAGCAGCAGCCCTGCCCTGCTCCTTAAGGCAGGACAGGGCTTTTTGCAAAGATAGTAAGATGGGAGAGATTCACCATGCAGAAGGCTTCCCTAACAAAGGCTTCCAAAAGGTTTTATACGTACAAGTTTTTGCTGCCCGCGGGCATTATTTATTTCGTGCTGTTCCTCTTGCCCACCATCATGTCCTTCTTCTTCAGTATGACGAGATGGGATCTGGTGGACTGGGATTTCATCGGCCTGGACAACTATAAGACGTTTTTCTCGGAATCGTCGCTTAATATCGGCTTTCGCAACACCTTGATCTATGCGGTAGTGACCTGCGGTCTCAAGGTCGTATTCGGACTCTTGCTTGGGGTTGCGCTGACATCCGGCCTCCGGATCAAAGGTTATCTTCGCTCCGTCGTTTTCTTCCCGACGCTGCTCTCTACCATTGCGGTAGGCATCGCGTTCAGCAGCATGATGCATCCGACGCAAGGCCTGATTAATAAAAGCCTGGCGCTTGCGGGCATTGTTGGTCCCGACTGGCTTGGCGACACGAGTATCGCCCTCTTGTCCGTCGCTTTCGTTGACGTGTGGAAGGGCATTGGCATGGCTACTGTTATTTTTATCGCGGGCATTATGTCCATTCCCGAAGAATATTACGAAGCGCTTCAGATTGACGGCGGCAACGCCTGGGACCGGTTCAAGCATATTACGAACCCGCTTGTGGCACCCGCGATGAACTCGGTTATTATTCTTGCCTTTATCGGGGGCCTTCGTTCCTTCGACCTCGTATGGGCGATGACCAAAGGCGGGCCGGGCTTCAGCACGGACTTGATCGCTTCTATCATTTATAAACAATATCAAGGCGGCTTCTATGGCCTCTCGACGGCGGGCAACGTGATTCTTTTTATCGGCGTATCCCTGCTGGCCTTCCCTCTGCTTAAGCTTCTGTCCAAAAGGGAGGTTGATCTGTAATGAAGCTGAAAGGCACGAAACGAATCGTTTTCGAGGTTATCGCGATTGTCTTGTCCATCGTTATTTTCTGGGTCCCGTTCTGTTTTGTCATTGTCAACTCGCTGAAAAATAAAACGGACGCCGCCCAGCTTGATCTAAGCTGGCCAACGTCCCTTCAATGGTCGAACTATAAGGAAGTTCTTATCGCGCAAGACCATATGGTGATCCGCTCCTTCGTGAACAGTACGCTTATCACGCTGCTGTCGATCGCTATCCTCGTGGTGGTCAGCGCAATGACCGGTTACGTGCTGCAGCGCCGCAATGACCGCTGGTCGGGCATCATTCAGTTTCTTGTGCTGGCCGGCCTTATGATTCCTCCCGCCGTCGTACCAACGATATGGGTGCTGGACTCGATCCATCTGTTCAAGACGATGTCCGGAATTGTCCTCGTCGAGGTTGCGCTTGGCATTTCGTTCGCCGTTATGTTGTACCGCAGCTTTATGGCGACAATCCCGAGGGAAATCGACGAAGCGGCTATCGTGGACGGCTGCGGCAGCATGCGGATGTTTTTCCAGATGATTCTGCCGCTCCTTATGCCGGTAACCTCGACGGTTATCGTGCTGTCGTCGGTTGGCATTTACAACGACTTCGTGAATCCGCTCTACTTCTTCCCAGGTGCCAAAAACGCTACGATCCAGCTGACCCTGTACAACTTCACCAGCATGTACAATACGTCCTGGAATTTGCTGTTCGCGGATATTATTCTGATCTCTCTTCCGCCGCTTATTCTGTTTATCTTCTTCAACAAAAGAATCGTTGCCGGCATGACGGCCGGTGCGGTCAAAGGCTGATAAGCGCAACAAATCCCGCAAACCGGACCAGGTCTGCGGGATTTTGTTATTCCAGCTTATTGCTGCTTGTCTAGTGCGGCCTGCAAGTCCTGCATGTACATCTTCCCGGTATAATCCTTGCTTGCAATCAGCAGCTGCGCATTATTCCAGGCAACAGTCTGCGTATCGGCATCGAATAAAGCCTCAAACCATAAAGCGCCGTTCTTGACGCTGTCTATGGTCTCCTGCGCCATTTGCGTCAGCTTAGGCACATCGTCAGGCATGTTTTGCACGTTAAAGCCGGAGATTACGCCGTATTCCTGCATCGCCTTGTCCCCGTAGCCGGTAAACACCGCCTTCAGCCAATCCTTCATCGTATCGTCATACGCTGCCGCCGATAAGGAAGTGATCAGCCCCGCGTTCATCAGCCAGTCATCCTTCGTTCCAGCTCCGCCCTTCACCAAAGGAATGTTAAACAATCCGATGGCATCCGTTCCGATCTTGTTTCGGATCGTGCTGTTAAAATCCCTGAGGCTCCAGCTTCCCGTGTAATACATGGCGGTTTTCCCTTCGAGGAACATCGTTGTCGCTTCGTCCGTCTCGGTTGTGTTCACATGCCTGCCGAAATAACCAAGCTGGGCCATCCGCTGGATCGTATCGGCCGCTTTGACAAAGCCCGGATCCGTTACCTTCAGCTCCTTGCGGGCTACCCGCTGCATCGCGTCATAGCCGTATACCCGGATCACATAGCTGTTAATGAGCCGGGTGATCGGCCATTTATTGCCGCCCGCCAGCGAGAAGGGCTGAACGCCATGCGACTGCAAGACCTCCGCCGCTTGGAGGAGATCATCCCAGGTTTCCGGAACCGCCAGACCATACTTGGCGAACAGATTTTTGTTGTACCAGAAGCCCTCGATGTTAATCTCTAGCGGCAAAGCGTACAGCCCTTTGTCCCGTACCATCGACTTGAGCAGCTTCACGGCTGCCGGGTTTAATTCGTTTTGCAAGCCGAGCTCGCGGAACACCTTCTCGATATCCAAAATAAATCCGTTATCCGCCAGCTGTTCAAGCGGTCTTCCCGATTCGTAGGAGAAGACCTCCGGCAGGTCGTTGCTTGCCGCCAGCAGCTGGATTTTCTGAACGAGGTCCGAGGTGTTGACGTTCTCGAACTCATATTTAATGTTGGGATGCTGCTTCTCGTATTCGCGAGCCTGCTCGCTGATAATCCGGGGCTGCTGCTCTTCCAGATCCGACGATACATAATGAATAACCCGGGTCGGATCCGTAATTTGCTCATCATTGGTTCCGTACGAGCCGCCGCTCGAGCAGGATACGAGAAATACGCATAACGCGGTTATTAGGCCTATTGCCGCGGCCGGCCTACTCATGCTGCTCCACCTCCTGCGCTGGCTCATGCGTTTTGCCGCCGACATGCCCTTCACGGAATTGCCCCGGCGTTACGCCCGCGTATTTCTTGAACAGCTCCGTAAAATGCCTGTAATTATAATAACCTACCTTCTTGCTCACATCGTTGACCAGCATGCCTTTGTGCAGCAGCATCTTCGCCTGCTCCATCCGCAGCTTAGTGACGTATTTGATATACGAGGTTCCTACCTTTTCCTTGAACAGCAGACTGAGATAGGTGGCATTCATGCCGACATGCTCGGCCACCTCCTGCAGGGTGAACGACTCCAGATAATGCTTCTCGATAAAAGCAAGCGCCTTCTCCACCGCATTATGCTTGGCGGCATGCTTATCCTCCTTCATGAAATGAAGGAACATCTCCATCTGCTCTTGGAGCCATTCAAACATCCGGTCCCTGGATGACATCTCGCCAAGTTCCCGGTAGGCTACGGTTGCCTGCTGCTTCATATCCCCGCCGGATTCCTTGGCTACCTGATACCCGATATAAGCCAGCTTGAGAACCTCCTGCTCGACTGACTCGGGACTAAGCCGCTCAGCCTCCATGCAATGCTTGTATTCATCCAATAGGCGCAGCAAGCCGTCCTTATTGCCTGTTCGCATGTTGAAGACGATTTCTTCTTCGCACCCGGTTAAGCCATGCGGAAAGCTGTCCTCCGCATGCTCGAACCGGGTCCAGCCTTTCTCCTCCAGAAAAACGGCGTACCTGAGAGCGCGTACCGCTTCATTGTAGCTTTTGGCTGCATCTGCCGCATCGGCATAGGTCTGCCCGGAGCCAATCGACTCCTCCATTTGCGGTGAACGGAGCGTCAATTGTTCCCATAGCTGATCTGCCGGCAAATCGTAATGAAAAGCGGTGGTCACCCACTCTTTTCCGTATGAGAAAGAAATCAATCGGTACGACGGATGCTCCTCGAGCCGCTCCGTTTTGCCCGTGGCTGCAAGCACGGTGACACCTTTCACCCTGTTGGCGTCAGCTTCCCCGAAGGCCTTCTTCCAATCCGCAACGGCTTGCTCCCCAAGCAGCAGCAAATCAAGCGTTGCTTTCTCCAGCAAAGCTTCCTTGTTGGCGGCCACCTGGGATTTTAGCTGCGTGTGCTCCTGTTGATGGCCGATGCGGGTAATGGTCCGATTGATCGCTTCGTCGATTTTTTCAAGCGTGATGGGCTTATCCAAATAATCAATCACGCCAAGCTTTAGCGCCTTGCGGATATATTCGAACTCGTTAAAGCCGCTGAACACGATACACGCGGTATCCGGCATTTCCTTCGCAATCTCTTCAATCAGCTGCAATCCGGTTAAGCCGGGCATGCGGATATCCGTCATCACGATATCGGGCTGAAGCTCCCGGACCATCTGCAGAGCGGAGAGACCGTCGGCTGCCGTACCCGCCAGCTCAATGCCGTAACGGGACCAGTCCACCATCATTTGAAGCCCCTCTGTAACGATATACTCATCGTCGAAAATAACGGCTTTTAACATGTCTCTCAACCCTCTCTGATTTCATTTGGCCGGAACCGGATCTCGACGATTGTTCCTTTCCCCGGTTCGCTGCGAACGGTTAGCGAGCTTCTGTGACCATAGTAGAGCAGGATTCGTTCCCTGACGTTGACAAGTCCGTACCCGGTTTCCGTTGCCTGAATATCTTCCATTCCAACGCCGTCGTCCTCCACCGTAAAGACAGCCGTGCCATCCTCCATTCTGCCCGTCAGCCGGATCGTTCCTTCTCCAACCTTGGGCTCCAGGCCGTGGTAGATGGCGTTCTCGACAAGCGGCTGCAGGATCAGCTTCAGAATCTCGATGCTCATCAGTCCCTGCTCGACATCAACGATATAGTGGAACCGCGACTTATAGCGGAGATTCTGTATCGTCATGTAATGCTCGATATGCTGGAGCTCCTTGAACACCGGGATCGTTTCCTTCCCTTTGTTCAGGCTGATCTTGAAGCTCTCCGACAGAGCAACCGTCATCTTGGCGATATCCGCGTTGTTTTGCAAAATAGCCATCCAATAGATCGAATCCAGCGTGTTATAGAGAAAATGAGGCTTAATCTGCGCCTGCAGCGTCCTCAGCTCCGCTTCCCTCTCCTTTAGCTGCGAATGGATAAGCCTTTCGTTCAGCTGTTTGTTCTCGGATGAGATCTTGCGGAACGTCTCGCCAATCGCCCCGACCTCGTCTTCTTCGAAGGAAATAACCTGAACCGAGGCGCCTGAACCCTTGGACCAGTCCACCATCATTTTTTTCAGCTGCAGGAGCGGCCGCGTAATGCTTCCGGATACAAACATGGACAGAATAATCGCAATAAGCGCGATAAAGCCCGCAATAAGCATCGTTACCGTACCGATCCGGTTGGAATCCTGCAGCAGCACGTTGGTTTTGACAATATGAAGGAAGGTCCAATTGGTCGTTGCGTTGCGGTAGCCAACCGTCAAATAACCATGCTGATGCAGCTCGCGCAGGACGCTGTCCTCGCCAACCTCGCGGTCGATCAGATGTTCAATGGAAGCATTCTGGGCATAGACGCTGCGGGAAAACTTGCCGGTCGTATCCAGCACGATAAAATCCCCGTCGTCTCCCATCGCCTGCTCGAATATCGTCTTCTTCAGATTAATAATAAGCAATCCGATGACACGGAAGCTCGCCGGATCGCGAAGCAGCTTCACGCTGGAGAACGAGGTCCCGGCATTCCCCGAATTAATGGACTGAAGGACATTGTAGCTGAAAAATACTTCCCTGCCGTTCGCCGCTTCCGCGCGCTTGTACCAATCCGTCTGGCCAATCACCGAACGGCTTGTCTCATCGTCATAGATTCCCGCGTTTGCTTCAACGCTGCCGTAACATACGGAATGAAAGCCCCGATCAAACAAGCAGATAGAGTCGATGTGGCGGGTATCGATCAGATTGCGCACAACGAGATTTTGCAGGCGGTTGGCGGTCCGGATATCGAGCACGTGGCTTTCGTCCGCCGCGCTTGCCTTCAGCTCTTCGCGTAGCTGATCGTTGGCGAGAATAAGCCGGTGCATGTTAATGACGTTCCGGAACAGAAGATCCGCCACTTCGCTTGCCGCCTGCAGATTATGCTTGTTGTTGTCCAGATGGTTATGCACGATTGTATTTTTCGAAATATTAAAGGAAATATATCCTAGAATGATTAACGGCGGCACCGACAATAACACTACGGCCAGCAGAATTCGGGTGCGAAGTCTGCGGGGACGGTACTGCCTTAGAAGCGAGGATAAAGAAAAGGATCGCATCCGCTTTGGCTCCTTGGCCGCCGATCCGGCCCGATAAGATGTTTCCTTCATTGTAAACGAAATTTGGGACGTTTATCACGGCGCATTTTTTTAGGTGGGGTGTCAGGATTTTTTGGATTGTATTTATTGTGTGGGTTAATATGCAAACTGCGTGTTTGTATGTTCTTCCGATCGCCGTTGCTCTGGGATTCCTCTCAATTAGAGTTGTATAGTAGGAATCCCAGAGCAAAAGCGAACATTAGCATTTCTCCAGAACATACAAACACTTCGTTTGCCTTTAACCTGTCAAATAAAGAACAATAACCAAGAAAATCCTTGTGGAGGTGACCGCATAGCAAAAGAGGCTGTGCAGGTAAGCTCTGCACAGCCTCTTTTGGTTTTACCTATTCAAGGGATTGCTTAACGATACAGTGCATCGTTTAGGCTCCGAAAAACAGGCCCAGGGGCTGGTTTTTCACTGTTTTTGGTGTACTTAACGATGTGCATCATCGTTAAGGTGCCCAGGATGGGCAGCTCGCTTGGCTTAACGATGCGGCGCATCGTTAAGACTGTTGATAAGATGGAACTCTAGTTAGTTAGGGGTCGGAGACACTGCGTCGATGTAGAGGGAGTTTCGTGCTGGGAGCGGCTTCAAGCAAGATCGGTACGATCGGAACGGAACCGGCTTTACTAGCCTTCCAGGCTCTGAGCCAAATCGGAGATCAGATCCTCACGGTCCTCGATGCCAACCGAGATGCGGATCAAACCGTCGGTGATGCCAAGCAGCTCTCTCCTTTCCTTCGGGATGGACGCATGCGTCATCCGGGCCGGAACGGAGATGAGGCTTTCCACGGCGCCGAGGCTTTCAGCCAGCGTAAAGTACCGAACCTTACGCAGCACCTCCGCTACCTTCTCGGTGCTTCCCACGTCGAACGAGATCATCCCGCCGAAGCCAAGCGCCTGCCGCTTCGCCAGCTCATGCTGAGGATGGTCCGGCAACCCGGGATAATAGACCTTCCGGACAGCCGGATGCTCCGCAAGAAACGCCGCGATCTCGCGCGCATTGGCCTCATGCGCTTCCATGCGAAGACCTAGCGTCTTCATGCCGCGGATCAGCAGCCAGGAATCATGCGGACCAAGCACGCCGCCAACGGCATTCTGAATATAATGCAGCTCTTCGCCAAGCTTCTCGTCCGCCGTAACGACCAGCCCCGCAACAACGTCGCTATGTCCGCCCAAATATTTGGTCGCCGAATGGACCACGACATCCGCGCCTAACGCAAGCGGCGTCTGCCAATATGGCGTGCCAAACGTATTATCTACAATAAACAACAACCCGCGCGATTTCGTCCACGCGGATACCGCCGCGATATCCGTCAGCTTCAGCAGCGGATTGGTTGGCGTCTCGACAAGCAGAGCTTTTGTGTTTGGTCGTACTGCCTCGCCTAATGCATCCAGATCAGCCGTGTCCACAAAGGTGGCCTCAATGCCAAGGCGCGCGAGCACCCGGGTAACGATCCGGAACGTCCCGCCATACACATCGTCGGTCACAAGCAGATGGTCCCCGCTGCCCAGGCGTGACAACACCGTATGAATCGCCGCCATGCCGGAGCTGAACGCCAGTCCACGCGCTCCTCCCTCGAGCTCCTTTATGAGCTCCTCCAGGGCATGCCTTGTCGGATTGCCCGTGCGGGAATACTCGTAACCGCGGTGTACGCCAATATCATCCTGTTTATACGTACTCGTCTGGTAGATCGGTACGTTAACGGCGCCGGTATGCGGATCAACCGGCGTTCCTCCGTGAATCAGCTTTGTTAATCGCTTCAACGACAAGCCGCCTCCTCTATCCCCCGTAAATCTGCTTGCTCAGATAACGCTCGCTTCCGTCCGGGAATATCGTCACAATGCGGCTTCCCGATGGCGCAAGCTCCGCTTCCCGGAGCGCAGCTTCAAGCGCCGCGCCGGAAGAGCTGCCTACAAGCAGGCCTTCCAGTCTTGCCAGCTCCTTCACCCGGACAAACGCAATATCGTCGGTAATGGTGTGAATCGCATTGAAGTAGGAAGGGTCCATAAACGGAGCCAGCTTCTCCACGCCGATGCCTTCGGTCCGGTGCGGTCCGGATTTGCCGCCAGCCAATATCGAGCCCTCCGGCTCGACGATTGCCGTCTTTACGGACGGATTCTTCTCCTTCAAATACCGCGCCGTTCCCATAAACGTTCCGCCCGTTCCCGCTCCCGCCACAAAGACATCCACTCTCCCGTCCAGCTCCTGCCACAGCTCCGGACCAAGCGTGTCATAATAAGCCGAAGGGTTCGCAGGATTCGAAAATTGCGCCGGTGAATACGCTCCCGGAATAGACGACACCAGCTCCTCCGCTTTACGAATAGCACCGAGCATTCCGTCCTCGGTAGGCGTATTGACGACCTCCGCTCCAAGCGCGCGCATCAGCGTCTGTTTTTCGATGCTGAATTTTTCAGGTACGACAAATATGACTTTATAGTCCGTTCCAACCGCGGCAAGCGCCAGACCAATCCCCGTATTGCCTGCCGTTGGTTCGATAATGGTTCCTCCGGGCTGCAGCTCGCCCCGCTCAGCCGCATCGCGCAGCAGCGCCAGACCTAAGCGGTCCTTGACGCTCCCTCCGGGATTCATCAGCTCCAGCTTGGCAAATAACCGAACCCCTGCGGGTAACGGAAAACGAGTCAGTTCAACGATAGGCGTATTTCCGATCAGCTCACGGACATTGCGATAAATAGCCATGCAAGCATCTCTCCTCTGCTGTTCCCGTCTAGAGGTGCAATCGATTCAGGCCAGCTTGACGGCTTCCAGCATCCAGACATAACGGTTGAGCCGGGTGAAGCTGACCGTAAAACCGTGATTCGTAAACAGCTTATTCAAGACATCGAGAGAGGTATAATACTCCGTGCGCAAATCCTGATATAAATTTAGAAATCCCGCTTTAAGGGCAGATTGTTCAATTTCATTACGCTCTTCCGTGCTTGCAAAGGATGTATCCGCAAACACCACGCGCCCGCCTGGTTCAAGTAACCGGCTATACAGGGCAATTGCCTGGTCTTTCTCCGTATCCGTCAAATGGTGAAAAGCATAAGTGCTCACAATTGCGTCCATCCGCTCCGGCAGATCCGGAAACTCCAGAAAATCTCCGTCCAGAAGCCGGATCGGCAGCTCACGCTTCGACACCTCCCGGCGCATGCCTTCCGAGGGCTCAATACCGTACACCTTATCGCTCCGCTTGAGCAATTTCTCCGTCAAATTGCCCGTGCCTACCCCAAACTCTACTATCGTGCCGCTAACCCTCTCCGCTACCGCTTCAAGGATGCGGTCATATCCCGCAAATACTTCCCGATACTCCACATCTTCCCCGGCAACCGTCCGATCATAAGATTCCGACCATTCGTCAAACAGCGCTGTAAACTCTCTGCCCATCTGTACGCATGCCCCTCTCGTGCTGCCACAATGTGTTGCTTGCTATCAGCATATGTAGCCTGGCTCAACTTGTTCTCCTTTCTCCAACCTTATCAATCGGATTTATGCAAAAAAAGAAACAGCCTTGCTCAACGAATAAGCAAAGCTGTTTCTCCTGCCCCGTTACCGGTTATATCGGGGAGCAATCCGGTCAATCCGGTTCGTCCAGATGATACCCGAATATCCTTCGGGCAGTCGTTTCAAATCTTCCACCGTATCAAAACCGCTGGAAAATTCGCTGCCGTCGCCGCCAACGATCACGACGCGGTTATCCGCTTTAGCCATGCGATCCAAAAACTTGTCCGGCCATCCCCACAAGAAGGGGGCTATCTTCTCGGGAATATTCATCCCAATGAATTGATTGTGACTGACGGAGGCTGCTGGCGAAGCTTGAAACGGTTAGCCCTCCCCCTCTCGGCTGAACTTGTCGACACCTAAAGTGTAAACGCTTACTAAACTGCAGGTAAGCGCCTCTTTTTTTGGGATAAGTTCCTATTTTTTTGATAATGTCGTTAAAATAAAAAAGCTGACATCGGTTAAAAAAAAACCGACATCAGCTGATTGAGCCCTCCCCGATTACGTCCGGGCCTCCTGCAAGGCGCGTTTTCTATCGCTTAACGTCAATGCGAAGCATAGAAGGAGAACGACGCAAGCAAGCGTGTAAGGGTAATTAATATCCACATCGAACAGGAATCCGGCGATGATGGGTCCGGCAATATTGCCAAGGCTCGTAAAGGCCGAATTCAAGCCCGCCACATAGCCCTGCTGGTCCTTCGCCACCATCGACATTTGCGTACTGATCGCCGGGCGCAATATATCGATCGCGAGGAAGATAATAAACGTCACCGCAAACACCATCCAGAACTTGTGAACAAAGAGCGTCAGTACGATAAACAATCCGGCAAACAAAAGACATATGGAGATGACCCGCCGCTCGCCAAACGTCCTCAGAATCCAACTGAAAATCGTGACTTGAACGACCGCGCCGGCAATGGAACCAAACGTAATAATAAAGGCGATATCCTTCGGCTCATAGCCGAATTTATGGTCGACGAACAATCCGAATACCGTCTCGAAATTCGCAAGTCCAAACGACATGACAAAAACGATAATCAAGGCCAGGAAATACGGCTCGCGATACGAATAACGGAGCTGCGTGAGAAAGCCGTGTTGTTTCTTCACGGATACCGAGGTTTCCGTTGCCTCTTCCTGTACGGGCTTCGACTCCGGAAGAATGATCAGGTTGATCACGGCTGCAAGGACGCCCGCTGCGCCGGCAGCGTAAAACGGCGCCCGTATGCCGAACTCGGCAATGTAACCTCCAATGCCGGGACCGATAATAAAGCCGGTCGTAATGGCCGCATTAATAAAGCCCATGCCCGAAGCCCGCTCTTCCTTCGTCGTAATATCCGCCGCGTAAGCCATAACGGCCGGCATAATCATAGCGGCGCTAATCCCGCCAAGCAGCCTGGATACGAATAATAGGACCGAGGATTCCGCGAACCCAAACATAGCCTCGGAGACGGCGAACACAAGCATGCCGATAACGATCATCCTTTTCCTGCCGAATTTGTCGGACAACCGTCCGGCAAGCGGCGAGAATAGGAGCTGCGTCAGCGAGAACGCCGCCACAAGCAGGCCAACGATACCTCCCGTAATGCCAAGCGTCTCCATAAATTTCGGCATAATCGGGATAACAAGCCCGATCCCCGTGAACACTAGCAATAAATTAAACATCAGGATAAGCAGCGCACCCCGATTTTTAAGCAATAAAGTCATTGTATGATTCCCCCGATTTCCAAGCTGTTCGAATACTGAATATTCATTCTAGATTATTGCAGAAAAAAAGGCCTAGCGGGCCGGTGCGGCAATGCCGTGCAAAAACACGTCCATAGCCAGCCGGTAGGCCGCCAGAGCTTCCTCTCGTTCCATTGTTCGCGTGTGCTGATTCAGGCCGTACATCAGACTGTCCAAAATAATCGCAAGTCCGGTCACATTCGAGGATTGGAATTCGCCGCTGTCGATTCCCCGTTGCAGCAAATCCCGGTTAAAGTCAATATAACCTTTTACCATCTCGTTAATGCGCTCTTCGACTTCCGGATTTTTCTCCGCATTGTTGAAGAACTCGTCAACGGCTTTGGTAAGCGGATGATTCTGCTGATCATGCGCCAGATGCTCGGCCATGCCGTACAGCTTATCGATGGTAGTCTTGTACTGCGGCTCCTTCGCCAGCCAAGTCTCTTCCCATTCCGTGTTCCAATCCTCGATCAGATGCAGGAACAGCCCTTCCTTGCTTTTGAAATGATAATAGATATTGCCGGCGCTGCAGCCTGTCGCTTTGACGATATCCTCGATAGAGGTCGCCTTATAGCCCTTTTGCACGAACAAAGCCCGCGCCGCATCCGCTATCTTCCTCTTTGTCTGCTCGGTTTGCTGCTGCTTCTTGTTCACACCCGACTCACCTCGCTTGAACTCCCGAATTCGATACTGAACGTTTATTCGATATTGTAATGGATAAACGCAAAGTTTGCAATCTCGGCGAAGTCTGCCAAATTACATATTCCGGCAACCGCATGGAAATAATTAGTGCAAAGAATTCGGGAGGACTCCGTATGCAGGGAAACCAACAAACCGTAAGCTCCAGACAGCTAATAGCCCTTATGATTTTATTCGAATTCGGAACCGCGATTGTTGTCCATATCGGACTTGCTTCCAACCATGCGACATGGTTATCCGTTCTTCTGGCGATTCCGGGCGCTCTTCTGCTCTACTCGGTCTACCTTTATCTCCATCAGCAATATCCCGAACTTATCGTCAGCGCTTATATCCGAAAGATCGTTGGTCCCATTCTTGCCTGGCCGATCAGCCTTTTTATTCTTGCCTATTTTATTTATAATGCCTCCCGCAATCTTCGGGAAGCCGGCGACCTGTTAATTGCCTCCGCGTACGACGAGACTCCTTTGTTTATCATTAATGCAACTATGGTCCTTGTCATGATTTATGTGCTTGGCAAAGGAATCGAGGTCATTTGCCGCCTGGCCCAGGTCTACGTGTATGTGATCATTATCCTTGGAATTTTCGGTCTCCTGGCCGTCTTCTTCTCAGGGGAAGTCGAGCTTTCCAACATCTTTCCGATTAACGGGGGGAGCTGGCAAAATGTCGTTAAAACGGCTTATCCCTCCATTTTATTATTCCCGTTTGGCGAATTATTCGCCTTTTCAACCGTCCTGCCCCACCTTAAGGATAAAAAAAAGGCCGGCAAAACAGGAATGGTCGCGATATTGTTCAGCGGGTTCGTATTGTCTCTGACGCAGGCCGTACAGCTCCTCGTTCTTGGAGACAGCATTTATATCCGCTCTACTTTTTCTCTCTTAACCATGATTTCGGTAGTCAATATCGCGAATTTTTTGCAGAGGCTGGATGCGATTGTCATGCTGACGCTCATTATATGCGTATTTTTCAAAATGAGCTTGTACAGCTATGCCATCATGGCCATCTGGGGCGATCTGTTCCGGATTCATACGCTCGCCAAGCTGGCTGCTCCCGTCGGGATTGTGGTGTTGTTTATGTCTATCTTCTCGGCCTGGAGCTTTCCCGAGCACGTAAGCGAAGGGCAAACCTCGTCCATGCTGATGCTTTTTATCGTCACGGTTGCCCTGCCTTTGCTTCTTCTTCTCGTGCATCTCGCCAAAAAAACATTCCGACAGCTCAGGGAGGCAGGCCATAATGACTAATCCCGTAAATACAGATCTGGAATCGAATTTAAAAAGGATTAAATCGGCTTTAGGTCCAAGCTCCGATCTGGTATTCAAAAGATTTCAGCTGGAGAATCCGGAAATAAAGGCAGCCGCCGTCTACATGGAAGGGCTGATCGATAAACAGCTTGTTCATGATTTGTTTTTCGATTCCGTAGCCTCCCTTACCTTGGACTTGAACCGGCGCAGCGGATCTCTTCTCCAGCAGATGAAGCATCTGGATCTGTCCGTTAATAACGTTCAGTCTGTGCTATCGATGGACGATCTGATCTTGGCTATTTTATCCGGCGATACCGTTTTGATCGTGGACCGATTCAGCGAAGCTCTCAGCTATGAAACGCGCGGGGGAGAAGTACGGGCGGTTACGGAGCCCTCTTCCCAAATCGTCATTCGCGGGCCAAAGGAAGGGTTTAACGAATGCATCGGTACCAACGTCGCGCTCGTACGCAGACGAATCCGGAATCCGAATCTTTGGCTGGAAAGCATGAAGATTGGTTCCGTTACGAAGACGGATGTCGCGGTGATGTATTTGAACGGCATCGCAAAGCAGGAGGTCGTTGACGAGGTCAGGCAGCGCCTGCGGAAGATCAACTACGATTCCATTCTGGAATCCGGCTACATTGAAAATTTGATCGAGGAAAAGAGCTTTACGCCTTTTCCCACCATGTTTAATACGGAAAGGCCGGATACGATAGCGGCGCATCTTCTCGAAGGGCGGGTTGCCATATTCGTAGACGGCACCCCTTTTGTGCTTGTGGCTCCAACGACGTTCTTTATGTTTTTTCAATCGGCGGAGGATTACTACCACCGTGCGGACGTATCCTCCGCAATCCGGTTCCTGCGGTATGTTTCTTTATTTATTTCGATGTTTGGCCCCTCCATCTATATTGCGGCGATTACCTTCCACCAGGAGATGATACCGACACCGTTGCTGCTGTCGCTCGCTTCGCAGCGCGAAAGCGTTCCGTTTCCCGCCTTGGTCGAAGCTCTCATTATGGAGATCTCGTTCGAGATTCTAAGGGAAGCCGGAATCAGGATGCCTCGGGCGATTGGGCAAGCTGTTTCGATCGTAGGCGCATTAGTACTAGGACAAGCAGCCGTGCAGGCCGGAATCGTATCCTCCGCGATGGTTATCGTTGTTGCCCTTACGGGTATATCAAGCTTTACGACGCCTGCCTTTAACGCTGCCTTGTCTATCCGGCTATTGAGGTTTGCGGTGATGTTTTTTTCCGCTTTCCTCGGCTTTTTCGGCATCGCGATGTTCACCATCCTGCTAACCGCTCATATGTGCGGACTACGGTCTTTCGGTGAGCCGTACTTGTCGCCGCTTGCCCCGATGAGGAAAGAAGAGTTGAAGGATACTTTCTTCCGCAGGTCGTTTAAAAGGATGAGCCCCTCCGTCCAGCCCGCGTCAAACCGCAGGTCAAAGTAAACTAACCGAGTTTCAGCAAAACTGTCGAGGAGGACCGGGCTTGTGAAACGAATCATTATGTTGCTCCTGATCATTTCAATATGCCTGCCGATCGCGGGATGCTGGAACAGCAGAGAGCTTACGGACATGTCCATCGTGGTTGGAATGGGCGTCGATGCGGTGCCGAACTCGGATCAATACTCCGTATCCTTTCAAATCGTGAATGCCGGGGCTTTATCTACGCAAGGAGTATCTCAGGCCGGCACGGGGGCTCTTCCCGTCGTGACCTACAGCAGTCAGGATAAATCCTTGTTCGGGGCGCTTCGCAAAGCATCCCGGAAGGTTCCGAGACGGCTCTTTTTCGGCCATATCCAGCTTGTCGTCATCGGAGAAGCGGCTGCAAGGAAAGGAATCGAGGATATGTTCGACTTCTTCGAAAGATCCCATGAGGTCCGCCTCAGCTCGGTTGTTCTTATCGCCAGGGGCATAACGGCTCAAAAAGTTATGAGTATTATTACGCCTCTCGAAAAGACCCCTTCGATTGGGATCTCGCGAAGATCCCGCATTACTTCCGAGGTCTGGGCGGAGAACGCCGCCACAAATGCGAAAGAGATCATCAACGATCTTGTTGGTCCGGGTGAACCGATTATCGGGGGCATCCAAATGATTGGAGACAGAGCGGAGGCCACTACGGATAAAAATTCGAAAGACGTTAATCCACCCGCTTATATTCTGGTCAACGGCATAGCACTGATGAAAAAAGGGAAGTTAACAGGCTGGCTCGATAATCAGCCTGCCAGAGGCGTGATGTGGACTCGCAATAAAATGAAGGGCACCGCCATGAATCTCCTTTGCGGGGATACGAAGGACAATGACGTCGTGATTGTCGTTCGCTCGAAAACGAAGGTAAAGCCCAGCATAAATAACGGCAAGCCGAAATTTCTGATTCACGTCAAAGAAGAAGGCATTCTGGGAGAAACCAGCTGCTCCTCCGATTTGGACAGCCGGAAATCGATGCTGCAAATTCAAGACAAGTGGACGGCTCAAACGAAAGAAGAAATCTCGGCTGCCATTAAAGCTGCACAGAAAGCGGAATCGGATGTGGTTGGTTTCGGCTCGACTATCGAGAGAACCCATCCTGAGGAGTGGAAAAAACTCAGCAAGGATTGGCCGAAAATTTTCGCGCAAAGCGAATACGAGGTTCAGGTAGAGGCTTATATCCGGAGGGCCGGCATGAGAGGAACATCGTTCAAGAAGCAGATGAAGGAAGAAGAAGGTTAAGACGGTTATCCCCTTCTTCTCCTCCATCCGATCGTAATAAACGGCAATATAGCCGCTGCCGGAATGAGTATGTATTCGATTGGCGTCAGAATGCTAAAGGTATGCCGGATGATGTTCAAAGCTTCGGATAGCGGCATTCCGGATAATAAGTCTGCCAATATGATGATAGAAAATCCAATTACAATCAACAGAACATACGACAAAGCATGTTTCATATACATCGGTTTGCCTCCTTTCGTTTAACTATAACTGTTTCCCAATTGACCAAAATAATATGTATGAAGGTGAAACGGATCTATGCGGGGAATGGAAAAAAGCTTGGCATGGACGGCTCCATGCCAAGCTTTTTTCCGCCTTATTGTCCGGGCGTGCCCCAGACTGCCGCCAAGGCCTCGTATTCGGCTCCGGTCAGGTTCAGGAACGATCCATGCCTCTTCTTCGAGGCCCCCAGGTTATACTCTTCCGGACTCAGAATACGGAACTGTCCGCTGGACAAGTCTTCCGTAATAAGCGGCAGATACCCCTTGCCGGCGGCATACTGATCGACCATTAGACACCATTCGTTTCGGTCGTTGAACTTGAATACTTCGGGCCCTTCTACTCCAAACAGCTCGTCCAATACAGGCGAATGCAATTCCCGGAACGAGGAAGCGGATAAGGAATCGCTGCTCTCGACCGTTATGCATTTGGTTGTCTCGTCCTTCGAATAACGGTAATACGCGCTGCCTTCCCGGATAATCGTCGTATCGATCACGTGATTGCCGCGTTCGATATATTTTTCCGGCTTCGTGAAGGATACAAAGTCTATCGTCCGGGAGCTGTAAATAATCTGCTTAGGCTCCTGGTCTCCTTCCTTGGTCATCGAAGCCCAGAAAATCAGATGCTCTCCCGCTTCCTCGTCGAAGATCGTTTCCGGCGCCCAGACGCAGCCTGCATCCGGAAGATCCATCTCCACGCTTCTCTCCTTCGACCAATTCACAAGATCCGCGGATTCCCACACGATAATCGACCGGCTGCCGCGATGCTGCGCCGTATCCCAGCCTTTATCATTCGCAATGCGGAGATCCGTCGCAATGATATAAAACTTGTTATCAAGCGGAGAACGGATAATAAACGGGTCTCGCACACCCTTCTCGCCGATGCTCGATTGCAATACCGGCTGGCTGTCATTCAGATCATTCCAATGGAGCCCGTCCCGGCTGACCGAAAAATAAACCTGCTCGCCATTCTCATGCTCACCGGTAAAATGCACAAACAGATAAGCCTCGTAAAGCTGATTTTTTCCTTGTTCTACTGACATGAGCTAGTCCCCCTCGAAAAATTGCTGCGTATCATGCTCTTGCTCCAATTATCCGGTACTACGGGCGGCTTGATAAGCCCTTATCATGCTATGAACTGACCTATTGTGCTTTATTTCGGATTGCCATAACGATCAGGATTTTTCTCTTCCGCAAACTGTTTATTAACTTTTTAAACAGAAAAATAAAATACACTTAAATTATCAAACCTATATAAGAAAAAAACTTTATATTGTTAATCCCATATTCTTCTGCTATACTCAGTCTCACTAACATGTTAGGAAAACTTACACAAAAGAAAACAAAAGGGAGAAATGAGTATGAGAAATCGATTTTCATGGAAGGTTTGCATAGCTTTATCTGCTTTGATGGTGTTTAGCTTGCCTCTTTATGTTGCAAATGCTGACGCGAAGCCCAAGACGCATTACCTTGCCGCAAATTCAGAGAATGTACGCTGGGGCAATATCGGGAAAGGGGATCCGGTCCTTACCGTGAATTCCGGGGATATCGTAACGGTCGAGGCTATTACCCATCATTCCGGCGATGATTACGAGAGAATGATTGAAGGCGATGCGGGCGTAGAGGATATTTTCCACTGGGATCATGTCGAGAAGAACGAAGCGCTGCGCGGACCCGGCGTACATATTATGACCGGACCAATCGCGGTTGAAGGAGCGGAACCGGGCGACGTGCTGGAAGTGAAAATACTGGATATGAAGCTACGGCCGAACGGGAACGAGAAATACGCAGGCAAAACCTTTGGCGTCAACGCTGCCGCCAACTGGGGCTACTTGTACGGAGATATGGCGGAAGAACCAAAAAAACGGGAAGTGGTCACGATCTACGAGATGAGTTCGGACGGCGTTACCGATTACGCTACGGCGCTGTACAGCTTCAAGTGGACGCCGCAGACCGATCCCGACGGCAAGGCGCATCCAACGATCGATTATCCGGGCGTTATTGTCGATCACGATACCGTCGAAGAGAACTTCAACGTACTGGAAGGCGTCAAGGTTCCGGTCAGGCTCCATTTCGGCACGATGGGCGTTGCTCCAAAGGAAGCGGACGTTGTTGACTCCGTCCCTCCGTCCTACTTCGGCGGCAATGTCGACGACTGGCGCGTAACGGAAGGCGCTACGATGTATTACCCGGTATCCGTACCCGGCGCGCTGCTGCAGGTTGGCGATCCGCATGCCGGCCAAGGGGATGCGGAAATTAACGGAACGGCCATCGAGACATCCGTGACCGGCGACATTCAAGTAATTTTGCACAAGAAAGCGGATTTGAACAAGAAGCTGAACAATCTCAGCTACCCGCTCCTTGAGAACGAGAATGAATGGGTCGTACACGGCTTCAGCTACGCAAACTACCTGGCAGAGCTTGGAGCAAATGCCCAGAAGGATATCTACAACAATTCCTCGATCGACAAAGCCATGAAGGACGCCGCGTTTAAAACAAAGGATTTTCTGATGGAAGGAATGGATCTGACGGAGGATGAAGCCTACTCCCTAATGTCAGTCTCCACCGACTTTGGGATTACACAGGTCGTTGACGGCAACTGGGGCGTTCACGCCGTCATTACGAAAGGCCAGTTCGGCGAAGCGGAGCAGAAGACTGTAGGACTGCGAAGCGCCTTTGAAAGCTTTGGCGCCAAGGTACGCTGGAATACGCCAACGCAAACCGTAACGATCAGCTATAACGGCAACACACTTGCCATGACGATCGGCCAGACAACCGCAACCTATAACGGGGAAAAGATTAAGCTGACCGCTCCCGTGCAGCTGTCAGGCGGAACAGCGGTCATCAGCGATTATTCCGCAAGCTTCTATCAATCCAAGCTGTCCAAAACCAATTAAGCCATCATCCTATTCTACTCAGCAAAAAAGAAACGCCGGGCTGCCACCCGGCGTTTCTTCCTGTCACGGCAGCTTAAATATTAAGGCCGTCCTGATTCTTATGGCGCTTGAGCAGAATCTGATTCTCAACGCGCAGTATCCCTTTTAACGAATAGATCGACTCGTGCATGAACCGGTCCACCTCGTCCATATCTTCCACCAGATAATGAACGTGAAGCAGGCAGGGACCGGTCATCTCGTAAAGAACAACAACGCGTTCGTTGGCCTTGAGCGATTCCAGAATCTCGTCCAGATGGACGGGCTCGACCTCAAGCTCCAGGTAAGCGGATATCTTTTTGCCCAATCTTTCCGCGTTGATGACAATCGAGAACTGCTCGATAATGCCCTGATTCACAAGCCTGTCGATCCGCTCCTTCACCGCCACCCCCGACAAGCCTACCTCCTTGGCTAGATCGGTATATGAAATCCGGCTGTTCTGCGACAGCCTCTGCAAAATAAGATTATCGATGGAATCCAGCATGCCTTCACCTCTTTGAGGTTATTGTAACAGATCGAACTTACCTATCTCCAGAGAGGAGTATAGAAAAAGACGCTGCCCCCGGGACAGCGCCTTCCATTGTTTATACGCCAGCCTCTTGCGGCTGCCAGTTGCGGACTCCGTTATCTTCGATAATGCCTATCGTAACGTCTGCGATCGCCGGATCAAGCAAAAGTGTGTCTCTCACCTTGAACTTGATATCGTCGGCTTCCGCAAGCGTCATCCCCGGCTTCAGCTCGATTAGACCTTCAACGTGGTAATAGCGGCCTTCCTGCAAAATTCGCATCGAATAAATATCGGTTACTTCCCCATGGGAGAAAATCAACTGCGCAACCTTCTCTTCGACTTCGCGCGGCGCAGCCACGCCAATCAGGCCAACCATGTTATCGTAGCCTACGCGGAACGCTACCGCCACCATAAGAAGCCCGATCAATATAGTCGACACGCCATCCAGCAGCGCAAAGCTGGTAAGCGAGGTGACAACGACGGCAATCAGCGCAAGAAACGCGCCTGTTGTAGCAACCAAATCTTCATAAAATACGAGACGCGTCGGAGGAGCGGCCCGTCCGACGTTTTTGAACGCTGCCGCAACAATCGCAAGACCCTTCGCCTCGGAACGCGATTCGTGAAGAATCTCTTTCATCGCTTTATGTAAAACAAAGCCGTCAACGCCAATGGAAATAAGCAGGATAATAAAGTTTATCCAGAAGCCATGGGATTCCGACGGATGAGCCAACAAATGAACGCCTTCCAAGATGGTTTCGTAGGCCATAACGGTAACCACGATAACGGCAATCATGCAAAACAGGTTAATAACCCGGCCGAATCCGGTCGGAAATCTTGGCGTCGGCTTTTTCTCGGCAAGCACGCTGCCCGCAAATACAAAGCCCTGGTTCACCGCATCCGCTATGGAGTGCATGGTGGAGGCAAACATCGCGCCGCTTCCCGTCATCACCGCAGCTACGCCTTTTACGATAGCCACTGCCGTATTCCCGACTGCCGCCGTTGCCGAAGACGTATTCCCTTTTTTCAATAAACTCCAAAAACTGTCCTTATGCCTGTCCGATTCCACTTTACAAAGTTCCCTCCATTATGTGCTTATCTTCCTAGTATAGGTAAAATTACTTTACTACAATACGATCTTGTAAAAAAGTGGTTTCATCGTATTCGCTAAAAAAAATGCCCGGCATGATCAATCTCATGCCAAGCACTTTTAATTCTACCGGAAAGGCAAAGCCTTCTTCTCCTCGCTGCTTTGAATGGCCAGCTCAATAATCTTAATCGTGTTCCTGGCATCTTCCGCCGCAACGGGTACTGGTTTATTCGCCGTAATCGCCTGAACCATTCCCTCGTAAAAGCGTTCATAGCTTCCCTGCAGCGTCTTCACCTTACCGGTCTCCGTCTTGCCGTCAACCGTTACCGTCAGCTCGCCGTACCGCTCTTCCCGATCCGTGCCCCACTCCGGCTGACCCGGCAAGCCGCCCTTGCGCAGCATGTCCTCCTGCGAATCCAGGCCGTATTTGATAAAGCTGCCCTTGCTGCCATGCACCTGGAACTTGGGACCATGCTGCAACACAAGCGAGCCGCTGTGCAAGATAACTCTTTTCGTGCCATAGCTCAGGATCAGGTGGAAGTAATCCGTCACCTCGGAGCCTGCCCTTTGCGCCATAAGATCGGCATATACGGTATCCGGCTTCCCGAACAGATGCAGCGCCTGGTCGATCAAATGCGCGCCTAAGTCATACAGCATGCCGGAGCCCGGACCCGCCGTTTCTCTCCATCTATTGGACACTTCCGGACGGTAACGGTCATAATGCGCTTCGTAGGATGCGATCTCTCCCAGCTCGCCAGCCTCGATTAGGCCCTTGACGGTAAGAAAGTCGTTATCCCATCTCCGGTTCTGATAGACGCTAAGCAGCTTGTCTTGCTGCCGTGCCGTCTCGATCAAATCATCGGCTTCTTCCGACGAAATAACAAACGGCTTCTCCACAACAACATGCTTGCCCGCAAGCAAAGCTTGCTTCGCAAAGGGATAATGCGTCTGGTTAGGCGATGTAATCACAACCAGATCGATGCTTTCGTCGGCGAGAAGCTCCGCAAGCGAGGCGATAACCTCCGTGTCCGGCAAGTATTGTCCTACCTTTTCGGGATTGCTGGACACGACCTTTGCGATTTCCATTCCTTCAACCGATTGTATAAGTGGAGCGTGGAAAACTTGCCCCGATAATCCGAAGCCAACCAATCCAACCTTAACCTTACTCATGCTCTGCACTCCCTCTCCGTTCTCTGTCCTGTCTCAACCAGTATAAAAGATGACATGCGGCAATTCAATGCCAAATTAATTATTTTACTTATAAATATAATTATTAAAATTATATAAACGGATTTCAAGCAAGTGAAACATGCACATTCTCCGTATTTTGCTTGTCATTAAAAAGTACCGTTGCTTATAATGGAAGAAGAATGGACAAATAAGGTGGGCAAAAGATGACGCAAGAGGAACGGATTAACTCAATCGTTGATTATATGAAGCTAAACCGGAAAATTAGCATGGAGGATATCTGTACCTTATACGAAGTATCCTACGATACCGCAAGGCGCGATCTGGTCAAGATGGAAGCCGATGGCCTGATTGTCCGCGTCAGGGGCGGAGCGATTCTCTCGACCATGACCAAATCGGTGAGCAGCTATAAAGACAGATTAACCGAAGCAGGAAGCAAGCGTAGCATCGCGATGACGGCCGCCTCCCTTATCCGGGACGGAGAGCATGTCATGCTGGATACCGGAACCACAACGCAATATGTCGCCGAGTTTATGTCCACAACGGAAAATGTGGTTGTCACGAACTCGATCGACGTTGCCGGCGTGCTCTGCGACAAGCCGCAAATCGCCATCCTTTTGCTTGGCGGCATGCTTAATTCCTGGCACCGGTACGCCTTTGGGCCGCGTACGGTCGAGATGTTGAACGACATCCGGGTAGACAAGCTTTTTCTCGGCACATGCGGCCTTACGGCCGAAGGGTTGTTCACCCCAACGGAGGAAGAAGCGTACCTCAAGCGGGAAATGATCAAACGGGCGAATCAGGTTATCATGCTGGCCGATTCCGCCAAATTCGATAAAAGCCTGTATCACCGCGTATGCTCGTTTGACGCTATCGATCTGCTTATTACGGACGTTAATCCGCCCGCCCCTTTCGATAAGCTGCTGCAAGACCACAATATAGAAGTGATTATCGCTTCCCCATTGCAAAAATGAACGAAAAAAGCGGCTGTGCATCTCGCGCGGCCGCTTTTCATTTTATTCTTTAATAGCGGCGGGCTGCTCGCGCTTCCTGTACATCGAAGGAGTCTCGCCAAAGGTTTCCTTAAACTTGCGGGTAAAATATATCGTGCAGTCGAACCCAACGTCAGAGGCGATTTCCGTTATCTGCCGATTGGTTCCGGTAAGGAGCTGGGCCGCTTTCTCCAGCCGGATTTTACATAAAACATTCAGAACCGTATCCCCTACCTGCTCTTTGAACAGATGAGAGAGCCGCGAGGTGGACAAGCAGCTTTTCCTCGCCAGCTCCGGCAGGCTGATCCTTTGGGCGGGAGACAACTGAAGCTCCCTTAGAATCTGGGCAATTCTCGGATCCATCGTAACGGAACTTTCCGCCGGGCAGGTCTGCTGAATATAAATAAGCGTCTCCTCGAGCGCCATTTCCGCCAGACGGCGGTGCAGCCTCGAGCTTCCCGCGGAAGTCTCATGCCGAACCATCCGCGCTAACGCTTCGTGAATGCCGTCGCGAGACTCCCCCTCCCCCACATGCCGGAAGAAAAACTGCTCATCCGAACCGGGCAGCCTTAGCCACGTGCTCCATTCCGGATCCGGAATAAAATGCACCCAAATAAATTCCCATGACATCCCTTTCGTTCCGTAGTGATGGGGAATGCCTGGCATAAGCACGGCAACATCCCCAGCCCGACACGTAACGGTGCTCTGGTTGTTCTTTTGAACCTGTCCTTCGCCGGAGACGGTATACATCAACAGCCAATCCCTGCTGCCCGAGGGACGCTGGATGGCATAATCAGCAGTCTCGTTATAATAACCCGCAATTAAAATCCCGTATGGGCGTTCATTATAAATAGCATAATCGGTTTGTTTTTTAGCCATATCAGCTCTACCTCACAATCTAGCGATTGCCCTACAATTAAAGAAAATTGAAGCATTTATACAATTATCGGAACAGTAGAATTCATCGCTACGAACATATCATAAGGAGGCTATACCTGCAATGACCGATATTACCAAGCTTAATCTTACGGACAGCGTGCAAGTAGAGATTCGTCCGGGCAAAATGGGCGGCAAAGGCGGCAGCAGTCCAACAGGAAAATCCTTTGGGTTCACCAATTACTATATGACGAGGAACGGCAAGCCTTTTATTCCCGTCGTTGGCGAGTTTCACTTCTCCCGCTTCTCCTCTCTCCAATGGGAGGAAGAGCTGCTCAAAATGAAAGCCGGCGGCGTTCATATCGTGGCAACCTACGTCTTCTGGAATTTCCACGAGGAGGAAGAGGGCGTATTCGATTGGAGCGGCAGCCGCAACTTGCGCCACTTTATCGATCTATGCGCAAAGCTCGAGTATCCGCTTATTCTGCGGATTGGCCCGTTCTGCCATGGCGAAGTCCGTAACGGCGGCATCCCGGACTGGGTGCTCGCCAAACCGATCGAGATCCGCTCTAACAACCCGGAATATTTAAAGCTTGCCAGGAAGCTGTACCGGGAGATTGCGATACAAATGAAAGGCAGCCTCTATCAGGAGGGCGGGCCTGTCATCGCCGTTCAGCTTGAGAATGAATTTATGCATTGCGGCGCCCCAAACGAAGCATGGGGATATAAGACCGGCAAATTCCTGTCTTCCGGAACCGGCGGCAACGAGCATCTGGCAGAACTCCGCCAAATCGCCGAGGCTGCGGGAATTAAACCTCTGTTCTTTACCGCAACGGCTTGGGGCGGAGCTGCCGTTCCGGAGGAAGGCTTCCTCCCGATGCTGGCCGGCTACGCCTATACGTCCTGGATTCCGAATCAACCGCCAAGCCGGGAGTTTATGTTCCGGGACCTGCGCGTTGCACCCGCTGAACCCGTTAACTTTGATACCAACGAATATCCGGTCGCTTATTGCGAGATGGCTGGCGGCATGCAGGTCAGCTATAATGCCCGCCCTTCCGTTCCCGCTGCCAGCATTGAAGCAATGACGCTTGTGAAGCTTGCAAGCGGCAGCAACCTGGTCGGTTATTACATGTACCATGGCGGCTCTAACCCGGTCGGCAAAAAAGGCTACATGAATGAACAATTCCTGCCGAAGATCACGTACGACTATCAGTCCCCTCTGGGAGAATTCGGCCGTGTCGGAGAATCGTATGACCGTATTCGCTCCTTGTCCCTTTTCCTGGAATCGTTTGGGTCTATTCTGGCTCCAATGACAACCGTTCTTCCGGATGGCCAATCCGATCTGGAGGTAACCGATACTTCGACGCTCCGGTGGTGCGTACGACAAAAGGACGGCTCCGGCTTTGCGTTCCTCAACAACTTCCAGGACCAAGTCGATCTGCCGCAGCGTCCGTTCCGCATTGAACTGGATACAGCCCGCGGCCCGGTCTCTTTCCCGCAGGAAGGAGTCGCTCTGCTGCCGGCCAACACCGGTGTCGTGTTACCGTTTAACCTTGACCTTTATGGCATTTCCTTGCTCAGCTCAACCGCCCAGCTGCTGACGGAAGCACAAGCCTCCGATGGCGAGCGGATTATTTTCTTCTATGCCCATGATGGCTTGGCACCCGAGTACGTAGTTGCCAAAGGCTCCTTGTCCGGCATTGACGTCCATGACGGTCAAGTTAACGAAGCGGGCGACAGCTACGTAATCCGCCCGGCTGTTGGCAGGAACCGCGGGATTTCGTTCCGGACGACAGACGGCAAGCCGGTCCGGTTTATGACGCTTTCCCGCCAGGATGCGCTGCAGACCTATCGTTTCGAGCTGTGGGGACAATCTACGGTTGCAATCAGCAGCTGTCCTGTTGTTGCCCATCGTAATCAGCTCGTGTTCACTTCGCCAGGCAGCACGGCATGCAAGGTGTCCCTGTTCCCGGCGCCACAGCCGGAGCTTGCCGCGAATAACGGAATGGCTGTACAGCTTGAGACGGAGGGCTTGTTCCGTACGTATTCGATTAAGGTTCCCGCCTATACGCCGGAAATAGAGGTTACCAAACCGTCGGAGCATACGGCACTACTTCAATTCGCCGGCAATGATTGGCCTTCCCATGTAGAGGACGTCTGGCTCGAAATCGATTACGACGGCGATGTCGCCCAAGCGTTCCTGAACGGCAAACTTCTGACCGACCATATTCATTTCGGCAAAACCTGGAGCATTGGCCTAAAAGATTTCTATAACCAGCTAGAGCAATCTACGCTGCATCTGACCATTACCCCGCTGCGCAAAGGAACGGTTCATACGTTTGTTAATCAGGCGCAGGTTGAAAGATTCGAAGGCGTCGAGATTGCAGTCTTCCACCGGATCGAGATCATCCCGCATTATCGGGTAGCCTTGCTTCCGCTTCCGGCAGCCAAATAAACAAACAAAGGGATCATCGCCTCATAGCGATGATCCCTTTGTTCTAATTCCCTATTTCCGACCAAAGCCTTCTCGCCGTTCTCATAAAGAACTTCGATTGCTCCCAACGGTCGCTGATTTCATGGTTGCGTTCGGCGTATTCATCCGTTGTTATCGCATAGGAAGGCGGACCCAGCTCCACGACAAAAGGCAGCACATCCCCCGCTCCCGCTTTCGACCGCCAATTTTTCATGCCCGAGCTCCACCAACGCTCGAAATGCTGCAGCATCGGATGCTCGCCGTTGCTGCCTACGTCAATCTGCACCTGCTCGCCGTTTGATACCCTCGCGTGGAAAGCCGCGCTGCGAGTCAGAACGGTCTGAATCAGCTGCTCCGCTTCATCGGATATCGTATGAAGCTCGCCTGCCACCACATAATGAGACAGATCAATGGTCAAGCGAAGAGACTGCAGCGCCTTAATATAATCTACCGTTCGCAGCAAATCTTGGGTAATCGTACCCCGGTGGGTCTCGATCAACAAAGGAATTCCGGCATGACGCGATAAGGCATCCATGGAGCTGAGCAGCTGAACGGCTGGCTCGTTGATGAGGAAAGGCGTCAGCACTTGCGCGTTAATATGCTGAATGCCGCCGTATTCTTTCGCCTTGGCTAGAAACTGATCCATGTCCTGAGCCGTCTTAGGGTACGCATTTACGCTAAAGGATAAATCGTAACGTTCCAGAAGACGTCTCCATTTCTCCTCGTCTTGCGGAGCCGGGATAAATCCGTTAATACCGTCAAAGCCCGCTTCCGCAATCATCTCTACCTGTTCCTCGACGCTTCGCCCCTTCGCGGCAGCGAGGCCCGACATTCCCCACCATGACATCTGCACGTCAAGCTTCGGATCCAACGATTCCTTCACACGCTCTCCTCCTAAACAAACATATAGTCTAGTATAGGGAATCGCCGGAAGGAGAGGCAGTAACGATCCTGCTATCAACTCGTTTAATCCTGCTACTCGATTTACTATTTGGTCAGGTTGCCGTAACTGATCGCCAGACTTTCAAGCGGATCTCTGCGGCACAAATCCTGCTCAACCACAAGCCACTTTGTCCCGATCTCCTCTGCCGCTTGGAAGATGGTTTCAAAATCCAATACGCCCTCGCCAATCTCCGCAAAAAACGCTTCTTCACCAGCCTCCGCATCCTTGATATGCAGCAACGGACAACGGTCACGAAGCTTAAGCAAATATTCCACCGGATTTAAGCCCCCGCGATGAACCCAATACGTATCGAGCTCCATTTTCACATAGGAAGGATCGGTCTCCCTCAGCAAAATATCCAGTATGTATTCGCCGTCGAATTTCCTGAATTCCCAATCATGATTATGGTACAACAGCTGTACGCCTCTTCGACTTAATCGGGCACCAATTTCATTCAGCTTACCAGCCTTGCCGAGTAAATCTTCCTTTGATTCGAAGCCGAGGGACAACGCTGCATACTTTTCTGCATTTACCTCTTCCAAATATCGAACTACGCTGTCCGGATCCGATTCAAGCTGCTCCAGCGATGAGTGGAAACCGATCACTTTTAACCCAAGCTGGTCCAGAAGCACTTTTTGCTCGGCAAAGGTAATTCCCACTGGAGGCGGCCCAAGCTCAATCGCTTTGTAGCCAATCTCCGCTATTTTTCTTAATGTTCCCCTGTAATCCTTGTCCAGTTGATCACGGACGGTGTAAGGCTGTACGGCGACCGGAAGATTAGGCATCGTTATTAAACCTCCTATCCTTTTTAGAACCAATCGAATAATACCCCGTGATAATGATCTTTGTCGTTTCTAAGCCCTTCATAGGCTTGAACGGCTTGTTCCGGCTTTAGTATATGACTGATTAACGGCTCTATTGCCAGTTTTTTGAGTTTCATAAGCTCAAATATGATTTGGGAATTCCGGGTTAAGGAATGCTTCACAAACGCGTCAGGCTCAACGGGGAATCTCCACTCGTGAGCGCCTTTAAACGTTAGGCAGCCTTGTCCGTCCAAATGAATATAATTCAGCAGCTCCGTAATATTCCCTTGATATTCGCCCCGCGGGCTTCCGAGCAGCACAACCTCTCCGTATTTCGCAACCCATGGCAGCCCTTCCGTTACGACCTTTGGAATTCCTGTGGCATCTATAAGCGTCGATACCCCTTTTCCGCCGGTAATTTTGTTTATATGCCCATGAACCTTGGGGTCTGACGGCAATGCATGTCCGATTCCGGATGCCGTCGCCGCCTCCAGCCGAGGTCCCGATAAATCGATTCCGATCACGGAAGCGCCTTGCAGAGAGGCTAATTGCGCGGCCATATTCCCGATTAGACCCAAGCCGGTTACGGCCACATAGTCGCCAAGCTCAATCTCGGATACCCGAATAGACGTTATCGCTACGGAAGCCATTCGGGTGAACGGCACCCAGTGAAGGGGCAGGTCTGACGGCGCTTTCAAAAGTATTCCGCCTGACGGAATGACCGAGTACAAGCTATGGTCTCCATAGTGAAACACATAGTCGCCCGGCTTAAAGCCCTGCACCTCTTCGCCAATCTCGATGACTTCGCTCACGGAAGAATAACCGGGAATTCCCGGCATGGCAAACCATCCCTCATTACCCGATAGACAGGCCAGCTCCGTTCCCGGACTGATTAAGGTAAATCTTTTCTTCACCAGTAACTCGCGCTCCCCCAGCTTTGCTATATGGAAGGCATCCTCATGAACCTCGACCTGCCATGGGGCGGTAAAGACGATTTTCTTGTTATTCATTATTAATCTCCTCCTTGGACATTGCCCTGCCGCTTGTCGAATAGGCCTCAATAAACTGGCTGGCTGTCAAACCGGCAATAGCTTTGAATGTTCTGCTGAATGCATGGATGGATGCAAAGCCAGCCGTTTCCGATATTTGAGTAATAGAGAGGTTACCCTCAAGCAGCTTTCTTTTTGCTTCCTCGATCCGAACATAAGTCACGTATTTATGAATAGTAACTCCAAGCTGCTCCTTAAAGAGATACGATAAGTGATTGGTCGATACCCCGGCCTGCAGGCTGATTTGTTCCAGATCTAACCGGGGATTGGCAAACTCCTGTTGAATATAAAGAACGGCTTTTTCGATAGATGCCCAGCCTTTTGTCTTCTTGCCTTTCCCTTCGTAGGACATGTGCTGATTTCTTAAGAAGTAAATGAGCAGCTCCAGCGCCAGCGACTTCATAAACAGCTGATGGTAAGGGCGTTTGCTCAGAAACTCCTGATGAAGGATATGAAATCTTTTGTGCACCTCTAGTCTATGGGCCGGATGAATGAACGAGATAGGATACAGCGACGATAACAGCTCTTCTTCCGGCTTTATCTCGACCTGCTGCCCTTTGGAAACACCGGTCTCCTGCCACTTGCTCTGATCCTCCCAATGGAATAAATCGAAATGAAAGATGTACTGAACCAAAGGCTCGCTGGACGCTGACCGGATAAAATGAAGCTTCATCGGCGGAAAAAGGATAGCTTCCCCTGCCTTTAACCGATACTGGACGCCGTCCAGCAGGATCTCGGCTTCTCCTTGTTCGATATAGGTATACACGTGATCGTAATCTACCCATTCGCCCACAAGGTAGTCCGATCTCGTTATTTTTACAGAGCGGACAAAGGGCGATAGCCGCTCTATTCCGGCGATGATGCGTTCCATAATAGCCTCCGTTTGAAAAGGGGATTTAACTATTTCCGAGTACTCGTTACACCTATCTTATTGAATTTTTAACGCGAAGTCTTTAAATAAGAAAACGTTTTTTTAACCGTAACACCGACTATTGCGGATGTGTTCGTTAAGAACGCAAAAAAGCCGCGATGCGATGCACGCGGCTTTTTGACCCTCTATTTCCTTATATGGAGCGAATTCGCTTCAGCAAATTTTCATAATCGAACCCAACCGCCGTATCAATCTCAACGACCGTCCCGCCAATAGATAATGGCGCAAGCGTCTCGTTCAACAGCCGTTCTTTGTTGCCCTGCTGTTCGATCCATTCCTTGTCATTATGGCCCTTGTGCCGATGCGCTGATCCCATACGCGCATAATAGCGCTCCAAGAGCACTAGTCCATCGGCTCTGCACATGATTTGGAAGGGCTCGAAGTCGTACTCCCGCTTCAGCTTAAGAAATTCCGCGCTTCTTAGTTCCGGACGGCCGAAAAAGCCTTCGATAACAAGCGATTGTCCGGCAGCCAGCACCTTACCCGCGAAGGAATAAAGAAAAGTAAAAGCGGCCGGCGCCAAGAGCGGCGGAGAACCATGCGTCTTGCAATCCAAAGCGTCAAACAGAGTCTCGTAGATCCCGTCCCGGGACAGCAAGGGAAGCTTCAAATCCTTGGACAGCCGCTCTGCGAGCGTTGTTTTTCCGGCTCCTGGGAATCCGTTCACTATAATAACCGCAGGTTTATTCATCCGCCGAAGGGCCATAGAGGCCGGGAACCGGAATATCCAGGAGCCGCAAATATACCCCAAGCTGGGCACGGTGATGAATCATGTGGCTTAATCCGAAGGAGCGAAGCGCCATTGCCCGCGGCTGCCGCAGAATAATATAATCACCGTTTCGCAGCGTCCATTCTTCGCTAAGCTTGTTCTCGCCCAATTCGGTTATCAACCCGATAACCTTGGCCGCATTGGCATCGTATTCCGACAGCACGTCTTCGCGCTTTTGCAAAGCCTCCCGCCGCCCCGATACAGTGGACATATCGAGTTCCGGGGAATGTAAAATAGCGGCCTGCCAGTTCAACAGGTTGATCAAATGCGTGGCAAGCCCGCCCAACGTCATCGATTTTTCATGCGGCTTCCAAGCCATATGCTCGTCAGGCAAGCGCTCCAGAATACGTCGCGTAATCGTCAGTTCATGTTCGGCATCCCCAACAATAAGTTGTTTCATCATCACTCGGGTCTCCTTCCGCTTTAAGATAGTCCTTTTTTATACTAGCATATTTTGTAAAAGTTTATCTATCTACCAACATCGGATTATTAATTAACTATACAATTAATAAATTAACCTTTGTATTGACATAAGAACGAACCTTCCACATAATATGAACTAGAATCATCTTAATTTCATTATTAAATTAACCTAACGGTTAACTAAAAGGAGAGAAAAGAAGATTATGGCTAGTACGCACAAGTATGTGAAGGATTATCCGCGTCCGCAGTGGGTACGCGACGAATGGCAATTGTTAAACGGCGAATGGGGCTTCCGCTTCGATGATTCGTTTGAAGGCGAACGCAGCAAATGGTACAGCAAGCTGGATGCGGACCGGACGATTCAAGTCCCGTTTACATATGAGACAAAAGCGAGCGGCATCGGCGAGGAAACCTTCCATCCATGCGTATGGTATGAGCGGAATGTTGCAATCCCGGCAGAAACGGGAGACAAACGCGTTATCCTCCATTTCCAGGCCGTTGATTATTTGGCTAAGCTGTGGGTAAACGGCGTGTATATCGGTTCGCATGAAGGCGGATATGCGGCATTCTCCTTCGATATTACGGATGCCGTGCAGATTGGCGGGGATAACCGCATCACGCTCCGCGTGGAAGACAGCAACAGCACGATGCAGCCGCGCGGCAAGCAGCGCTGGATCGAGAAGAACTACGGCTGCTGGTACGTGCAGACAACCGGCATCTGGCAGTCCGTCTGGCTGGAATATGTCGACGGCAACCATGTGGGCAGAGCTAAAATTACGCCAAAGCTGGAAGAAGCAGCGGTTACGTTCGAATACGAGCTTGGCAGCACGGTACGTTCCTTCGACGGCCTGACGCTCCAGACCGTTATTCGTTACGACGGGAAACTGATCCGCTCCTCGGAAACCAATGTTGACCGCAAGTTCTTGAAAGTGGAGCTAAGCGTCATGAACGACGTCAATGAATGGAAAATTCATTCCTGGCATCCGAATCATCCGAACCTGTACGATGTGGAAGTTGTTCTGAAGAAAGACGGCCAGCCGGTAGACACCGTATACTCCTACTTCGGCATGCGCCGCATTCAGATTAAAGGCGACCGCATCCTGCTCAACAAGCAGCCGCTCTACCAACGCCTTCTGCTCGATCAAGGCTATTGGGAAGATACGCATCTGACTCCGCCTTCCGAAGAAGCCATTATCGAGGATATCGATAAAACCTTGGCGCTTGGCTTCAACGGCGTGCGCAAGCACCAGAAGCTCGAGGATCCGAGATACCTGTACTGGGCGGACCGCAAGGGCCTTCTCGTCTGGTCGGAGATTGCCGCTACTTACGAATTCGGAGACGATGCCGTAGACCGGTTCACAAAGGAATGGATGGAAGTTGTCCGCCAGCATTACAACCACCCTTCCATTGTGACGTGGGTACCGTTTAACGAATCATGGGGAATCGGACAAATCTTCACCGACCGGAAGCAGCAGCAATTCACCGAATCGATCTATCACCTGACCAAGTCCTACGATCAGATGAGACCTGTAGTCGTGAACGACGGCTGGGAGCATACGATTTCGGATATTATTACGCTACATGACTACGAGGAGCTGGGCTCCGTGCTCGAAGCCAGATACAAGGACAAGGACGCCTTGCTCAGCAATGATTTCGCGCATGACAAACACCGCTATCCGTTCGCTAACGGATACAGCTACAAAGGCCAGCCGGTGATCATCAGCGAGTACGGCGGCATCGCATTTACGAGCGAATCCGGCTGGGGTTACGGCAACCAGGTAAAAAATGAAGAAGAATTTTTGGCCCGTTATGAAGGAATTACCCAAGCAATCAAGAATCTCGATTATGTAAGCGGATTCTGCTATACGCAAATTACGGACGTGCAGCAGGAGGTTAACGGCTTGCTTACGATTAAGCGGGAGCCTAAGATTGCTATGGAGAAGATCAGAAAAATCAATCTGCAGTAATATCAGGCTTCCGATACACAGTTCATGAGAAGGCAGGGATTGGATTCATGTCAAAAATGCAACGTATTGGAATTATCGGCAGCGGCGGTATCGCTTCTGCTCACGTAAGAGCCTACAAACAGCTTCACGACGTTGAGATTGTCGCCGTTGCCGATGTCATTCCAGGCAAAGCGGATCAATTCGTTACACGCGAGCAATTACCGGGAGCCATCGGCTTCGATGATCACCGCAGGCTCCTTGAGCTTGATCTGGACGGGGTCAGCATCTGCACGCCAAATGCCTCCCATCACGTAACCACCGTTGACGCGCTGCGCGCAGGCAAAAACGTCCTGCTCGAAAAGCCGATGTCCGTTACCTTGGAAGAAGCGATCGATATGGTTCAAGTCGCGAACGAAACGGGTAATATGCTGACAATCGGTTTTCAGCCCCGTTACGACCCTAACATGAAGGTCGTTAACGAAATCGTCCAATCCGGCAAGCTCGGCAAGGTCTATTACGTGGAGACCGGCGGCGGCCGCAGACGCGGCATGCCTGGCGGCACGTTTATCAGCAAGCAGCTCGCCGGAGCCGGCGCTATGGCGGATATCGGCTGCTACTCGCTCGATATGGCGCTTAATGCGCTTGGTTATCCGAAGCCGCTTACGGTATCGGCTTATACGTCCAATTATTTCGGCACTAATCCCGTTCATCATCCGGAAGCGAGTAAATTCGAGGTTGAGGATTTTGGAGTAGCGCTTGTACGCTTCGAGAATGATCTGGTGCTTCAATTCAAGATCTCTTGGGCTATGCATATGGATACGCTTGGCTCCACCATGTTCCTCGGAACGGAAGGCGGACTGAAAGTGAATCCTTACGGAACGGGCAATTGGTCCGGCGTATGGGATGGCCGCGTCGGCGATATGAAGCTGTTCCATGACTTTATGGGCAAACAGACTGAGACGCCGATTCCGGTTACGAATACCGACCTTAACCTCTTCAACGAGAAGGTGCGGGATTTCTCCGAAGCCGTGCGCGAAGGACGTCCCGCCCCTATTCCGGGCTCGCAGATCGTCATTCAGCAAGCCATTATCGACGGAGTGCTCCGCTCCTCCGCCGCCAAACGCGAGGTATCCATCGAGCTGCCTTTCTAACGTTAAACCTAATAGCCTTGGCCCATATCCGGCCTAGGCTATTTTTTATGGACAAACGAATCCCCGTGCACTACGATCTTAACAGCGCAATACTATAGGGCGGTGAGTATGTTTTGAAGCTGGAAAGATTGATATCGATCACCTACATGCTGCTTAATAATGAAGTCGTGTCCGCGTCGGAATTGTCGTGCAAATACGGCGTTTCGCAAAGAACCATCTACAGGGACATCGAAGCGATCTGCGCGGCGGGTATTCCCGTTGTCTCCTATCAAGGCGTTAACGGCGGATACGGCATTATGAAGGAATACAAGATGGACAAAAGCCTGCTCAGCTCCGATGATATCGCCTCGCTAATTACTCTTCTCAAGAGCACGACTACCATATTCGAGGATGAGCGGGCCCATGAGACGATTCATCGGCTGAAGACTGTTCAGACCGATAACGGCAGAGCTCCAAGCCTGACGATGGATCTTGGCAGCTGGCGATCGTACACGGCCCATCTTCGCGCGCTCCACTCCGCCATAAACGGCCGACAGCTCGTCCAATTCCATTATACGAATGCGAAGGATGAACGTCAGGACCGCGTCGTCGAGCCTGTTAGTCTCCTGTTTAAATACGGCGCCTGGTATTTGTACGGCTACTGCCGCTCCAGGGATGACTATCGGGTGTTTAAGCTAACAAGAATGTCGGAGCTGCTGACCTTGCCGGAATGCTTCCAGCGTGAGCATAACATCCACACCGAAGATGTTCTCACCGGCGGCGGCGGTCAGGAGCAGGAGCAGATAAGCCATGCCATCATTCATTTCACGGGCGGTTCGCTTGCAAGGGTGCTGGATGAATTTTATTTGGACGAGAAGCAATTTAACGATGACGGCACGCTTACGCTGACGATTACTCAAGCGATCGACACGGACTGGCTGATCGAGAAGCTGCTTGGTTTTGGCGAGGATGCCCTTGTATTGGAACCGCCTGCGCTTAGGCAACGAATCAAAGAAAAAATTGGAAAAATGTTAAACCGTTACGAAGAAGTATGACAGGATGCTGTCATACTTCTTTTTTTATAATGGAAACATTCGTTCGATCAACTTAATCGTAAAGGGAAGTGACTGAGTTGTTAGACCATCCTTTTTTCTTTGAAGAACAGATGAAGCATAAAAGCTGGGAGCTCAAACAAATCGATAAGCATGCTTGGAAGTACGCGCACATGAAACGGAAAAATCTGCGGCTGCCTCTATTCCTGCTGCTTCGCGTCCTCGGAAGAATTAAACATTGACAACGCTTGGGATCTGTTTTTATACTGGTAACCGAAACGTCAATACTAAAACTCATTAGGGAAGCTGTGGACTTTTCTGGAGAGCAATCTCTATTTTCGCCACACAAAGGCCCGTACTGCCGGTACGCGTCATTTGTGTGGTTTTTTGCGTTCAAAAAAAGGAGGATCATCATGAAATTATGGCATTACGCGTTAATCGTATGTTTGGGAGGCTGCTGTTACGGGGTCTTGTCCACTTTTGTAAAACTGGCGTATGCGGCAGGCTTTTCCGTCTCCGCGGTAACCGGCGGCCAGTATCTTTTCGGGGCGGTCCTGAGCTGGCTGATCGTACTGCTCGTTAACAGGAAAACGCCAACCCGCAAACAAACCTTTAAACTAATGTTATCCGGAATACCTTTTGGATTAACGGGCATTTTTTATTATCAAGCCTTGCAGACGCTTAATGCTTCGCTGGCTATCGTCATTTTATTTCAATTCGTCTGGATCGGAACGTTGCTGGAATGGCTGCTGCTTAAGAAAAAACCGACGAAGAACAAGCTGATGTCCATAACGCTCACGCTGCTCGGTTCCATTCTAGCCGCCAATATTCTGTTTCAGGAGAACATGTCGCTGTCATGGACGGGATGCCTGTGGGGATTGCTCGCCGCGTTGACCTTTTCAGCTTTTGTGTTTCTCAGCAGCACGGTCGAACCATCAACGCCTCCCCTCTTAAAAAGCGCGCTTCTTTCCACGGGCGGCGTTATCACGATATTTATCGTATTCCCGCCGACCTTTTTATTGGATTGGCATATCGTCACGGGGCTATTCCCTTACGGATTAGCGTTAGGCGTATTCGGGGTCGTGCTTCCTCCCCTTTTGTTCTCGATTGGCATGCCGCATGTCGGTTCGGGGTTAGGAACGATTCTGACCGCATCCGAACTGCCGGTTGTCGTTATTCTTTCCTCTTTCGTGCTCGCGGAACCGATCAGCTTGCCGCAATGGATTGGCGTTTTCATTATTTTGAGCGGGATTATCGGCAGCAACCTCCGGTTAAGGAAAACGGATGGTCCATCCTTAGCCGCTTAGAAAATGAAAGAAATATATTTCCATATGAAAGAAATTTATTTTTTCTTGGCCCTGTCTGAGTAAATGCTCATAGAGTCACGGCATTGTAATGTTCTTGTAACACTGCACTCAGACTCCTTTCATTTACGCAATCTATACTAATAGACATGACCCCCCTTTATTATATTTCTCTCTTGCAGCCTGCGGCCCCGTGCCGCAGGCACTTTGTTTTTATAGGGAGAGCATGGTAGTCTAATGAGGTGAGCTTACATAAGAACGGGGGCAGTAAAAGAATGAGCGGCACTAATCATAAGGTAGTCCGTCTTGCCGGCGTCGACTGTCTGCAGGTCGATCCCATCGGGCAATCGGGCGGAACCGTCCTTTTATATCATGGATGGGGCTCCACGCAGGAGAGCTATTTATTTTTCGCATCCATCGTATCGGGCTGGGGTTATACGGTCATCGTTCCGGAGCTCCTCCATCACGGCTATCGAGGCACTCTGAATTACGCGGATCCCTCCGTACTCGAACAGACCTTCCTGGAGATTGTTCTGCAAGGCTCCAAGGAAGCCGTGGAAATGACTGAACAGCTTGGCGGGCCGAGCGGCGGCAAAATCGGCATTATCGGCCATTCGGCTGGAGGTTTCGTGGCCGCGGGAGCCTTCGCGAAAAATACGGATGTTGCGGCAGCCGTCGTTATTAACGGCTCCTGCGCATGGACGGAGTTTTATGAAGCGTATCTGAAATACGCCGGAAAACCGGCTTTAGGGGAAGAAGAACGTATCGCTCTCGCGAAGCAAGATCCGATCTCTTTATTAAATTTCGAGGATGAGAGAGGATTGTTGCTGCTGCACGGAAAAGAGGATACAACGGTACCGATTCACAGCCAGCGTTATTTTATGGATAAAAAGGCCTGCGCCGCTCCCGAGCGTCTCCGTATGGTCGAGTACGGCGGAGTCAACCATCAGATCACGCTCAAGATGCTGGAGCAGGCCAAGCTATGGCTGGACAGCCATCTTCGGGCAAACTAATATTGGGCAGCAGCGTTTACAGCTTGCTTACGGCTTCAACAAACTGGCGTGCGCGGTCCGTTATCAAATCGAATCGACCCTCGCGCACCCAGTCGAGATTAAGCAGCTTGCCGCCCATTCCGACGGCATTGGCACCCGCGGCGAAATAATCGGCGATATTATGCAGATCTACGCCGCCGGTCGCCATAATCGGAATGGAGTCAAGCGGTCCGCGGATTTCCGATAAGTATTTGGTTCCAAGCGTTCCCATCGGGAACAGCTTTACCGCTTCGGCGCCGGCCTTCCAGGCTTTTACGATTTCCGTAGGGGTCATAACGCCCGGCCATACCGAAACTCCTCTTTCTTGTCCGTAGGCGATGACCTCCTCATCCAGATTCGGCGAGATCAGAAATTGCGCGCCGGCGGCAACGGCCGTCTTCGCCATCTCCGCATCCAGCACGGTACCCGCCCCTACAGCAGCCTGTCCGTCAAAGCGGCTGCGCCAGCGCTCGATCATCACGGCCGCGCCGGGCGTGTTCATCGTAATTTCCATCAGACGAATGCCGCCGTCAATCATGGCTTGTCCGGCAGCGTCCGCTTGATGGTCTTCAATGCCTCTCAAAATCGCCACAATCTTGTGCTCAAGCAGCAAATCCAGCATCTTACTCATCTCAAAACCGTCCCCTTTACGTCCAATATTCCCGCAATATGCGAATGAATAAATTCGGAAAAGCCAATGTGTCCATATCCTCAGGACCAATCCATCGGTATTCGCCTTGCTTGCCGCCTGCTTCGTAAGCGGCCGCAGTCTCCGCAGCCAGGCTTGAACCGGCAGCAGCAGCTGCCGCCCCCGCAAGTGCACCAAGGTCAGCCAGATAAATTCTCATTTTCCAGTGAATATGGCTGAATACATGATCCGCATCCATAAACCAGCGCTCCGGTCGGATCAAGAGACCCGTCTCTTCTTCCATCGACCGCGTCAGCCACTCGCCCGCAGCCGCCGTACTGCCGTCTGTCTCGGGAGCGGCATCAACGATTTTTTCCTGTTCCTTCGGCACAAGCAAATGAGGAAGCTCCCACATCTGCGCGAGCAATCCGGTCTCCGGACGCTGACGCACCAGAATCTTGCCTTCATTCGCGCCCGTACCGGCGATAATCGCGGCAACCCGCTTTTCCGGACGAGGAGGCTTCGCCTTCGTCTTGATCGGCAGCTCCGTTTCGCGGCCGGCAAGACGCGCCTCGCAATGCTCCATTACCGGACATGGCAGGCAGCTTGGCGCTTTTGGCGTACAGACAAGCGCCCCAAGCTCCATAAGCGCCTGGTTGAAATCCCCGGCAGCCCCTTCCGGAATGAGAGATCCCGCAAGCTTTTCGATACCAACGCGTGTCGCAGGCTTCGCAATATCGTCCTCCAGGCAGAAGTACCTCGACAGCACCCGCATGACGTTGCCGTCTACCGCAGGCTCCGGCCGGTTAAAGGCAATGCTCATAATCGCGCCGGTTGTATAAGGGCCGACGCCTTTAAGTCCCGCCACCGCCGCTTTGTCATCCGGCACAACACCGCCGTACCGTTCGACGACCTCGCGTGCGCCGGCCTGCAAATTGCGGGCGCGCGAATAATAACCGAGTCCTTCCCAGCACTTCAGCACTTCCGGCTCCGGCGCTTCGGCAAGGGCGCGTACCGTAGGGAATTTATTCATAAACCGCTCGTAGTAAGGAATTACCGTGTCCACCCTGGTCTGCTGCAGCATAATTTCCGATACCCATACGCGGTATGGATCCCGATTCATCCGCCACGGCAGGTCCCTCTTGATTCTCCGGTACCAGGTAAGCAGCTCGCGGCTGAAGTAAGTCTTTGCCTCTTCCTTATAAATCGCTTCCATTTGTCTAGTTGTTCACCTCTTTGTGTTCGGCAGCCCCCAGAGCTTTCGGAAGCTCCAGCTTCATAAACCGGCGGTATTGCTTAGGCGTTATTCCGGTATGGCGCTTAAGCAGCCTTGGCAAATAATGATTCAGCATCCCTACCTTGCCGGCAATTTCGGATATCGGCAAATCCGTCTCCTTAAGCAGCTTTTTGGCCAGCTCAAGACGCCGCTCGGTTACGTATTGAATCGGCGAGCAGCCCATTATCGATTTGAAGGAGGTAATCAAATAATTGGGATGAAGATAAGCGACTTTAGCCAAATCCTCGATTTGAATGTTATGATGCAAATTTTGTTCAATGTATAAGAGGACATCATCCCATTTTTCTTTTCCAACCTCGTTGCCTATAAAATAAGCATCGTTCAAATCATCCCAGGAGCTATGATCCAATAGATACGCGATCAGCTCCAATATGCCGGAATGCAGCCTGAGATTGGTCGATACGGTCGGAAACTCTTGCGCTTGAATCATTTTTTGCATAATTCCAACCACATGGCACTCGTCCCGAATCGCAACGGATGAGGAAAAAGGAAGCTTCGGAAGCTTCATAAACTTCATATCGTCGGCATTCCGAATACGGAAATGGCACCAATAGGCTTTAATCGTTTGCTTGATAGCAATATTATAACTAACTTTCTGCTTTGGGCGAAGCACGTAAATTCTGCCCGGTATCAGATCGTAGCCTACTCCCTTTGTCTCGAGAACGGCATGTCCCTCCATTAAATAGAAAACCCTGTAATAATCGATTTCATCATTGTTGTTCAACCAGCCGGCTTCCCTCTCCGAATAAGCAGCCATAATAACGTCGATCTTCAAATGATCGAATTGTCTTTGTAATATCTGTATTTTCGTATCCATGACTACCCCTGTTGTCTGGCTTTCGCAAATTATTTACTCTATTATATAAGCAATAAAGATAAAATCATATTGGAAGTTCTATCATTATGTTGGATTCATTATAGCCCAGTTACAAGAAAGAAGGAAAAACATGCTAGCAAAAGGATTAATTGTATCCGCCGTTCTCGCCGTACTTCTCGCTGCCTGCGGCAGCGGTGGTTCCGGTTCCGGCTCCGCGATCTCAACCAGCCATATGGATGCTCCCGGGAAGACCGGAGCTGTATATAAAGCGAACTGCGTCAGCTGTCACGGCTCCGATCTGCAGGGGCGGATGGGAGCGCAAACGAATCTTCAACAGGTAGGCGCACGCATGACCGAGCCCGAAATCGTCGAACAGATCAAGAAGGGGGGATCCTCGATGCCGCCTTTCGAGGATCGTCTGACGGACGAGCAGATTGCGGGACTCGCAGCCTGGCTGGCAGGCAAGAAAAAAGAGTAAAGCATGCAGACGAAAAGGCTGAACCGGTATCCAGCTTAAACAGCCGCTTACCGATCAGCCTTTTCTATTCATTCCTCTATGCCGTCTGTTCCACAATCGCCACCGCAGACGCAATCGCGCGATCGTGAGTAATCGTAATATGAATGCGATGCGTCTCCGGCGTCAGTTCAAGCCTCTCCCAGGCACTGCCGGACAACGTACACTCCGGCTTCCCTTCGGGTCCGCGCAAAATATCGATATCGGTAAACCCGACTTTGGCTCCGATCCCGCAGCCCAAAGCCTTCACTACGGCTTCTTTCGCCGCGAATCTCCCCGCCGCAAATTGCGCCAGACGCTTGCCCTCGTAGCTGCCGGCCAGATCCCGCTCCCGACTCGTCAATATCCGGTCTAGGAACCGGGCTCCCGCTTTGCTCGCAAGCAGCGCCTCGATCCGGTCCATGTCCGTAACATCATGTCCGACCCCTGCTATCATCGCTTGGATCAGATCCCCGGAATCGGGGAACGCTTATGCTCGGTACGCAAATATTGCTTCTCGAGCTTCGCTTTCGCTTCCGCTCCGATCTCTTTGCCTTCGAGATAAGCGCTGTTCTCGTCATACAGAATGCCAAGCTCCGATTCGTCGGTCTGCCCTTCCCAAAGTCCGGCGGTTGGCGCTTTATCCAGAATGCTCTGAGGCACGCCAAGCACGCCTGCAAGCTGGCGGACCTGGCGCTTGTTCAGCGAGCTGAGCGGCGTAATGTCAACCGCGCCGTCGCCCCATTTCGTAAAGAAGCCGGTGATGGCTTCAGACGCATGGTCCGTGCCAACAACAAGCAGGTTGAGATCAAAAGCAAGCGCGTATTGGACAACCATCCGCGTTCTGGCTTTTACGTTTCCTTTGCCGCCGCGGCTCAGATGGCGGTGAATCCCGATCGCTTTAAGCGCATGCTCGGTTTCCAGCGCGATTTCGTCCACCGCTTCGCCAATATTCGTCTCCACCTTATGCTTCAGCTGGAACGCTTCCGCCGCCCGATAGCTGTCCTCTATATCGACCTGCTCCCCGTAAGGCTGAAACACGCCAAGCGTCATATACTCCCGGCCGGTCTCGGCAGACAATTCGTCCGTTGCCATCTTGCAGAGGCCAGTCGTAACCGCGCTGTCGATCCCGCCGCTGATCGCAATCAAAAGGCCCGTTGTACCGGACTTCTTCACGTACTCCTTCAAGAAGTCGACGCGCTTGCGGATCTCCGCAGCGGGATCAATCTCCGGCTGTACGCCGAAACGCTCGATTATTTCCTGTTGTAAACTCATAGCCCAGGCTCCCCCTACTCCAACTGCCGATTAACGGCAGTAACGGTCAAAAGCTTCAGTCAGATCAGCCGCGATTTCGGCAGCGGAACGATTCTCGATTTGATGGCGTTCGATGAAATGAACCAGCTCGCCGTCTTTCATCAGAGCGATCGAAGGCGAAGATGGCGGATACGGAGCAAAGTACTCGCGCGCTTTCGCCGTTGCTTCTTTATCTTGACCGGCAAACACGGTATACAGGTGATCCGGCGTAATATCGTGCTGCAGCGCTTCGGCTACGCCCGGACGGCATTGACCAGCCGCACAGCCGCAAACCGAGTTAACAACGACAAGCGTAGTTCCTTTTGCATCCGGAATCGCATCCGCAACTTCCTCAGGCGTACGAAGCTCTTTAATCCCGATCCGGGTCAGATCATCGCGCATAGGTTGAACCATATCCAGCATATATCTCTCAAATGACATAGACATTTGAAAACACTCTCCTTTGTAATAACCTAAATTTAGTTACTATTATACCGCCCGCCATGAAAATAAAGCAACCGGAGCAAATGTCACTCCGGTTGCTTTTGCGGCGCTTCCTCCGAGTCTGGAACAGGTTCCCCCGCACGGTAGGCGCTGTTTTTGTCCTGATGCATAAAGATCCCCGCTTGGGGCGCGATTCCCCGTTCGAAATAGTCCCGGTTCTCGGCGGTGAGGAACCCGATATCCTTAAAAGGATGGACCCACTGATCGCCGGCCATAACGGCCGGATCCGTATCGGTGCTCCATTCATTAAGCGGCGAATTCGGCGAATCGTAATCATGATCGCCAATCACTACGCCATGCTCATTGACGAACGGCTCGCGCGGGCCTCTACCCTCGCGGAATTCCGGAAGAAAGGAGATTTCGAACGGATCAAGCGACGGATCGTCCCCTTTGCCCTTGCCCATCGCCCGTTCCTTTAGATCGAAGGGCGGTTCGGCCCGTCCAGCTTCTTATCGTAGCCGGCTTCGCCAGGTTCGGCTGCTCCGGCTTTATTTTTGCTTGCTTGCTGGGTTTGTTCTATCGAGTTGCCTTGTTTATTTTTCGCCATCGTAGTCGTCCTCCCGTGTATAGCTGATTGTACGAACTACGATAGTATGCGCGTCCGGCACAAGCTTTATGTTTCCTCTTCCCTTAGGCCGAATGCTTGAAAAACGAAACGATAAACGTCGTTCCGACGCCCTGCTCGGATTCAACGTCGATGCGGCCGTTATGGCGCTCCGCAATGCTGACGCATAAAGGAAGACCAAGGCCCGTTCCCTGCGTCTTGGTCGAGAAGAAAGGATCGAAGATGCGCTGCTTCTGCTCGTCGGAGATACCCACGCCTTGATCCTGTATGCGAAGGATGATCTCCTCTTTTTCTTCTATGTATGCCGTATGGATGGACAAGCGGCCTTTCTCGCTCATCGCCTCCATCCCGTTGCGGGCCAGATTCAGAAGCAGCTGCTTGATCTCCTTCTCGTTCAGTTGAATGGCAGGCACAAAATCGCACAGCTCAACCTCGATCGTCTGCCCCCTCAGATTGGCATCGGCATTTAATAACGGAATCATTTCCCGGATAATATCATGCAGCGAGCCCGCTTCCATCGTAAGCGCCCGGTTCTGGGCCAAGGACAGGAAATCGCTGATGATCGTATTCGCCCGGTCAAGCTCGTCCATCACGATACCGTAATAAGCCTGCTGATTATCCGGGCTCCGTTCCCGCATTAGCTGCACAAAGCCGCGGATTACCGCCATGGGATTACGGATCTCGTGCGTAATGCTCGCCGCCATCTGCCCGATCAGGCTAAGCCGTTCCATCCTGCCAACTTCGCTGCGAAGCAGCGCCAGCTCCGTTATGTCATGCGCGGTGAGGACCGCCCCCGTTATGGAATCCGTTTGCAGGTTCCGGATACAAAAGGCGGTCTTCAGCAGCGTTCTTCCATTCTCCACCTGCGGATACTCATGAACAAGACTTTGCCCGTTTAGCGCCTCGCGCAGCAGCTTCGCATTGGAGTTCTCAAGCCCGTCATCAAAAAACTCGTAGAAATATTGGCCGACGATATGTTGTCCGCCAGCGAGCATCTGAACCCCCATCTCGTTCAGATGCGTGATTTTGCCGTATTGGTTAACCAGAACAACCGCAATCTTCGTCTGATTGATAAATTGCTCAAGCTTCTCCACTTCCTGCCGGTAGCTCTGCGACACCCGCTTCACATCGTAATGCAATTGAGCGTTTTCTTTAAATGTCTCAATCGTATACACCGAAATCCAAGAGGAAAACACCGTCATCGCTAGAGTAAGAAGTGCCAGAAGCACAAATTCAAGATCGACCGGCATCCCCGCCGTCATGACGGCAACCGTGAAGGACAAAATAACAAACGCGCACATCCCCACGATAAGCTTCATGACGATGCTGATCTTGCGCCGCCGGTCCGACCGCTGGAACGCTTTTATAATGGACGGCATAAAGACAACGTAGACAAGCATGAAGGAGAGAAACACAACCGTCTCTCCCATACTGTCGAGTGATTCAATCCTTAGTGCCGTATATACGCCGCTCAGCAGCAATAAAAAGTATGGTCCGCCGTATAAAGAACCGATTAACAAAGGCATTAGCCGAAAATTAAGTTCGCAGCCGTAATAGTCCTTCGCAAACAACATGCACAATGCCATCGCAATACAGCTGGACAGCCCTATAATAACGGGAATTCTCCGCCAATGGCGGCTAGAATTATGCCATAACTGAAAGGCAAAGGCAGGTACTAGCGTAATAAAGAATTGTAACAGCAATTCTTTCAACACGAACGATCAGTCTCCCAACGAAAACACGTCATGTTATAAAAAATACCCTGTCTTCACCTATTCACCTGATAGTCCGATTAAATCACAACTCTCATTATTTTACAATCGCCTTCCCAGCCAATTGGAAATAATATTTAACAAATGAACGGCGTAAATATCGTTATGCAATTCATGGTATCCGCCCTCGTATTTAACGAATTTGCAGCGGTCTCCGAGGCGCTCGGCAACCTCTTTGCTCGCATCGAACGAGGTCACTTTATCTCCCGTCCCGTGCACCAGCAGTACCGGAACATGCAGCTCGTTACTATGCATGATAGCCCATTCACCGGCATCCGTCATGATGTGAAAGGTCCTAATTGTGATGGCGCTATGGCATAGAGGATCCCCGAGGAACGTTACGGCTTGATCGTAACCGGGACGATACAGATCGTCGGGACTGATCCCCGTTGACAGCGACAGCTTGGGCATAATGCTTACAAGCAATCTGGCCAGAGCCTTCATAACGGCATTGGGGCCTTTCGCCAGACGCAGCCACGGACTGCTCAAAACGAGACCTTCAATAGAAGGTTTTAGGCGCAGAGCGGAATTGAGCGCTACATTGCCGCCCATGCTGTGGCCGTAAAGAAAGCAAGGAAGCTGCGGGTGCCGTTCTTTCGCCTGCTCAAGCAGCAGTCCCGTGTTACGGACCGCTGTTTCTATTGAAGAGAGATGTCCGCGCTTCCCCGCGGAACGGCCATGACCCTCCTGGTCGTGAGCCAGCACGGCATAACCATCGCTTGTCAGCCGCTCCGCAACTGCCGAATACCGTTCTCCATGCTCTCCCATGCCGTGTACAATGCAAACCGCGGCTTTTGGCTCCCGGTTATCCGGCAGCCATTCTCTTGCGTAAATTTCGATGCCGTTCGCCCCGCTGAACCGCCAATCCGTCCGCTCCATGCGTTATTCGCTCCTTTATGGGTTTAAAGTTGTCTTCATTATATTTCAATAAATAAGAAAAAGAATGTTACAATACGTAAAGAAGAAAACGTATGAGTCAGGAGCAATGTAACGATGTTTGATGTAATTATTATCGGCGGCGGACCGTCCGGTCTGATGGCTGCCGTTGCCGCCAGCGGCGCTGGCGCGTCTACCCTGCTTATCGATAAAGGGGACAAGCTTGGACGCAAGCTGGGCATTTCCGGCGGAGGCCGCTGCAACGTAACCAACGCGAATGAAATGGATGAACTGATCCGTAATATTCCCGGAAACGGGCGGTTCCTGTTCAGCGCTCTAAATCAATTCGGCAACCGGGAGATCATCGCCTTCTTTGAAGGGATGGGCATTGCCTTGAAGGAAGAGGACCGCGGACGGATGTTCCCGGTATCGGATAAAGCGAAGACGGTTGTGGATGCTCTGATCCGGAAGGTGAAGGAGCAAGGCGTCGAGATCCGAACGAATATGCCGGTGAAGGAAGTGCTGTACGAGAACGGCGCCGTTACCGGCATCAGACTCGCTTCCAACGAGATTATCCATAGCAAGTCCGTGGTTGTCGCTACCGGCGGAAAATCCGTTCCGCATACGGGTTCTACGGGCGACGGCTATCCATGGGCGAAAAAAGCCGGGCATACGATTACCGATCTATACCCGACGGAGGTGCCTCTCACCTCTGCCGAGCCGTGGATTCGCAGCAAGGAGCTGCAAGGCCTGTCGCTCCGCGACGTTACGCTGACCGTATGGAATGCCAAGAACAAAAAGCTTGTTTCCCATGAAGGAGATATGCTCTTTACGCATTTCGGTTTATCCGGACCGGCGGCGCTGCGCTGCAGCCAGTTTGTCGTTAAAGAGCTTAAGAAAGCTTCGGAAGCCGAGAGCGGCAGACAGACGGCCCTCGTTACCATCGATCTGTTTCCGGGTCGTACGGAGGCCGAAATCTTCGACGAGACGCTGAAGCTTGCCAAGCTTGATCCCAAGAAAGCTGTCAAAAACGTGCTGAAGGGCTATGTGCAGGAAAGATTGCTGGAGCTCCTTCTGCGCCAATGTGAGATTAACGGCGATGTCACGTACGACAACATTCCGAAGGAACCATGGCGCGAACTGGCCAAACGGATGAAGCAATTCCCTGTTGCGGTTAACGGAACTTTGTCAATTGAAGAGGCATTCGTTACTGGCGGCGGGGTGCACCTGAAGGAGATCGATCCAAAAACGATGCAGTCGAAGCTCGCCCAGGGGCTTTACTTCTGCGGGGAAGTGCTCGATATTCACGGCTACACGGGAGGCTACAATATTACGGCCGCATTTACTACGGGCCACAGCGCAGGAACAAGCGCGGCATCGGCTGCTTTAAGCAGCTGACGCCGCGCTTTTCCTTTTTCTCCTCTATTACGTGTGCACATCCCCGGAGAAATGACTGTACTCACCGGGATCCGGGAGAAACTCATTGGTCGTATCCGCATCGTCATCCCGGTTGTGCAGGTCTGTTGCTTCCTCTGCCCCAATCCAATCCTCGTTCACGATATGAGCCGGAATCGTAATGGCATTCAGGGAATAAGCCGTATCCGTGACAGCCTCGTTCTGAATCGCAGACTGGTCCACCAACTGGCCGCCATGAGACATGGCAATTTCCAGCGCCGAGGTCAAGTCGCTTCCGTCCACGTGAATATGCAGTCGGTTTCCCTCGTGCATTAACGGCTCGTATCCAAGCTCCTGCAGGGTATCCCGCGCAAGCGCAGCGCTAAAGGAGTCAGCGAAATCAAATAAAATAGCCGAACTCATCATCTCATCTCCTTCGATAGGCTTCCAATATATTAAGATTCCCTAACATTCCCCACTTTTATGAATGAAAGGTGTTGTCATTTCAACAAAACTTTATATAATTTAAGTTATACTCTTATACGTTAGGTTTATTTACACCATACGTCACATTAAAACGATATTCACATAATAACTCCCAGGAAGGTGACAAAACAATGGAGAACGTGTTTTATTTGCTGGCTGATCCGATGTTTATCGTCGAGCTTGAGCATAACCGATGGTATATACGTGACATTAATTATGCCTTTACCAAATTGACCGGATACAAAAAAGCGGAGCTGACCGATGCAGACCCTGACGGGCTGTTAAGAAGAGGCTTTACCTTCGGCGGACTTATGACCCAGCTTAGCGAGGATAACGAACAGTCGCTCGAACAGGAGTTAATCTCCAAATCGACCACCCCCATTCCCGTACGCTTTACCAGCCGCCGACTGCCCTCAAGCGAACAGACTTGCTTCATTATAATCTGCAAGGATTTGTCGGAGGAAAAATACATCGAAGAATACGCGATGGATAACCAGGTTCTGATGAGCGTTGGAATATCCGAGCAGTTCCGAATCACAAACGCAACCCGCTATTATTCGCCCTTCAAACCAATCAATCTGGTGAATCAGTCCGTATTTGACCATATCGCGGACGAAAGCCGCAAACCTCTCCGCCGCATCATGGAATACTCGCGTGCTCACGGCACTACCGAGCAGACCGATGTGAGGCTGTATCTCGGCGATCAGCTCCGGATGACAACGGTTATTATCAAGCCCTTCTTCCACGGAAACAAAGAGTTCAAGGGTTATGTCGTTCTGCTGACCGGCACGCTTCAGTCGGCGCGGGAAGAGGATGCCGCCTACAAGCTCCGCATGCTGATGCTGAGCAAAAACATTACGGCTACCTCATTGGCGCAATCAACCTTAATATCGCTTACGACCATCTCCAAAATCCGCAACGGCAAAATCAAAAAGCCCCAGCGTCTTACGGCCGAATTGATAGCCGGAGAACTGGGGGTAAAGCCGGAATCGATATGGAGCGGCTTTAAACGTTATTAGAAGATTGTTAGAAACGGAACTTCATAACCAATTCGTTCAAATCTTGAGCGATATCGGTCAAACCGCCTGCGGCAGATGCAATTTCTTCAGCCGAGGCGGTTTGTTTGTCCGCGCTTTGCGCGACTTCCCTGGCAATATCGTAGGTACGGCGCGCGATTTCGGTCAGTTGATCGATAGAGGCGGACACCTCCTCCGAGCTTGCGGCAAGCTGCAAGGCAGCGGTCGCAACCTCGCCGATTTTGCCGGACACTTCTCCTGCCGCGGTCGTAATTTGACGGAAGGAGCGGCCTGCCGCGTTTACTTTTTCCAGACCCTTTATCGTTTCCGCTCGGCTCGCGCTCATTTTTTGAACGGTAAGGATCATATCTTCCTTAATCATGCCTATTGCACCGGCAATATCGGAAACGGAGGCTGCCGTCTGGACTGACAGCTTGCGAACCTCTTCCGCGACAACAGCAAAACCTTTTCCCGCTTCACCCGCTCTTGACGCTTCGATTGCCGCATTAAGCGCGAGCAGATTAGTCTGCTTGGATATGGAGCCGATAAAATCGGTGATCCTGCCAATGTTGTTCATGCGGCTCTCGAGCAGCGCGACATGCTCGGATGCTGACTGAACGGTGTCATCGATGTCCGTCATCGTCCGGACAGCTTCTCCTATCGCCTCCGCCCCTTCCTTCGCCTGCAGCTCCGCATTTGCCGACAGCTTCGTCGCGATAGAACTGCTTTCCGCAATACGCTGCGTTCCACGAGCCATCTCTTCCGTTGAGCGGGAAATTTCCTCGAAGCTGTGGAGTTGCTCCTGCGAGCCCGATGCCGCTTCCCGGAACATAGCGGAAGCTTGCTCGACCGTGCCGGCATTTAGTTCGGAGGCCGCTAGCATCTCTTCCGAAGCCGCGGAGATGCTGGTTGAAGCCGTCAGCACGCTTTGCATCGTGGTCCGCAGAGAGTCAACCATCCCTTGCAGCGCTTGCACCATAACCCCTATCTCGTCTCTGCTCCTTACCTTCGGAATAGCAACCGAAAGCGAGCCCGCGGCCACTTCGGCTATAACATCCGAGGAGCGCTTGATTGGCAGGGAGATCGTCCGGCGCACGTAATAGAGCAGGGCGAGAACCAGAACAAGCGCGGCACCAAGACTTATGGCAATGGTCACTACCGCCTCGCGGTTAATCTTTTCGCTGGATTGCTCGGCAGCCTTCGCCCCTTCCTCATTAATCCGGATAAGCGTATTTATGTAAGACTGCATCGTACTGAAAGACTGCTCCGATGACATCAGGGAATCGCCGACCTGCTTCTCCTCCTCCAGATTGGAGTAACGGATGACATTCCGGTATAACGCCAGATAGGCCTTCCACTCCCCCTCCAGATTACGGGACAAATTCATGTCATCGCCCGATTTCGGAAGCGACATAAATTCCTGCAGCTTCTTTTGCAGAACAACGATCGTATATTCGCCGTCTTCCTCCAGCAGCTTGCGCTTCAGCGGATTGCCTTCCCACGCCATCTTGTATTGGATGGTCAGCATATGCTCGTTCAGATAATTGATTTCGTTAATGGCTTTTATATTAGCCAGCCACACCTGCGAGATCTCCTGCGCGTTGCTTGTCAGCTTGCCCATCCGGTTAAAGCTGAGCGCGCCGTTCGCCGCCAAAATAATAACGATTGCAAGGAAGGATAACGTCAGCCTCTGGCTTACCGAGATTTTCCACTTCCATTTGTTTGTGAATGTTTGCGGCATATAAAGCCCTCCTCTGGACTTGCTCGATTATGATGTTAGTATATCTTACATGTAAATAACAACCAACTTCATAAGCATGCAGGAAATCCATGATTTTGCCGTATTTACTCGCTTTTTGTCTGCGGCAGTTCAATTAGCGGATAAAAAGCAAAAGCTTTTAATCTTTTCCGCACAAGGTAAGATGGCTTCGCTTTCTTTAGGCGCGGAGGCCCGGCTAGTAGAAATTAAAAACAACCTTGGCTATAAGCCAAGGCTGTTAACAATAGAATAAGCTTTATGCTCCGGAAACTTCCGCAAGGGCCGAGGCCTTTCTTTTTCCGTACACCATTCTTGAGAGCAGAACGCTAATCTCGTACAAAACCACCAGAGGAACGAATACCAGCAGATGGGAAATCAGCTCCGGCGGAGATATCAAGCTGGCTACGACGACTAGCACCAGATACGCGTATCTTCTCATTTTATGAAGAGCTTTAGGCGTCAGGATTCCAATCTTGGTCAGAAACATAACGATAACCGGCAGTTCGAACGCAATCGCGAGCGGCAGCACAATATTGAACATAAACCCGAAATACTGAGCAACCCCATACGTCTCTACAAGCTCCATGCTTTTTGTTATTTTGGAAGTGAAGGAGAAGCTCATCGGGAAAACCACAAAGTAACCGAAGGCCAGCCCTGTGAAGAAGCAGATCACGCTGTACGGCACATACCGCAAAGCGGCGTTCCGCTCCCCGGGATGGAGCCCCTGCTTCACAAAGCCCCACAGCTGGTACAAAATAAACGGCAGCGATACCGCCAAGGCGATTACGAGCGCAACCGACATATACATGCGGATGCCGTCCCATGGCGAGAATACGTTCCATGTCATTTCCGAGCCAGGAGGCACGCTTTTCAAATAACGAAGCACCTTCGGCGATAGATATAGTCCCCCTCCAAGCGACAGCAGCACCACGATAAGAATCTTCCAGATCCGGCTGCGCAGCTCCGTCAAATGCCCAAGCAGCGTCATAGTCTCCTCAATCCTCTTCATTCGCTGCACAACCTTCCGGGTTTTCTCAGCTCAAAGGTATGGAAGCCGTCCCTCAGCTTGTCATTAATCTCCTTCAGGCGGTCAACATCGTCAAAGGAATACTTGCGTGCCCCGCCTTTGGTCCTCACCGGAAAAACCAACTGCTTCTCCTCGTAATATCGAATTTGTCTTTCCGTCAAACCAGTTAAGTCGCTAACGATTCCAATACTCATCACTTTGTCCTTCATCGTCACACGCCTCCCTAACGGTTATGTAATGTTTTCTAACATAAACTTCTTTGATTCGAAATATATCAGCGGTCTGTTTCTTCGTCAATGGGACCGATAGCCCTGGTATGCTTGTTCGAATTAGATGAACCCAAACGAACAAAACGAACATTCTTTGTGTTCAAATGCTGGAGTAGCCTGCGTTTTTATGAGATATGGAGTCTCTACCCGCACCTATAAATGGTTATAATTACCTAATAATCTGTTTTCGATTGATTATTTTTATCTTAGTAATAAATTTTATTTATGTAAGAGTTTCTAACAAAATGTTGGCGAAGGCTTGAAAAACCGTGCTACATTTCTTTCCGAGACGAGCAAATCGATCAAGCGAAGGAGTTGACGGGCATGGAAACAAAAGAGACGCCAAATGAACTGTCGCGCAGACAATTTCTGACGACGGTCGGCAAAATCGGCGGTGCCGCCGCCGTGTTTAGCGTAATGGGGACGATGGGGTTATTTTCGCCGGAGACGCTGAAAGCAGCGGAGTATGAGCCTCCATCCAGCTGGGATCTGAAAGGCACTAACCGATCGGGCAAAAAAGTCGTTATCCTCGGCGCTGGCGTCGCCGGCCTGACAGCAGCTTATGAGCTCGGCAAAGCCGGCTATAATTGTACGATCCTTGAAGCCCGTGCCCGTTCCGGGGGCCGTAACTGGTCCGTACGCCGCGGTACGACGGTAACTGAGCTTGGCGGACAAAAGCAGGTTGCGCGGTTTGATGACGGTATGTACCTGAATGCGGGTCCGATGCGTATCCCGCAGTTCCACGTCACGATGGATTACTGCCGCGAGTTCGGCATTGCGATGGAGCCGTTCAACAACGTCAACGAAAGTGCCTACTATTACAATGAAAACGTCGGAGCTTTGTCCGGTACCCGCGTCCGCAAGCGGGCGGCAAAGGCCGATGTAAGAGGCTACGTCAACGAGCTGCTCGCCAAATCCATCAATCAGCCTGGACTGGACCTTCCGGTTTCCGCGGAGGAAAAGGAGAAAATCGTCGCTTATCTCCGCTCCGAAGGCAATCTCGACGCCGATCTTTTCTACAAGGGATCGTCCCGCGGCGGCTATAAGGATGAGCCTGGTTCAAGGCTTGATGCCGGCGTTATCCGCGATCCGTTCGAGATGAAGGCGATCATTAATTCCGGCTTCGGCAACTTCTTCGCAAGCGAGTACAGCTATGATCAGCAAATGATGATGTTCCATCCTGTCGGCGGCATTGACGCGATTCCGAAGGCTTTTGAGAAAAGGCTTGGCAACCGGATTAAATTCCACTCCGAAGTAACCGAGTTCAAGCATGTCGGAGATAAGGTGCAGGTGACCTATACCGACCTCTTGAACGGCGAAGCCAAGCAAATCGAAGGCGATTTCCTGATCTGTACGATCCCGCTCTCCGTACTGAAGAACATCAAGCATGATTTGTCTCCGGAGATGACCAAGGCCATCAACAACACGAAATACGCGAACGCGGGTAAAATCGGTCTGCAGTTCAAACGGCGGTTCTGGGAGGAAGACGATCAAATCTACGGCGGCAATACGCTGACGAATATGGATATCTCGTCGATCTATTATCCGCCAACGAATTATTTTGCGAAGAAGGGTCTGCTGCTTGGCTACTATGCCCAAGGCGCCAACGCGGACAAGATCGGCGCGTTATCCTTCAAAGAACGCGAAGCGCATGCGCTTGAACAAGGCGGCAAAATTCACCCGCAATACTATAACGAATTTGAATCTTCGTTCTCCGTGAACTGGAAAACGATCAAATACAACGAAGGCAGCTGGGTCTCCTACTCGGAAGACGACCGCAAAACCAACTATCCGGTGCTCTGCAAGCCTGACCGCCGCGTCTATCTGGCAGGCGAGCATATCAGCTACATTACGGCCTGGATGGCAGGCGGCATTGAATCCGCGCGTTCGGTTGTTACCGACATTCACGAGCGCGTCATGAAGGAATAGACAAGGAGGAGCCTATAATGAAGATGACTGGAAAAATGAAAGTACTCGCCGGGGCGATTGTAATCTCCTGCCTCGCCGCAACGGCCAGCGTATACGCGGCGGTCACGCCCAATAAATACCCGCTCGCCCCTATTCACGAGCCTGAATTTTACGGCAATCCCTCTTCCGCGATCTCTAGCGCTGTAGCGATGCCGGCAGGCACGGCAACGTTCGAAACAAGCGGCACGGTCCCTTCCGTCGTGAACAAGGAAGGCAAAACGATCTACGATCGTTACGGCGATACCGAAAAGCAAGGCCTCAGCGTCCTTAAAAATATCGAGACCCTGCTGAAAGCGCAAGGCCTCTCCATGAAGGACGTCACGTATCTGCGCGTATACATAGCGCCTGATGCCGCAAAAGGAGGCAAATTCGACTTTGACGGATGGAATAAAGCCTATGCCAAATACTTCAATACCAAAGAGAACCCCGTCAAAACGGCGCGTTCTACCGTTGGTGTCGCAAGCCTTGTCAACTCGGATTGGCTGATCGAGATCGAAGCCGTTGCCGCTTACCCAAGCAATCATAACCAAGACTGATTTTAATTAGAGTTAAAATGCAAAATAACAATAGAATGGAGATGATCGTATGCTTCAAAACGTTGGATTCCCTGGTCTTATGATGATTCTTGTTGTCGTGTTGATCATTTTTGGCCCTTCCAAGCTGCCTGAGCTAGGCCGGGCCGTAGGCCGCACGCTTCACGAGTTCAAGTCGTCGGCGAAGGAGCTTGTCTCCGATACGAAGGAAGAAGTCGTATCCGAGAGCAAGTCCTAGCATTTAGAGAGGCCGTACCCTTCCTGCCGGGTACGGCCTCTCTTTTGTCCCAAACCAAAAAAGAACCGTTCCTCCCGGCTAACCGGAAGAAACGGTATCAACTCGCGTATATGGTGCGGTAATTAACCGCGGTAAGCAACAAGCTCTTCGTTCATGCCGCGCGTCTGCGCGTAAACCTGCTGGTAAATACGGAACAAACCTTTGTACGTCTCAACCGCTTCAGGCTGAGGTTCATACGAAGCCGCATGCTTCACGAATTGCTCCGCGCAAGCTTCCAGGCTGTCGAACCAGCCGCAGCCGTAAGCTGCGAGCATTGCCGCGCCAAGGCCCGGGCCTTGTTCATTCTCAAGCGCAACAACCGTTGCGTTAAAGATATCCGCCTGCATTTGCAGCCATACCGGATTTTGCGCGCCGCCGCCGATGGAAACCACCTTGTCGACCGTTTTGCCAACGCTGCGGAACAGATCAACGGACTCGTTAAGCGAGAACGTGATTCCTTCCATTACCGCACGGGCAAAATGAATGCGTTCATGCGAGCCGTCTACGCCGATAAAGCTTGCGCGGATAGCCGGATCGGCATGAGGCGTACGCTCGCCAACGAGGTAAGGCGTAAAGATCAATCCGCCCGCACCCGGTTTTACTTCGCCTACATCCTGCAGCATTTCGTCAAACGATTCGTTAGGAGCAAAGGTTTTCTTGAACCAGCTCAGGCTGTAGCCTGCGGCAAGCGTTACGCCCATCGCATAGAAGGAATTTTCTTTGCCGTGGTTGAAGAAATGGACCTTGCCTTGGAAGTCTTTGTCCTTGTCATTCTCGTAAGCGAGAATAACGCCCGAAGTACCGATACTCGACAATGTGAGTCCTTCGGACAGGATGCCGGCGCCAATCGCTCCGCAAGCATTGTCGGCGCCGCCGGCAAATACTTTTGTCGAAGATTGAAGCCCGGTGCGTTCCGCAATCTCAGGCAGCAAAGTGCCTACGAGACCATGGGATTCTACCAGCGGCGGGCAGAAGCTAGAAGGAAGGCCAAACGCGGCAAGCACGTCACCGCTCCATTCTTTCCCCGCTACATCAAGAAGCAAAGTGCCCGCAGCATCGGAATAATCCATATGCAGCTCGCCAGTCAGAGCATAACGAACATAGTCCTTCGGCAGCACAAACAGCTTCGCTTGCTCGAACGCTTGCGGCTCGTATTGACGAACCCACAGAATCTTCGGCAGCGTGAAGCCTTCAAGCGCCGGATTGCGGGTAATGCCAAGCAGCTTGTCGCCAAGCGTGCGCTCGATCTCGCGGCATTGCTCCGTTGTACGCGTATCGTTCCACAGGATTGCGTTGCGTACAGGCTTGTTCTCTGCGTTCAGCAGCACAAGGCCATGCATCTGTCCGGAGAAGCTGATGCCTTCAATCTGGTCGGCAGCGATGCCATTGGATGAAGCAAGTTCGTTTAAAGCTTCGATTGTAGCTTGAACCCAGTCCTCCGGCTTTTGCTCGCTCCAGCCGGAATGCTCGTGGAACAGCGGATAGCTGCGGGATGCTTCCGCAGCTACCGTTCCGTTCTTGTCAACGAGCAATGCCTTTACGGCGCTTGTGCCTAAATCTATACCTACTACATAACTCATTGACGTAATCCTCCCGTTGCCTAAGTTATTTCCCAGCTAATTAAACGCTGAAAATAACTTCGCTGAGCATCAGTCTCATGCGCTCTTGCTTGCCGGATTTGTTAACGATCGGGTTGTTTTGCAAAGCGTAAGCTTCAAGGGAAGCCAAGGTAGCTTTACCTGCAACAACGTCAGCGCCGATGCCGGATTTGAAGCTGCTGTAACGGTCTTCAACGATTTGGTCGAAGATTCTTTCTTCGATCAGCTTCGCAGCCGCTTTCAGACCCCAAGCGAAGGAATCCATACCGGCGATGTGAGCCAGGAAGAGATCCTGATCTTCGAACGAGCCACGGCGTACTTTCGCGTCGAAGTTAACGCCGCCGCGAGTCAGACCGCCGGCTTTCAGAACTTCAAACATCGTCAGTGTAGTCGAGTACAGGTCAGTTGGGAATTCGTCGGTATCCCAGCCGAGCAGCAGGTCGCCTTGGTTAGCGTCAAGGGAGCCCAGCATGCCGTTGATTGCAGCCGTACGGATTTCATGCTCGAAAGTATGGCCGGCGAGCGTTGCATGGTTTGCTTCAAGGTTCAGCTTGAAGTAGTCTTTCAGGCCGTATTTTTGCAGGAATGCAATTGTTGTTGCAGAGTCGAAGTCGTATTGGTGTTTAGTTGGCTCTTTTGGCTTAGGCTCGATCAGGAATTGAGCGTCGAAGCCGATTTCTTTCGCGTAAGCGATAGCCATATGGTACAGACGGGCAAGGTTGTCGAGCTCGAAGCCCATGTCCGTGTTCAGAAGGTTTTCGTAGCCTTCGCGGCCGCCCCAGAATACATAGTTTTCAGCGCCCAGCTCTTTACCGACTTCAAGGCCTTTTTTCAGTTGCGCGGCAGCGTATGCGTATACGTCAGCGTTGCAAGTTGTGCCAGCGCCGTGTACATAACGCGGGTTCGAGAACATGTTAACCGTATTCCACAGCAATTTCTTGCCGGTTTGTTGTTGTTGGTCTTTCAGCATAGCGACGATAACGTCGAGGTTTTTGTTCGTTTCTTGCAGCGTAGCACCTTCAGGAGCGATATCCACGTCATGGAACGCATAGAACGGCGCGCCGATTTTGTCCAGGAATTCGAAGTTAGCTTCTACGCGAGCTTTCGAACGGTCCAGGCCGTCGAATTTGTCCCAGCCGCGGACCATCGTTGCGTTACCGAACGGATCCGTACCGTTAGCGTTGAAAGTGTGCCAGTAAGCAACCGCGAAACGAAGATGCTCTTCCATTGTTTTGCCAAGAACCACTTGTTTAGGATCATAGTGTTTGAATGCAAGCGGATTGTCGGAGCCTTTGCCTTCGAATTGGATCTTGCCGATGTTAGCGAAATAAGTCATGAGATGAATATCCTCCTTTAAAATGTACGAGTATAAGTTCAATCTTCTCGTTAGCTAAATGTGTTTTGAAAACGCTCACCAATAATATAGCACGGGCAACTTAGTTTGTCTATTAAACAAACTAAGATATTTTTTAACATTTTTTCAGGAGTAATATTCCCCTTCGTTCGCTTCAATACACTGAAGTAAAAGGGAAATAAAAAACTGCCATTTCTAGTCCGGCAGCTTACCGATATAAATCAGGTCAATTGTAGGTACGCGATAAAGAGCGCATAATCTCATGGCTATGCCGCATGGAATCAAGCGGCTGTCCTTCTCGTACTCCAATAACAAGTCATTGGAAACACCTATTCGTGCAGCAACGTCACTAACCTCCAGTTGGTTCGCAAGGCGAATTTCTTTAAATGTAAAGACCACTCGAATCACACTACCCTCCTGATAATAGCTGATCCTCATATTTGAAGATGCCAATTCCGAAATCCTTACGCTTCGCTGCTATATAGGAAGACTATATAATAGGAACGTGTGTTCCTATTATATACCAAACATACGTTCCTATTGCAAGTTGAAAATAATTTGGAAATAGGGTTCGGAGTATTAAAAATCACCTGAAAACAAGCAAAAAAGAGCTCAAACACTCTTTCTCTGTGTTTGAGCTCCTTTTCATGCCTACTGTTCTTTTTGCCCTGACGCTTTACGTAGTTCGTTGGCCAGCCGATGCAGTTCTTCCCGTGCTTCCGAATCTTGCGTTGCCTTATAAGCAGCCGATAAAAACGGAATGATTTTGTTCGCATCAGCGGGTTTGAGCATGTATTCCTTCTCCCTCATAGACTCAGGAAGATGAACATGCTTATCGAAAAAATCAAGCTCCATGGCGTTTATATCAACATTGCCGGCTATCCCTTTTACATTCCCGCTAGACGTATACTGGAACACGGACCATTTTTCCCATGTGCTGTTCGGCATCGGAGACTCTACGCCATAATGAGCAATCCATAACGGAAAGGATGCAACCTGCTTGTTCAAGTATGTCTTCGCGAAGCTTGCCCCCGTATAAATCATCGTTGGATGCCCGGTAAGGCGCTCTACCTCCTGAAGCCAGGTTAGACACCATTCGGATAATTGATCTCCGCCAATGGCAGATGCCTTGCCTTCCACGTCCAAGACATGCGGAAACTGGGCTGGAAAGTCTTTTAACGCATTTGCGAACCAGGCTGCCTCCATCAATGGATCGTTATTCTCCGGATGAGCATAATGATAATAGCCTATTATAAGTCCGACTTTCGCGGCTCCCTTGGCGTTCGCCTCCAGTTTATCGTCGAGGATTGTCCTGCCTTCCGTCGCCTTAATGAACGCTCCCTGTACGCCGTCCGATTTTACCGTTGCCCAGTTTATCGAACCTTGATGATGAGAGACGTCAATGATCTTAACGTTACTGGCTGATTTAGCTTGCATCCTTGCCATTGTCCTTCGTTTTGACGTAACTGTATGCACCCGATGCGGTTAGCCCGATTACGGCAATGTTAATAATAGTATCTCGTACCGTTGAAGGCACGAGGACGAAAATAGCTGCTACACCAATAGCAATGGCCGAGCTATGTTTAGTCGGGACACCGTAACCTTTTACCACACCAACAAAAGCCGCCACAAGGGCGGCTAGGGTGAGAATATCTTGTTGTTCCATTAGTGCTCTGCCTCCAATCGATCGAGCCGTTTGTGAGCCTGTTTGGACGACTCCTCTACTCTGGTAACCCGTTCCGCCAAAATATCGAACCGCTGCCCCTGTATCCGCTGTTCAACGCGCATATCATCGACACCACGTTTGATATACTCAACGTCCGTACGCAAGGTCGCATCCCTGCCGGCTTCGGCTGCTGTGTCACTTCTAATAGAGCGCGACCGTCCCAGCCAGCCCAATATAATACCGCTTAGACCAGTGCACACTCCAATTACAACTGTAATTGAGTTCCAATTCATTTTTATCACCTGCTTTCTATTCAAAAATAAAAGCCCCGCTTATACAGCGGAGCTGAAATTAAGTTCTGGACGTTTTATTTTGATTTGATCGATAATTAATTCTCTATCTTCTACTTGCAGATCATAGCTGTCGATGATAGTTTCAATATTACATTCGCCCGCATTATATCGAGTCAGGCAAGCGCTAGCGATGATTCGGATCTTGTAATTGGCCATTGTCATGATTGAGTATCTCCTTTAGAAAATAGTTCTGCAATCGCAAGCTCAATGTCAGCAAGTCTCGACGGAACATCAGCTTTTACAATCTCCTCGACTTGCTCGTTGTCAGTTTTTTCCGTCCCAACAATAGGGATGTATTCACCATTTACGTTTTTATACCTCATTTTTGGATAGCCCCCGTAACTTTGGAAAGTATAGGATCAAAAGTGGTACTTGCCCTGCTCATTGTGATCCGGACCGCCGCATTACCTTTATTCAAGTTGGCAGTTGAAACCGTTGTAAGTTTCCTAGTTGAAGTCATGTCTTCAGTCGTAACTGTCCCCAAATAGGATTCATTACCCGAACCGTTTGCAGATACAGCTGCCGTGACCGTGGCAGTCCTATCAGATTCTGCAAAAGCGATAACAGAGTTTATGGGATCTGTGTTCCGCATAGTGAATCGAATATCCATCTGAAGTACATCAATTGTAGCCCCATAATTAGCAAACACCTTCGACTTCGATGAAACGTAGTAATACGAACCCGATTCATCTATAATACTTGTCCAAGCATAGTTGTTGCCTGTACCACCAGTTAGGCCGTAGTATCCATAAGTTGTGGACGTATCCTTGACCGTGTACTTAATCCCCGCGTAATCGCTGCTGCCGCCGTCAATACAGCTATTTGTTACAACACAATAGTTACTGTCCGGAGACCACCAAATTTTCCCTTTTCTAACTTGACTGATTGTTTTATGCAACGTAAAGGTATCGTTGACAAAGGTATAGACTAACAAATAGCTACAGTTCAGTACGACTCGTGAATTATCAGGTGAAATACCAACGGACCATACAGATGGATTGCCAATAGGTACAGCCAGTTGTGTGAACGAATCCCCCGAACGTTTGTACATGCACCAGTAAGGTGCAGATGACGTAGGAAACATCAAATAATTTTCATCCAGTGACCACACAATAGTAGACGCTTCAGCAAGTTGACTGCTCGGAGTGTTGATGTTGGATGTTGGGACAATGTTTAACGGGTTGGACAGAAGAGTAAATGTATCCCCCACTCGTTTCCAGATTTGAATCCGTTTGGTTGTAGCGGTGCTTGCACAGATAAGATAGTTTCCGCTAGGTGAGAAAGTCAGGGAGTAACCACCTTCAGGTACACCCACGATGTTAGCCGTTGGGAGTGGAACGTATGAATCATTTTCGTTCTTCCAAATAAGAAGCTGGGCCCCGCCGTTTACAATATAAGCCCCGTACTTCCCGTCCTTCGAAATATCGAATGCCCCCATACTATTGGCTGTAGGAAGTCCTGAACTTCCCAAAGTAGTAAGTGCGACATATTTGTCTCCATCACGTTTGTAGAACCCCGTACTAGTTCCGTTCCAAGAACATTCCATCACGTATTTGAAGTCAGATGAAAATTTGACTGAAGAAGCTACGTTAGTAGCGTAGTTGCCAATTGATCCAGTAAAGGCTGTTGCTGATAGGATATTACCTTGAAGAGAACCGGATAGATCAAAAGGAAGTTCCCCTCTCACTTGCTTAAATTTTAAGCCTGTGCTCGCTGTTTTCGCGCCGTATGATCTATAAACCGCCGCCCCCTGCGAATACGAGGCCTGCAGAGCTGGCGTAAAGGTGAATGTACGGGTAGTAGAGTTAATGGCTGTGATAACCGGACGGTCTACGATTGTGTTCGTGGACAGGCTTTGGAATGTGACTTCCATACCAACTCGTAGCCCGTAAACACTCGTCACCATACAAGTCAATGCCCCAGTACTTACAGCAGTTTGAAGATAAGCAGAATAAGAATCGTAATAGGCAATCGATCCTCTTGGCGTTGGTTCAGCTGTCATGTCATCGAAAAAGTAATCTGATGCACCGTCTACCACATCTTTCAGAGTGGATACCAGCTTCAAAGAAGCCAATTCCTTTTCAAGGCTAGCAATAGAGGCATCAAACACTGCAACTTCACCATTAACGAAAGCAGTTGTCGCAATCTGCGCCGTATTCGTTCCGGCCGCTGCCGTAGGTGCCGTAGGAGTTCCCGTAAACGCCGGAGAAATTTTTGCTGCCGTTGTTGATGAGTTAACAAAGGCAGTCGTTGCGATCTGTGTCGTATTTGCACCAACCGCGGCCGTCGGCGCCGTAGGCGTCCCTGTCAATGCCGGGCTAGCCAAAGGCGCAGCGTCCGTAATCCCATATCCGCTGAGCGTTGTTGGATTCGACCCCGCAGTCACTCGGCCTTTTCCATCCACTGTCACGCTCTTGTAGGTCCCCGCGCTCACACCGCTATCCGCAAGTTTTGCCGAAATTACTGCTCCGTCGGCAAGCTGTGTAGCTGTCACGGTACTGTTCGCCATTTTGGCTCCGGTTACGGCATTGGCGGCAAGCTTGACGGTTGTAACGGCCGAATCGGCCAACTTGGCTGTTGTAATTTCTCCATCCGAAATCGTGGTGTCCAGATTTGATATTGCCGTATGGATTTCTTTAATTGCCCCGGCAATATTTTTTGCCGTGGTTGGCACAGTGGACATTGCGCCGATCGTGGTATCCAGCGTATCCGCATTGGTATTAAAATTCTCAATATCTACAACATCTGTTCCTTCGGGCTTCATCAGCCCGAGATTACTTGTCGTTTTCATTGCGTTCCTCCTTCGTATACTTTTAATTCCGACCATGTTTTTGCATGGGCATCTCCCCAAGATAATTCCGCCAGGTTATCCCAAACCGTATAAATGTAGTTGAAGCTATAAGCCAGGTGAGCTGGCTTGATATCCTCAAGCATCTGGATAAAGCCCGGCATGTTTGGAGGTATCCCCTTCGATCCGACAAAGATAATTTCAAACAGATATTGCTCCGGATACACATTCACCGCGACTTCACCGCCGGAAAAAGCCGCCGCCGTGTCGATAATCATCTGTTTCGTTGTTGTTCCGGAACCGTATAACTTAGCCTTCAATTGCTCCCTTCGCCGTTCGTAAGACTGTGCGCGATTCGCCGCAATGCCCAGCTCGCTTTCCCAGCGCATCAATCCCCAGGTTGCCGTGTCGATAAAACTCTGGTCCAGCAGATCATTACTTTTCTCAGCAAGCTCCGAAAATTCATAACCGGCGGCTTCTTGAAGCTCTTTCATTTCGGTTATTTCTCTGTAATAGGAAGGTAGATAGGCTAATAAATCAATACCGCTAGGATTGCTATTGCCATCCTCCCCCTCCTCCGCTCCGTATGCCAGCGCCCCATAGACTTCATTTCCGTATGCCAAACGTTCACACCCCCTTAAGTTGATTCCAAGTCACTCTAGGGCTTAGTTTTCCACTGGCCAAATCGTAAGCCGATTTCACCGCGCTTGCGGTAGCTGCTTGCACCGTGCTGGTACTCGTAACCGTACTGTTAAGCTGTACGATACCTGCCGCGGTAACGGAAGCTGCCGTTTTATTGCTTATGCCAGACCATGGAACGTTGTCTGCAGCAACGGCAGCGTCTACTTTTCCGTCATTGTCCGTATCATAGATGGACTTCAGCATATCTCCGGCAGTCTGGGCAGCAACAAGCACAACGTTTCCTCCGCTGGTTCCGATATAAAGCTTCTGGCTGTCCGTGCAATAACCAAGCTCTCCTTCGGCCAGCAAACCGATATTGATCTCCAGTCCCCGGCGGATCTGAATTAGTGCTCTCCTGGACATCAGAACGTTCCGCCGTCTACGGTTCCTACGGTGAGCCTATTGCCATTCGCAGCATCGTAGATAATAGCGGCGGCATCAATATTAACGGCAACACCGCTTGAGCCAACCGTGATACCGCTACCTGCCACGACTGAAATAGCGTCTGCTGCAACCGCAATCCCGTTACCCGCTCCAACATTTAGAGTCACGCTGTCTGCTTGTCCTCCGCCCGTTAGGCCGTTGCCGGCCCCAACCGTTTGGAGCGCGCCGCCAGTTCGAACCCACGCCGATCCGTTCCAGGAGTAAATCTTTTGCTCATCGTCGACATAGCAGGTCCAGCCAACCGCAGGCGGATAATACGTCCAGGTGGACGATTGCCATTCCGCAATCTGATTGGTCTTGCCCGACCAGACGCCTGTTGCGCTGCCAGGGATGACATAACGGTCGCCATCAGCCGGGGTTGATGGTGGAGCTGTCGTTGTCCGGTTTTTTACGGAAGCTTGCGGCTCAATATTTCTTTTTGCCAGTTCGATCTCATTCCTAATCTTTTGGGCCGACCATAAATCCGTTACTGCTAAACCGGAATCGTTAATCTGCCTGTGCAGACTGGCGTCATTGAGATGTCCTCTTAGTTCCGCCGCCGTCAAAGTGTTCGATCCATCCGAAATCTTATTAACGTGACCGCTTGAAAGATCGGTTTTTAACACTTTGCCGTAGCTTGATCCATCAATGATATCGTCCAAGGAGCCCGATAACTCCGTTAATTTCCTCGCGTTGACCGCTTGCCAGGCCGTGCCGCTGTCAAAGTACATGTAACCGGCATTTGTTCCGCTTGTCACATAATAGAGACGTCCCAAAACGGATGCCGTTGGCCTTGCGGCCTCCGTCCCGGACATCGCCCGTCCGATAAGCGTATTTGCGCTGCCGTCTCCAATAAAAACTTCTTTCGTGTCCGTACAAAATCCCATTTCGCCGGATACGAGAGGCCCATGAGCATCCAGTTGGGCTTTTGTGCCCCTTTTCAGCTGTATCGTTTGAGCCATTCCATCACTCCCCTATAAAAGATCCCCCGTCAACAACACCGTTGGTTCTGTAATCCTCGATTTCTTTCTGCGTTGCGGCCAGACTTTCTTGCAGCCCGTTAATATCATCCGCCTCAACGACATCGCCCGGCGTCTCGTAAGTCACGTAAACTTCATCCGCATTTGAAAAGATTTTGACCTGACGCCTCCATGGCGTTTCCGCTGGTATAGAGACGACAACGTCTTTGACTAACGAGCCCGTATATTTCGACCCCGTATAGACACGAATCGTACTCTCCAGGATGTTATCGTGCGCCAGAAATCCGACATACGAACCGCCCGTCATCTTCACTCTTTCTTCTACTACATAAAGGCTTCCATTTGTTTTGGCATTTAATTTGGGTACAAAATGATAAGGCATGCTTACACCTCCAAATTCACCGTTCCAAGTATGGCTACTTGATCCGGGGATATCGGGATGTTGGATATGCCCCCGTTAATCTGCAGGAAGGAGTAATCGTTAACTCCCTCAATATCCAGAAGCAATGCACCGATACGAACGTATTTAGGAGAAGGATCCTCCGCAAACGCGAGTCCCTTCAGGTAGGCGGCAATCGCCGATTCAACGTTCTTCTGGACATCCGCCAAGGATGCCGAACCGCTCAGAATCAGCTTAGCCGTAAGATTTACGGCCACTCCCTCGGCAGGGGATACGGTTACGATAGCCCCAATAGGAGCCACCTCTTGTCCCATCCCCGGCAGCGGACAAATGAAGTTTTGCACTTCCTCGGTCAAAGCCGCGGATGCGGGTCGCATCTCGCTGTCCAGGATGGTCACTTTTACCGTACCCGGCCCGTTCCACAGAGGCTTCACGTAAGCCGCTCCGACACCGGACACGGATAAGGCCCAGTTTTTATAGTCGGATACATTCCCGCTGGTTCCCGGTTTTTGCACCTTTGCTAGAAATCGCTGCCTTAAGGAATGATCATCCTCTTCGTTTTCTCCAGGGATCAAAACCTCTGATAACACCGCCTTCGCAAGACCGTTAATATAATCAATGGGAAGCATCTGTCCGTAATTGGCATTCCCCGCGCTTCCGGCCGTCTCGGCTTGCAGTTTATAATTGCCGGTCGAGATCTTCTCGGTTACTTTGTAGGACAAGCCATCCAAAGAAAAACGGCTGCCAATCGGAACCTCCATAAGTACATTTTCATTGTTGTAAAATAAACCAAGCCGCTGGGCCTTAGAGGCGAGCTGGCGTTCGATTCCGAAATCCGCTGTTCGCCGCGCCAAATACTCCCCGGACGAGGTATTTCCGAATACCAGGTTCAAGTTGATATCGAGATCGGCATAGATTTGGGCCAACTCGGCTGCCGCCGGAGCAAGAGCATCGTAAATAATACTTCCTTCGCGCTTGTCTATGGCGCCGGGTACCCGGTCAAGCATACGCTGCAAGATTATTTCGAAGGTTTGCGTTTCGTACAATTAGAATCCTCCTTTCTCAATGGCTACGGAGCCGTAAATCGTAAGAGCCGTAAAACGAACGGCAACCTCGTCTCCGCTTCCGGATATTTCGAAATCCTGAACGGCGCTTATGCGCTCATCCTGCAACAGAGCATCACGAATCCAGCGCTCGTAATCGGTGCGGAATATTCCACTTTTCTCGCTTCCGTAGTTCCCGGAATAAATGAAATGGGCGAATCGCTCCGTATCGAGTATTTTGTAAATCGCCTGCTTTACGGCATCCTGCCCATCAACAAAACCCGTAATCTTCCCTCGCTCAATATCCAATCGATAGGTTCGGCTGGTCTGTTCTACTTCTTCTGACGCGGTATTCAGAACCGCTCCTTCAGGCAAGATCAATCCGGCAACCTCCCTATCACTACATATTTCTCACCGCCGGCCGCACGCAGTAAGATCAACTTCGACCCAAGCTCCAGACTGGAACCGATATGCTCCGGTACAACTAAAAAATCCGCCGAAAAGGTGAGACGTTGATCAACGTTCACTTCCAGCGGATTTACATTCGTAACCGTCCCGTACATCACGGCCACCGGCTGTATCGAGCTTAAATATTCCTTTACGATTTTTTTTACTTGGTCGTTAATGCTCATGCGCCATACACCTTTAGATCCAGGCTCATCGTATGCTCGTCCCCTTTCATTTGATGGGTGCATTCTTCAACGAGGAAATATTGATTAATCCCCTGTTCCTTAATCGTGATTTGCAGCTTCACGCCGGCACGCATGCCGATATAGCCAAGGGCATCCAGCTTAAATGTTTTCTGCTCGCGGCCCTTCAGCTCCATCACGCGTTCCATCATTGCATTGATCTGGGCTTTATTAAGCCCGTCATCAACTTTCTGATAGTATTGCAGGCGTCCCCACTTGCCAATTTTTGAGCTATCCTGCAGAATATAGGCTTCACGCTTGCCCGTTTCTTGATTATCCTTCACCATCTTCACCCGGTTAAACGTATCCGAATCAATGTCGCGTTTCAGCGAATAGCCGTATACGAGACTTCCATCACCGAGAATCAGATCGATTGTCATATTATCGATATCTTTGAGTGTTAGATACCCGGCATCATCATACAAAACGTAAATGCGCCCCTTAGCGATCAACGTCTCGTCAAGCGCTTTATAAATCATATCAAGCCTTTTTTGCCCATCCTGCGAAAATGTCTTTATGGGATGAATCGTATCCGCGATATCCCCTACTGCAAGTCCCACATCATGCGCGTTATCCTTCAACACTTGGGTAGCGGTAACGTTCGTCTTCACGTACGTGTCGGTTTCGAGCAAATACCGGAGCTGATCGTACGCCGTTACTTTTAATTCCCGGTCCTCGGAATCCTCCAGTACAAACACATATCCGCAAAAAAGGACCGTATCGTTCATGCGCAGCCTGACGACGTCGCCGCAATTGATCTCATAATGAGACTCCTGGTAGGTCGGGTTGCGAATAATCGTAAATTGCAGCGTGCCGGCTTTACCGGTTCTTTTTGTACTCCAGCTTAATTCCGGTACAAGCTTGGAAAGGTTCCAGAGCGTTCCATTGCGGTTATCGACAATAAGCTCAAACATGGGCATCAGCGCCTCTCCGGCAATTTAAGTACTTTACCGATCGGCAGACGCTTGAGCTCCGCATCCGTAATTTCGTTGAGCTTTTGAATATCCCTCCACCGCGCGCTATCGCCTAGTTGCATGCCAGCTACCTTTATAAGGGTGTCGCCCCGTTTTAAGGTATACGTCTTTGGGGGCACCCGATCATCCGATCTTGTAGAAGACCCCTTGAGGAGTTTCGTTTTACCGTCGGCCGTTTTTACGGCTTTGACTTTTTGCGGGTAATGGAAGACATACTCCTTCAACTTAAGCGAATAGAAAATATCGCCCGGGGAACCAGCCTCTTCCCAACGCTCGAAGGATTCGATCGACATCGGCAGACTGATTTTCGCCGAATCATCCTGGGAGTTGCTGCCCACGTAAATAAACCGGACAGGGTAACCGCTGTGCATCCATCTGTTTATATCATTCACATAGGCGTTGGGATCCGGTACTTTCGTTTTCCAATCGATGCCGCGCAGCACATTAAAAATCGTATTCAAGGATTCGGATCGGTCCAGAACGGGATCATACTTTTTCCAATGAGAAATTTTCTGATTAAAGGGATAATTGTGTCCGGGAAAAAAACTCTTGAAGCTTATTTCCGCAAGCCCCGGCTTCTCAATCGTGCTGATTGGACCGGTGCCGACAATATTGTATTCCTTGCCTGATCCATCCCGTTTAATGTTGATTTCGTCGGGCAAGACCGGAAACTCCCATCCCTCCTTACCATTGTTCCAGCCGATCATCATTGTGAACGGACTTGTCTCCGCCATTTTTACACCACCTTTTTTAACGTACAAAGGCGCTCTTTATAGAGAGCGCCTTCGCATAACCTATTAACCGTAAGCACCCTGCGCGGAAGACTGAATCTCCTGCTCCATCGTGCTGCCGATCCTTCGGATAACCTCGTCTACGTCAACGTCCTTCGATATCGGCCCAGTCGTTACTTGAACCGTCGGCGTCAGCGTCACAAAGTTCTGTATTGCATTCATTTCGGCAATGTTCCGCATCATTTCAATATCTTCGCTGGAGATGTCAACCGTATTGTTGATTTTGCCGACTTCACCCACTTCTCCGACCTTGGGAATAGTTCCGGCGCCGCCAGCGATTTCTGGTATTGTTCCTTGCAAGGAACGCGTGTGGTTTACATATTTGTCATAATCGGGTGGGGTATTCTTTTCTTTTTCTTTCTTCAAGCGTTCCTCTTCACGTTCAGCCATCGTATCTTTGACTTGCTGTTCACGCTTAGTAGCTTGATCTGCAGCCTTTGCGAAAGCATCCTTTTTTTGAGCTGCTGCAAAAGATTGAATGTCATCAGTAAGGTTCTCGATACTAAAGTGACCTTGAATTTCAAAGGACGAGCCAGTAACTTTATTAACAATTTGCAAAACATGATTAATACCATCAATAATTCCATTTATTACGGTATCATAAATAAAACCGATTTTTTCAGCAAGCCACACAAACGGAGTTATTGCAGTTTCAACCATGCCCCAAAAGAATCCAGGGATTTGTCCAAAAAAGTTAAGGATGCTGTTCCAGGCACGCATTAAAGCTGCTGCGAACTGGTCATTCGTCTGCCAAAGTTTAACTAGCCATACAATTAGACCAATAACAAGCGAAATGATTAAGACATAGATGTTCGCTTTCATCGTAGCATTTAAAATTAACTGCACGATGTTTACCATTTGGGTAATTAACCATAAACTCCCCATGGCAGCTACCAGCCCCCATAGGATGGGTTCTATAATCGGCATATTCTCGCTTATAAAGCCAACTACATTAGATACGGCCGTTAAAAGCTGTCCTGCCAATTGAGCTGCAAATTCAATTGCCGATCCAAATCCTTGCATAAACTGCTCTCCTGCAGGGCTATTAATCAGCTGACTTATTTGCTCAATAACCGGACCAAAGGATTGCAAAGCTATGTTTCGCATCTGTGTAACGTAGTCACCAAAGGACATTGGCATACCGGCAAAGCTCGAATTAATATCGCCCGAGGCCGCAAACATAGCATTTTTAATTATGTCTGCGGTAAGGGCTCCTTTATCAGCCATCGTCTGCAATTCGCTCTCTGATTTACCAGTAAACTCAGAAATTGCGCTTGCGATCATCGGGGCATTCTCTAGAATGGATTGGAATCCGTCACCTTCCAGCTTTCCTTCCGACATGGCACCAGCAAGCTCATCCATTCCTGTCTTCTGATCCTCCATACCGGTTCCGCCAAGCCGGAACGATTTCTGCATAAGCTCTGCAAAAGCGATCCCCTCATCGTTGCTTTTAAACGCATCAGCAGCACTAAACTTGCCAACTATGGCAAGCATGTCGGAATAACTTCCTCTTGAACGCTCTGCAGCTGCAAAGATTTTATCCTGCAGTTGTTGGCTCGTATGCAAGTTGTCATTAATCGCGTTGATCCGGTTGATCGAATTCATATAATCATCGCTCAGCTTCATACCACTCTGTAAACTTTCGAGCGATACATACTTATCAATAACACTCCTAATCCCTTTATCCAACAATCCTACGATGCCTTGTCCCTGCTCAACTGCCCCATTTACTTTCTCTTGCTGGGCGGCAGCTTTCTGAAAGGATTGCTCTAATGAACTAAATTGATTAATAATGCTGGCAAGCGGCCCCGATATTTCATCGGCCAAGCGTAGTGCCACACGAAGCTTAGACATTATCTTTCACCTCCTTTCCAAATCCGAAATAACGTGTCGATTACCTTTTCCTCGCGGCTTCCTTCTCTTTCTTAATCCGAATATCGATGGATGCCATGATAAAGGCCTTTTCCTCCCGGGGTAATTGAACAAATTGTCCCGGGAGGATATACAGCTGATGGAGGGCGTAGTGGGCGTAATTGGCTTCGCCGTCCCCCTCCATGATTAGTTTTTTGCTTCGTCAATCAATTCGTTCATTCCGACGTCAAAGCCGCTAAGCTCCTGAATCTTGCTTACGATGGTAGACATTTCACCAGCCAGCAGCACTTTTTGCACATATTCGTCCGCCGTGCGGCAGCCAAGCTTTTGAATGCTAGCCGCATCCTTGAAATCCGGTACAATCGTATGGTTAATAACCGCACGCAAATTGAATTTTTGCGCATCGAACTCTACCTTGCGGCCTTTGCGGATCTCGGTCGCGCTTTTGCGGATTTCCTCGAACTCTTGGCTCGTCATCGCCTTAATCGTAAATTTAAGCGGCAGTCCATCGGCATCCTTGAAGCGCGGAGAAACGATAATTTCCTCCGTCAGATTATCAATAGGGTGGTTATTAAGAAATTCTTGCAGATTCATTAAGATCTACCTCCGTATATGAAATAAGGCGCCTGTTAGGCGCCCGTAATGGTATTGAATTGATCAAGCAAATCATAGCCGTTAAAGGTGAACGGCATTTCCTCGTCAAGCATATCGTCGCTGGTCGCATCAAACTTCGTCGCAATGATGCTATCCAGGTTGCAGCCCTTAAGCACAACCGATTGTTTGCCCGAAGCGGATCCCGGCTGCTCGTTCGTAATATGAAGATCGAACCAGAAATCCTGACCGGTCTGAATGTAAGACCACATCAGCTGTCTGAATACGGAAGTGACATAATAAACCGTCAGAGTGCCGCTGCCTTTCCAGCCTGCGGAACGTTGCGGCGTATTGGTTCGGCCAAGCACCGGTACATCCACTTTATTTTTTTCAATTGTTGCTTCAATCGATTTTGCATAAAACAACTCTTCCACACGGCCGTTAATCGTTGCAGTCGCCGTCGCTTGTTTGCCGCTAATGGCATCAGATTCCAACATAAAAGGCATTTAAGTCATCTCCTTAGTTTACGGTTACCGTAATGTAAATTTTTTCGACACTGTCCACGGGTTGAACATTCAAATCAATGTTGACCGCATCGGTCTCTTGCCCGGCGTACACAGAGATATCATTTTGAGCGTCAAAATACTGTACCGCCCCAATCCCCTGAAGCGTGCCGATATTGTTAATGCATTCCGACTTGAGCAAGTTGCGTCCTGCGGCGTTGTTCGAAACTTTACCAAGATAGTAGTCAGAGAAAATACGGACAAAATCATTATTGATGCCATCCAAAACCCGGATTACGCGGTTTTTGCTGAAGGCTTTCGTTTTTTCCGCCGTAAAGCTTGTTAAGCTGTTAATGTCCTGCTCGACTACCGCTCTGCCATTACTCGCCGTAAACACAAACTCGCCGTTTCTGAGCGCCGCATTGATCTGGCTATTGGTATAACGCGGCGAGACATCAACCGCATCGTCATAAACGCTATACGTTAGCGATTCGTTCACTTCAGCTGCCGCTGTTGCGCCAGCTACCCATGCTGTTGCCTGCGCCGCGGTAAGAATCGTGCCATCGCCGAGTACTACACCGTTCTTGACGCTAATCACGCCTTCGTAATCAGCTGCCGGATCATTCTCGACAACAGCTTGCACCTTCTTGCCCTCGTCATCGCGAAGTCTTTTCACAACGGAGGTATAGACATTTTTAAGCGTATTGTCCGTTCCAACATAAGCAACCGTGTTGAAATCGAACAACTCCAGGGCAGACAAAAAGTTTAAATGATCTGCGTTGGTAACCGTTCCGTTCGTACCTCCCGCAAGCGGTGCGCCGGCGCTCGGCGTCAATGCACCAGTCCCCGTCCATTCGACCCAATCATTTGCCTTCAATTCGGAAATCGTCGTTACCGTCTGCTGGTCGGCTTGGACCTGGTCTACAAACGTTTTTACATCATATTTCGCGGAGTCATCGATATTATTCTCGATAACAACCGTCAGGTCATTACCCCGGATACCGCCGTATTTCGCCGTTGCTGTCAGCTGACCGATTGTAATGGTTGCTTTTTCACCCGTATTCAACCGATAAATGAACAGCGTCTTCGCGCGTTTCAACGCCTCCCGGACAGGCAGAATGGAGCCGGCGTTCAAGTCATAGCCGAGCTTAGTCAGCGAATCGTCCCCCGCCTCCAAAGTGATCATCTTTTGCGGTGCTCCCCACGAGAGCGGAAGCGCCATCGCCGCAATACCTCGAATCCCCAGAGTTCCAAGCGCTTGTCCTTTGCCGCCAACGTTCACATAAACACCTGGCCGGACCTTATTTTGCATCGTAAATGTTCCACCTGCCATCTTTTACTTCGCCTCCTGTTTTAGATACTGCTCGATTTGTTTTGCTGCATCGTCGACCGTGTAAAATTTGCCTTCTTCTAATAAGGCTTTAAGAAAATCCCTTTGCAGCGGCGTAAAACAACTTGCCTTCAAGATTTGCGGCTTGGAATAAGTTGTTTGCTTCACTGATTTGCTCATGCCTTTATACCTCCTGTTTGCTGCAATGTCATCATCCGCGGAATATTTGTTGTTTCCTTACTAACCGTACAACTGTAATCGACATTAAAATGAAGTGCCACTTCTACAATTTGGTGCCTCATGTTCGCACCATTGAATGGACCACCTTCTACCGCAATTACCTGCAAACTCGACGTTAGCCGCTCCGCCACATCGTATAGATCCTCGTTTCCATCCGTACCGGAATACAGAATGAGAAACGGAAAATTCCGATGATAACGATTGCCGGGCTCAAGCCGATGGGTTGACTCCAACAATTTTACGTAAAAGCACGGCGGCTCAAGCACCTGCTTAATGTCATCGCCCGAGACCGGTATTAGCGGAAATTCGTTGATCAGGGCTTGAATCACAGCATGTCTTACATCGTTAATCGATATCTGCACGGCATCACCTCAATTTCTTTAAGAATAGACAACAAAAAAAGCCCTGCGCTCTCGCAAAGCTTTGCCCAATCAAACCAATTCATTTTCCCCAAACCGCTGGTTAGCGCACATGGCATCACCCCTCCCCTTCATCATCCGAATGTTAGCCTACGATAAAAGGCTGCGGAACTATTGTCCGCAGCCTGGCATCCAAGTAAAAAGCCGCCCTAGGGGCGGCTGGCTACTGGCTAACATTTCGTTTGATACTATCATATTAGCACGGGTTGACTTGCCTAAACAGTACATGCAAGGGGACAACCTTAGGGACAACTTTATACTTTATGCCGAAAGAATAATATACTGTTCAATCGCCTGCTTTCTCCAACGTTTATACGTCCGTTCAACAATTCCCAGAAGGCTGATCGTTTCTTCTACCGTTTCTCCCTCAACATACCTCAAGCGAAGAAGCTTGGATAAATTCGGTTTATAGCACTCGAGCGCCATCAGGATGGTGTCGATCTGACTAAGCTCCTCCTGCAAATACTGCAGCTCGGTTATGCGATCAAGAACCGCGTCAAAATCATTTTTTGTATCATCGTATCCCCGTGCGGCAATCACCTTCTTGATTTTCCCGCGAAGCTCAGCCAGAAGCATCTCGTCCTCTTCGTTTTCCGCTTCCTTTGGAATCTCGGCAAGCTGACTTTTGAGACCAGTCCGTTGCTTGGACAAATAGGCGTTTGCCGCTCTTTCCAATTTCTGTTCGTGTTTCGTTAAGTACTTATAACTTGGCATTCCCCTCAAACTCTGATGCAAAGCCTGGAGCTTATCGTCCTGATTAAGCCATCTCATCGTCAAACCGGCTCCTATCGGATAATGATCGAGAACCTGGATTCTAGCCTGGATTTGCTTATATCTATTTAATTGATGAATAACTTGTTTTTCTTCCGTTGTTTTTTCACTCATCCTCAATTTCTCCTTTGCCGGGCCTAATATATATTTGATTAGAACCTTTCATATCTCGCAATATTTGCTATACTATCAATAATTAGATTTGCCTTAAGACTGTCTTGGCTCCTACCCCGAGGCAGTCCCTACTTTGCCGGTTAAGACACTAATTATCCACCATTAGTGGATATATCTACTTAAAGTAGATTGGAAGTCAAAAAAATATCTTCCTTTCAGCGATATTCATTTTACAAATTGCATCATCCTCTCGTATGCTTAAGTTGTTTCCATAATATTCTTCTTAAAGTAGATTGTCAATGTTAGAAATGTCGTTTTATCTATCTTTAAGTTGATCTTAATGGATCTTTTTTTGTACAATTACTTTAAAACAAGTATGGAGTGATTACGTTGAGTATCAGCGCAAATTTAAAAAAGCTACGTGAAAAATACGACCTAACGCAGCAGGATCTCGCTGATATTGCAGGTGTTACGAATAAAGCCGTTTCTGCTTGGGAAACAGGCCTGAAAGAGCCTCGCATGGGCGCAATCGAGAAGATCGCGAACAGATTTGGACTCAAGAAGAGCAATCTCATCGAAGAAAATGGAATGGATCTTACGTTTCAACCTAATCAAGAAGAAACAAACGGCGAAGATTGGACCGAGGAAGAATTAAATGAAATCAATGCTTTTAAACGCTTTATCCTGTCGAAGCGTCAACATAAATAAGAGGTAGGTTTGAACTCAAATTTACCTCAAACAGGCTTTCCCCTTTTTCTCCCCTGCATCGTTTAATAACCTCATTACTGTTTGTCCAACGATGGACGAATCTCAAATCCACATCTACACCTTCATTTCTCCCATTCTTAGTTTGTATATTAAACAAACTAAGTTTTTGTGTTAATATGTTTACTACAGCCGTACACGGGGAAATTCTGATACAATAGGCTGAATGGACGACATGGACGGAGGCAATTGCAGTTGAAAGTAACTACGACAGGCGATTTGACCCTTATTAAAAAAATAAATACATCCATCGTGCTGGAAGCCGTGCTGAAACAAGCCCCCCTCTCCAGAGCGCAAATTTCCGAGCTTACGGGGCTGAACAAAGCAACTGTCTCCAATTTGGTTCAAGATTTGATTGACAGTGATCTTGTGGTAGAGATTGGTCCCGGGGAATCAAGCGGCGGACGCAAGCCGGTTATGCTCTTGTTTAACGGCAAGGCCGGATATGCCGTTGGCATCGACCTTGGCGTCAATTATATTCGCGGGGTGCTTGCCGACCTTGAGGGCAATGTGGTGGCCGAGCTTCAGCGAAGCCTCAAAAAGCATCAGCTTGAGTTCACCCTGAAGGAACTGATTCAATGTATACATGAACTCATCGGCAAAGCGCCTGCCAGTTCGTATGGAATTGTGGGAATCGGCATTGGCGTACCGGGTATCGTGGATGACCAGGGCTCCATCCTGTTTGCCCCGAACCTGGAATGGCAGCATGTCGAGCTTCAGCACATGCTGGAGGAAGAGTTCAAGTTGCCGGTTACAATAGATAATGAAGCAAACGCGGGCGCGCAAGGCGAGCAGAAATACGGGATTGGCCGCGGCATCGCCCATCAGATCTATGTCAGCGTCGGGATTGGTATCGGTACGGGGATCATTCTTAATAAAGAATTATATAAAGGGGCTACCGGATTCTCCGGCGAGCTTGGGCATCTGTCCATTGAATATAACGGCAAGCCTTGCCGATGCGGAAATGAAGGCTGCTGGGAGCTTTATGCTTCCGAAAATGCGCTGCTTGAACAAGCTGCTCCGCTTGGCTTCGACAATTTAGAGGATCTTCTTGACGCAGCGGAAGCTGGCAACGAAGAAGTTCGCGCGTTATTCTATAAGATTGGCGAGTATATGGGTGCGGGTATTTCGAACATCGTAAATGTGTTCAACCCCGACGTTGTGATCATCGGCAATCGCATGAGCCGGGCAAAAACATGGCTTGAGGAAGCGGTGCAATCCTCCGTTACCCGCCGGACATTGCCTTACCACCGCGAACGGCTTCGGATTCTTTTCGCTGAGCTGCAGGATCAGTCGGCCGTACGAGGCGCCGCGTATTATGCGATCAGCAAGTTTTTTACGAAAATCAAAACCGGATAACGAAGAAAGGCTGCCCTCGAATGGGCAGCCTTTTTGTATTATTTCACTCTATGAACGCCCACGATATCGTAGACATTGCCTTCAATCTGTACCGTCACCGTATCCCGCCTCACAATGCCATTATTGTAATAAGCCGTGAATTCGAAGATTAGCGGCCCTTTCTTGAAATCGTTGAATGTTTTTTCCCACAGCTCGCCTTGCCAGCCGGAACGGGAGCTGTTCGAGGACGTTAACGATGCGGAATAGCTTTTCATCGCAACTTCGACCCGGTCTGCCTTTGTTGCCGTTCCGGTGTTTGTCGTTAAAGCTGACAATAGGAACTTCTCGCCGGCCCAAAATACGTTATACCCCCGCGGCGAATCCTCCTTGCCGCTCTGCTTCTTGTTGAATTCCTTCCGTTTCTCATCCCACTGCTCGGTATGCTTCACGTAACCCGTTAATCCAAGAGCCAGTACCTTTACCTTTTTCTCGGTCTGAACGGTTTCCATGCCATCGCTGACCGAGAGCAGCATCGTCCAGTCTCCCGTTTCCGTCATTCGCAGGCTTGGGCCCGTTAACGGATAAGGTGTTTTGAAGCTATAAGCGAAGGTTCTGGTTACGCCGGTTGGACTAGTCAGCTTATACGTTATAGACAGATCATTGTTATCCGGGTCGGATGCGGCAGTCATAAACACGACCGTATCCCCTTCGTATACCGGCTTTGGCGACCAGTCAAAATCTGCGGTTGGCGGACGGTTCGTTGAGAAATAAATATATTCGTATTGGCCCATATTCCCTGCAATGTCCCAGTCCACCACCATCAGCCGGTATTTCGCTCCAGCTAGCAGCCCTCCTACCGTGTAGCTGGTCGTTGCATTAGAGAGAGAAATACTGTATTCCGCGGTTCCGTTGCTGTTCAAATCAATGTTAGTCGTTGAACCGTCTTCATTCACTTTTTGCATATAAAAGGCTCTAGACGCATGACCGGATGACGGTGCCGCATCGCTAAACGGATTAAACGTAACCTTTACCGATGTTGGCTTGATCTCAAGCTGCTTATTCGTATCATTCGGTGGAACCGTATCAACAAAGAAATAGCCATTCTCCGAATAACCGCCCCATGCAAAGCTGTCGCTTGCTCTTGCCCTCCAGTTATGAAGTCCTTCCCGCAATGCCGGGGTTGTATAGGAGGTTGCGCTAACCGCACTGTTTGTGTCTACCGCAAGCTCTGAACCTGCGTTGTAAAAGACCTCGTAATCAACCCTGGACACCGGCTGATTATCAACATCGGTAACGGATACTTTCAGCAGCGGGCGATTATTATTCGTATAGATAGGTTCAGAAGCTTTTGCCCCGTTAAAAGACAACAGATGCGTCACTGGCGGCGTGTTCAAAATAAAATATACGATATTGCTGTCATCCGACCAGTACCCTTTGGAATAGACGCGGCCTTGCACTTTTACTTTTCGCCCCTGCTTGATTCCTTCATCAAGAATGAACGAAGTATCGTTGCCGGGAAATGTCCCTTCCATAATGGCTGCCCCATTATCAACATAGGAGACCTTCAGATAGAACTTCTCTTGCGGATCACGATCGGCATCGCTGTACGTCCATCGCAAGACTGGCTCCCCTCCAAGCAGAGTCGGGCTAGCCAAAGTTCCTCCCGGATAGGCGATAATCATCTGCGGCCTATGTTGATTTGCAGCAGGGAGCGCTTCCTTGTATACGCGAGTCTCCGCCCAGTAGGACCATACGCCAAAGCCATCCTGCACTTGCTCTTGAATAATAAGTTCCACGCCAGGGCGGGTATAGAGCTCCCTCTTCCCGGCAGTCCACGCCGTCTCATCGGCCCATCTGGTCCGGAACATGCGGTCCGCCAAATAATCCGGGATATCCGGATCATAGGAGGTGTCGAATGCAGCATAATCAAGGGTCTCCCCTTCGGGATAAACAATACCCGTGAAACGGACATCAGGCCGAGCAATTGGACGACGGTGCACATAAAGTTCCTTGGTTACAGGTTCCGACCACGCCTCATATTCATCCATGCCGGGACTATCCTTTGCTTTAAGCGTGATATGGTAAAGGCCAGGCTTATCCAGCGATGGAAGCTTAACCTCGAAGGTTTTCCCGTCAAATGCGCTTTCCCCAAGCGAATTGGCAAAATAGTTCGGATCATGCAGGTAGCTCCACTCTTCGGCCAACTCGGGATCTTTTTCGATATCATCAAAAATGGTCTCGTATTTGATCTCTTCTCCCACCAGAACGGATTGATGGGTTTCTTCCACATAATAATCCCCATAATTCTTAACCTTTACATCGCTATACTTAGCTTGCTGCTGGCCAAGAGACAGGATGCCTAATGAACCTTGCCTGTACGTAGTGTCTGAAATTTCAATCAATTTAGCATGGTTGATATAGACGCACAAAGTGCCGTTACTGGCTTCAAGCTCAAAGGGATACGTTACAAACGGTGATCGCGGATAGTCTACCGATTGCAAAGCTGTTTTCGTACCCGCTGCGACTTTGAATAAAGTAAGCTTGTCCTTGGTCCACTCGGCTGCGTACATATTTTTTCCGTCCTGGATATGAATCGCAGCGCCTATCGGCTTATCGTTAGCCGCATCGTTAACAGCGACGTTGAAGGAGAGACGATCGTTCTTCAGCTTAGTTGCCGGATCGTACCATAATCCTGCCCACGTTGCGTCAACAACTTCAACGGTATTAGCATCGATGACTTTCGGATAATCGCCGCTACCGCTAGAAGGCACGAAGGGAAAGACATATTGAATTCCCGAGGCCGTACCTGGCGCTGAGAATCCATAAAAAGAGCCATCCGGTAATATGCTCGTATTTAATGTTGGATCTTTTAAGAAAGAACTCGTCCACGTATAACTCGTATCCGTCACTTCATTGTAGTAATTTATGCTGCCTTTGGTGTTATTATAGGGATCAATAGGGCCCCTTCCATTTACAACAATAGAAGCATAAGGCTTGTAAATCGCATTTGTATAATCCGCAAAGGCCCCATTCGTTGGATATGCGATATTTCCACTAGGCATTAAAAAGGCCTTTGTATTTGCAATTAGATTTCCACTTGCCTTTGGTTTAATCTGTTGTAAATACTGGTCGAAGTAATATTCTGCCCCTTGGTAACGAGTTGTTGCATATACCGTACCGTCTGGATAAATAATGGGGGTACCAACACCATAAGTATCTTCCCAACTCATTGTGTCACACCACGTTTTACAGGTTTCCCAATATTCGAGGCCATACTGCGTAGGTTCGTTAATGTTGTCATAAAAGATTTTAGAAAGAGCACCAGTTGTTCTATTCCATTGATATCCATACATAGTCGTATTCATATTGCTTCCACCACTATAGTATTGAACATAACCCGATACATTGAAATATAGCGTCTTCCATTTATCCGTACGGCCACGAGTATATTCTGTCGTCGCAGTCATATAGGAGATATCGGAATTACTAGCCCCTCTGGATCCATAACCCATGACTCCTGTATCCCCATTAACCGCCATCGCATAGACCTCATAACCATCATAAGTGGTTTGAGTGGCCCATGTTAAATATAAATCACCGTCAGAGTCGATAACTCCTTTATAATTCTGCAAGAATGTAGGGCTATACCTTATATCTTGTGTTTTTACATCCCACTTCACAGACATATCCTGAACGGAATATTTTACTGCATGTACATTCCAGTATTCTTGTGAGGCCCCCGTTCTTGCACGGTAGGCCATATAGAGATTTTGGCCGTCGTCCGAAACTTCGAAATACATGATGTAAGACATTTCTCCTGATATCGGTATGGTATAGCTGCCTATGAGTTGGCCTTGATTATTAATCTTTTTAACCTCATAGTTTGTTGCTCCGTATGACCCAGCCCCATAATAAAAATTCTCGTTCTTATCTGCGCCTAGATAAGTTAAACCACTTACTGCAGATAAAGAAAAACGGCTAATCTCCGCTCCATTCTTTGCATTGCGTTCTACCATTTCCTCGCCTTCGCGTGAGTAGAGACGATGACCGGCATAAATGTATGGGACTGCAATCGCATTCTTGGGTAATCCCCAAACAGGCAGCTTTGTTAGATCGGCAGCAACTTCGTATCTTGAGCGGCTATTGGCACCTAAACCCATATTCGGATACTTAATAAAGAAGTCGGCCATCTTGGCATTCTTGGTTAGTAGGGCACCATTATTTGTTTTCCAGCCTATCGATTTGTTGGCGTTGGTTGTGTACGGTTGAATTAGCTTCCACGAACGCATAATCGATTCGCCCGAGTAAGCTAAATCCTCAGGTGCGCTGTCATCACCCTGATCCGGCTGCTGCGTCAGGCCATACACATCAAAATTTACAAATGGCGAATAGTTGAGAACGTTGGTTGCTGCAATTTCGGATATGGACGTTAGACCGTAATCCTCCGCCACGCTTGCGCGGTATTGCCTCTTCCCTACGGTCGTATAAGTAACGGGATATGTATCCTTGAATGGCCCTTCGTAAATGGTTGTCCATGGCTCTTCTTCATAGTTGCCGTCATTATCATGATCGTAACGCTCTTCGATTTTCATGCTTGCAAGCACATCGCCATCTACGCTTGCAGCATCGATATAGATCATCGATTCGTTAAACCGATAGGTCTGTTCCGGGCTCATGATGCTTACAATCGGCGGCTGATCGGGAACCACTTCAAAAATATGAGTACCCCAATCACTCTCGCGTCCCTGTGAATCAAAAACCTTGCCCTCTACGGAGTATTGACCAAGAGATGTTGGGCCCTTGGATGGCCAGCCATTCGTATATCCAGAATCTTCAACCTTTTTGTAGCGTGTCTGATTCTTCGTAAAATCAACGGTTACCCCACGCTCGGAAAGCGGTGTATACGAATTATACAGATGGAAGATGTTTGAGAAATCTCTTCCCTGAATAACCTTTGTTGGCCCTGTAACCACTGCAACCGGTTTGGGATCCAGTACTTGCAGGGACGCTGTATCCCATCTCGTCTCGGTACCATTGGTAACCATGATTTTCGCCTGATAAAAACCGGGCTTGTCGAACTTTAAGTTAGGGTAGCGGTATTGACTATCATCCGGTATTACTTCTTGCAAGTTGTTGGAAAACGTCCAACTCATGGATGTATATCCGTCGGAATTGTTATCCAGCGTTGATTGATCGCCAGTAATAATGGTATTAGGTATAAATTCAATATCAGCAGTAACTGGCGGAGCCGGTGGCGGTGTTGGTGTTCCTCCCGGATCCGGCGTGGCGGCACCAAGCTTCGTAACCGTTGTTGTACACTCTATTGGCTGCTCCGCCGTAGTACCGTCTGTGAAGTTTACACGGGCACGCAAGACCCATGTCTCGGTGTAGCTATCGATACCATTTAACTTAGCCTTGAGAATAGTAAAGCTGAACTTCTGCTCGATCTTGTCCAAGCCATACCCAACGGTTGAGGTCGTGTACTGACTGCCATCATCGGCACGGCCGTAGACTGTCCAGTTCTTGACGTTTTTGGTGCCTTTTCCTGAAAGAGAGGCAGTCAGTGTAGCTGTGACTGGGACATCTTTGTCAGCAAAGGTGATAGTGTCCGGTTCTGCAGAACAATCGCAAGAAACTGTTGGTGTATTTACCGGTGGGATAGGTTCGTAGGTGACTCGGACTTCGCCTTCGTAGTAGTAGGTTTCGGCAGACCAATCTAGATCTGTTTGCATGACATATCGTTTTGCAATTGCATTTCCCGAGCATCCCGAACAAACGTAATCATCAAGATAGGAATCTTTAACAGGAGGTATAGCGACCGTTAGTTGGCCTTTACCCGATACTCCTTTCCCTTTACTTTCAATTCGATGTTGCGCCAACCCTACAGGCGTTGCCTTCGTTACATTAACAGTGGATTGAACTAATGCTGTTTTATAAATACTTGACCCATGAATTGGAGATGTAAAATAAACAGGGGCATCCACTCCATCACTAATGGCTTTAATCCATCCATCGCTTGCTCTAAGGTTACCACTAATCATTACCCCATTATCATCTTTTGCTGGCAAGAGTCCTGGACATATAGAAAGATTTGTACTCCAACAAGCATCTCCCGATTTTGGCGTTACGTTATATGGCCCCACGCCGTTACCTTCAATCACCCATTGTTTCCCATTAGATCTTCGGTTTATTACAGCATACATATCTGACTGTATACCAGTCGCAATAACTTTAATTTTTGTTCCATTAATTTTATTCAACAGTAACTTACTACTTGTAACTGATCCTGCTGATTGCTGCGTTAGTTTTAACTTCCCATTGCTGTCTGCAACCATCATCCATAACTGATAGGACTTAGGTTTATAACCGGATGGCACTGTCAAATCCATAGAAAAATTAGATAACGAAGAATTTTCATTATATTTTTCACTAGCCTTAAAAGATATGGATTGTGATTTAATAATGGTCGTATCTGTCGCTGCGCTTGCTTCGTATTGCTGAAAACTAAATAGACTACATATTAATGCTAAAACAAGAATTTGTGGCAAAATCTTATTTAATGATGCGCCCATTGATCCTTCACATCCGTCAAGTAGATTTGTTCGCCACTTCCAAATGGAACATTATACCGAACTAAATGAATTGGAAATCCGCCATACTTTTCAATTTGAGATTGTATATACTTTTTGGGCACCAATTCAAATAGGTAATTATGTGCTACGCTATTGATTTTATTGAATAAAAAATACTTATCGTTATAGAACAGACCTTCTCTTTCTACTAATTTACCGTCCTGGTAGATATACTGTGGTGCAGGAAGAATCGTACCTGCATTTCCCTCTGTATATGTGTAAAAGCTGCTTCTCATTGTAATACCAGATCCATCTGCAACTAAACTTTTACCAATTATTTTATAAGCAAATACATAGCCATCACTTGGCTGTTCAGATTTATTAACCGGATAATAAGTAGCCCCCTTCAAATACTCCGCATAAAACCCCTTCGTATCCGCAGGATCCAATATGATCAACTTATCAATCGTCACATTATACTTCTTGCTAATATCTACGGAGTATGGCAGCTTCACCAAATCATTCTGATCAAACATCGTAATCATATTATGCCGATGCCAAGCGATCTCCGCTGCGCTCGATGCCCCTTGGTCAACCGTTAATTTCCCGCCGTTAGCCAGCTTCAGCAGCCTTGTCACCAGTACCGCGGCCTCCGCGCGGGTTGTTGTTCCTTCGGTGTTAATCGTCTCCGCCTTTGTCCCCGAACGGGACAAAATCCCTTTGTTCACCGCGCGGAACATTAATTCCGCCGCGCTTAACTTTTTCCCGCGATAATCCGCGTACTCGCCCCGTACCGCTAATTTTGCCATTTCGTTGCGAGTTGCAGGATTGTTCAGGTTGCCTGGATAATCGCCATCCAAGTAAATGCCCGCCTTGGACAACGCAGTCTGATAAGGCGCATACCAATTGGACCCGCCAGCGCCCGCTTCGATTTTGAAAGTCATGGCCATAACTTTGAGCAGTTCCGCCCGCGTTATTGTGTTATTAGGCTTAAACGACCCATCCGGATAACCGTTGAGTACTCCAGCCTGCACCGCTGTTTCAATGGACGATTCCGCCCAATGCCCGTCGATATCCTTGAACGAAGGTTTGGCAGCTGCTTCAACATTCCGCTCGTTACCGGTTAATCCTAATCCAACCAAACTCCCTGCCGTAACGACACTAGCCAGCACAATAGAAATCCATCTTTTTCTCACAATCTATCATCTCCCCTATGATTTTTAAGCGCTATTACGCCTCTGTTATTTGCCTGCTTCCCCCATATTCGCAATTTTGCATAGAAAAAAAGCACACAAAAAACCCGTAAGGCTTTTGGCGTGCTTCGCTCAAAAATTATTTCTATAATATCGTAAAATATCATTTTTTGTCAAATGTTTCCGTTAATTACATTCCAGCCTAACCCACTCTACCGCAAGCGGTCCGCCTTCGGCTTTAATGGTTACGCGACAGCGGCCGGATGCCAGCGTAACGCGTTCGATTGCGGCAGTCTCCTGCCACTCCGTACCGGTAAAAGCACAAATGCCCGCAAGATGGTTATTCACTCGGATAACCGCCACCGCCTCGCCTTCAATGGCCTTCGCGCGTACCGTCACGACATGCTCCAATTCCGTACCCTCCGGCAAATACAGCTCATACACCAGCCAATCCCCCGGTACCTCAAAGGCAGCAGCAAGTAACAAAAACAGCGCCTGCACACGCCGAATTAGAGCGGTTGCAAGCGCCGTTAAGGCAACTTTATCAACGGGTAAGATCCTTAAGCAATACCCGAATTTTTGAGTTGAAGCCAATTTATTGTCATCTTATTCTCTACGGTCCTTCGGAAGCAGAACCGATAACAATCCGATCAAAGGCAAGAAGCTGCAGGCCACCATCGTATCCAAAATGCCATAATGGTCGGCTGCCGTGCCAAGCACAATCGAGCCAAGCCCGCCCATGCCAAAGGCAAGACCCGTAATCAAGCCGGATGCCATGCCTACCTTGCCGGGCAGAAGTTCCTGCGCGTAAACAACGCTGACCGAAAAGCCGGACTGCAGGATAAATCCAAGCACGAAAATAACCGGATACACCCAGCCAAGCGAGACATGCGGCAGCAGCAGAGCGAATGGCGCGGAGCCGGCTATCGAGAACAGCATCATGCGCTTTCGGCCGAACCGGTCCGACAGAATCCCGCCGAAGAACGTTCCCAGCACGCCTGCCGCCATAAAGATAAAGAGCGGCACTTGAGCTGCTTTGATAGATAACCCGTATTTGTCCTGCATGTAGAAATTATAAAAGCTTCCAATTCCCGCCGCATACCACGAGCGTGCAAAAACAAGAATAAGCAGCAAGGTTAAGGCAAAAGCGATAACTTTTTTGTTGTATGGCGATACTGCCGGAGCGCTGCCGGCTGCTTTTTTCTTAACCGGCGTACCCTTCTCGGCCAGCTGCGCTCCATACCAAGGGACAACCCGGAGAAGCACAAGAATTGCGGCTATCGCAAGGAAAGTCCCAAGCACGGCACCGCGTTGGCCAAGCGGGACGAAAATATAAATCGTCATCAGCGGAGCAAGCGCCTGGCCGAAGTTGCCACCGACCTGATAGATCGATTGCGCAAGGCCGCGCCGTTCGCCCGCGGCAAAGAATACGACGCGCGAGCCTTCCGGATGGAAGACAGCCGAGCCAAAACCTACGAATACGACGGCAAGCAGCAGCATCCAGAAACTTGGCGCGTAAGCCAGGCCTACCATCCCGACCAGACTGCATCCCATACCCACCGGGAGCATCCATGGCGCGGGCTTTTTGTCCGATAATAAACCTACCGCAGGCTGCAGGACCGACGACGTCATATTAAGGGTAAAAGCGATCCAGCCGATCTGGCCGAATTTTAAACCAAGCGAATCCTCGAATATCGGGAATAAGGCCGATACGACCGATTGCATGGCATCGTTAAGCAAATGGACAGAGCTTATAGCAAAAAGTATAGAGTATACCGTCCCCAGCTTGACTGCCGGAGAAATTTTCGCCGAATTGCCGGACATGCCGATTCCTTCTTTCTATATGCCAAGCTTACCGGGCAGCACCCAAACGAATGCATACCGGACTTGGTACTTCAAGTATCGTACCTTCCGAGTGGATATGACCCGTCTCTTCGTTAACGGAGAACAACACGATATTGCCTGTTTTCTGATTCGCGACTAGCAGCTGGCTGCCATCCGGCAGTACAAGGAAGTTCCGCGGAGCATCGCCTTCACAAGAAGCGTTCTGCAGAAGCGTTAAGCTTCCGTCTGCTTGATCAACGGAAAATACAGCGATACTGTTATGACCGCGGTTGGAGCTGTACAGGTAACGGCCGCATGGCGACAGATGAATATCCGCAGCATCATTGTAGCCCGAGAAGCCCTCCGGCAGAGCGGATACGGTCTGAACAGGCGTGAGCTCCCCGTTCGCCGATACATTCAGCAAGGTAACTGTCGAATCCAGTTCATTCATCACATAAGCCGTGGACAAGCTCTGATGAAATACAATATGGCGCGGACCGGCGCCCGAATGAAGCTTGCAGGAGCTTTGCTTCACAAGCTTGCTGCCTTCTTCGATCCGGAAGGTATGGATCAGGTCCGTGCCAAGATCATTCAGATAAACATAATTACCGTTTACGACAATGGCATGCGCATGAGGTGCTTCCTGACGCGCGGCATTCGAGCCCAGCGGTGCCTCTTCCCGAACTATGGAAGATGCCGGCGCAAGCGTGCCGTCTTCATGAATAGGAAGAAGCGCTGCGTTACCTCCGGTATAGTTCGCAACCAATACAGCGTTATTCGCGGAATCGACCGTTATGTAGCAAGGATCCGCGCCATACGTCAGCTGGCGGTTCAGCTCCGTTAGCGCTCCGCTTCCTTCTTCAATCGCAAAGGATACAACCGAGCCTCCCGCTTCATCGCCGGTCTGCCCCGTTTCGCTTACCGCATACAAGTGACGGCCAGCCGAATCAACGGCCAGATAGGATGCGTTTTGAACTTTAGTCACTTCCTGCTTGACCGAAATCTTGCCTGCGGCGCCGTCAAAAGAACATACGCGAATCGTCGGTTCAGCTGCGGCTCCATAAGAGCCAACGTATAAAATGCCAGCAAAGGTCTGGTTCTTGCTCATTTGCTCAACAACCTTTCTTTAGGTAGAGTACAGTAAAGTGAACATAGCATAAGCCATCCGTCTTCACAATGCTTTTAAACAAACATTCTGACGCCTATAAAAAAATGTCTTTTCAACCATGAATAGGCGTGATATAATGTAAGCGCTATCAAATCAGTAGTTCACATTTCTAAGGGGGAATCGGAATGATGAATACTACGCTGAGCGGCCGAAATATCTACGAGGATTTCGAACTGGAATCGGATGTGCTTTACTTCAAGCTTGGTACTCTTGGTCTAGTCAGCTTCCACGGCAGAAACTACAACATAAAGAAGAGAATGACTGCCGAACAGATCCAGCAGCTCACCGCAAATAGCAGCTTCTATCCGGTGAATACGAATTGCTACATTAATATCGGCAAGATCAAGTCCATTGCCGGCGGCGTCGTATACTTTGGCTCGGAATATCACGAGACGAAGCAAGTACCGGTACCTAGGCGCAAACAATACGTGCTGCAGCAGCTTTTCACTCAACGCACGATTAACAACGAGCTGCGCATAACACCATAAGCTCTGCCTGTACGGACAACCGCCGCATTCCAGCCCTGGAATGCGGCGGTTGTCTGTTCAAGTTCATCCTGTTATTCTAAGGGAAGGTTGATTATAAGGAGGCATTATCAATGAGCACGCAAGGAAAAGCATTCGAGGAACAATATAAAGGCGAGCCTGCGGTATGGCTGCAATGGGGCTCTTACGAAGCTGCCGTGCTTCCTGGCGTTGGCGCGAATCTGATCGCATTCCGCGACACAAGCAAAGGCTATCATATTCTCCGCGAGCCAGCCGAGCAAGAAATGGAAGCGTTTAAAGCGAACCCCGGCGTTCACGGGATTCCGGTATTGTTCCCGCCGAACCGTTATGAAGACGGTACCTTTGAGTTGGGCGGCAAAACGTATACGTTCCCTATTAACGAGCCTAAGACAGGCAACCATCTGCACGGCTTTGCCCATACGGCGGTCTGGACGGTTGAGGACTACGGCGTAAACAAAACGGAAAGCTACGTATCCCTGAAGCTGTCGGTGGACGAGAAGCATCCGATCTTCGAATTCCTGCCGCACGCATTTACCCTTCGTCTGCGTTACGCCTTGAACGATACCGGACTTCTTCAGCATATTTCCGTACATAATGAAGGACAAGACGCCATGCCTTGCATGGTTGCCTTCCATACCGCCGTTAACGCGCCATTCGCGCCAAACAGCACGCCGGAAGACTGCTCCTTCACGATGACGATCGGCAAGCGCTGGGAAATGAGCGAGCGTATGCTGCCTACCGGCCGGTTCCTCCCGCTCTCCGAGGGCGAACAGGCAATTCAAACAACCGGCGTCCCTACTTATTGGGAAGCGATGGACAACCACTACACGGCAGAACCGCGCAACGGCCGCAACCAAATGGTGCTGACGGATGCGCGCGAGCAGGTTGCTCTCGTTTATGACGCGGGTACGGCCTTCAAGCAATGGATGGTATGGAATAACAACGCGACTAAAGGCTTCTTCTGCCCTGAGCCGCAGCTTAACCTGGTTAATGCGCCAAACGTTGACCTGCCGGCCGATGAGATTGGTCTCGTCAGCCTGGAGCCGGGCGGCATTTGGGAGAACTCGAGCCGTTTCTACCTGCGATCGGTAAAATAAAAAATACAACAGCCCCGGAGCATTTCCGGGGCTGCTGTATTTTAACCCCCATTACTAACGAAACCTCATATTCTTATTCCGCTCATTAGAGGCCTTTCAAAATTCTAACGAAACATCGAAACGTTATTTAAGAAACACCCCTGCCAAATCAGCCTAAACTAGCCAAATAACGATACTACGTTTCATTAGAGCTCAGAATCCGCTTCTATAGCGCAAATAAGAATATGACGTTTCGTTAAAACTCCGCTGCTCGGAAAAAAGGGCTGTTCCTTCCGGAACAGCCCTTTTCTTTCTATTCCAATCTCAGACCCACACCAAGCCGCTCCGCAGCCTCGGCATAATGCGCCGCAACGGCGACATCAAAGATCGCAAGCCCCATTGGCGTAAATAACGTTGGTCCCGCAGGTTGAATGATTTGCTCCAAAGGAAGCGTCAATGCATCGGCCAGCGTCAACGTATCTTCTGCCTGCAGGCCGGCATGCAAATGCAGACGCTCCGTATCCGTATCCGCCCGGCAAATCTCCTCCCAGCTGTCAACGATAATAGTGCCCACGTTAGATAATGCCTCCAATCGATAATCGCGCAGCGAGACATGCATCAGAATCGCATCCGGCTTGGCAGGCTCATCGATATAGCGCTCCGGCGCAGCCGTGCAAGTAAACACAACGTCCGCTCCCCGGTAAGCCTCCTGCCAGGATGCTGCTTTCTCAACCGGAATAACGGCCGGCACTCCCTTCAACCACTCATCAATCTCAATGTCCCTACGGTCAAAAACGGAAATTCGACTGATCCGGTCACCAAGCAGGCCGTTTAGCATATGCACGTGCATCCGCCCGATTGGCCCCATGCCGATCAACGCTACCTGCAACGGTGCCTCTTTTTCCGCAACCAGCTTGCGCAGCATCGCGCCGCTCACCGCCGCTGTCCGGATAGCGCTAATGAGGCTGCCCTGCACCATCGCAACGGGAACGCCGGTATCCGGGTCATTCAGAATCGTAACGCTGTTCGCTCTCGGCAGTCCATTCTCAATATTGCCCGGAAAGCTGGCAATCCACTTAAGCCCGGCAGCCCGCACCGGGCGGCTGACAAAAGCAGGCATAGCAATGATCCGGTTACGCTCATCCCCGTATTTCAGATAAGGCTTTATCGGCTGCGCGCACTCGCCGGCGGCGTAAGCAGCCGCCGCATCTCCAATAAGCTCAGCCAATGCCAGCCAGTCAATGCCGATCGTCCCAAGATCCCGTTCATTCAAATAAATCATGAAATGCTTCCTCCTTTCTTATGCAGACCGGACGTAAAAGCTTCGCCGAATATCCGTGATACCCACGTATCGTCATAAACGGTATTCAAATAGCGTTCTCCCCGGTCCGGCAGCAGTACCGCGCAGGTTGAGCCGGGCTCGATGAACGAACTATATTTTTCCACAGCCGCTATCACTCCCCCAGAGGAGCCTCCGGCCAGAATCGATTCCATGCGGACCAGCTTTCGGCAGCAGGCAATGCAATCTCGGTCGTTTACGCGTACAACCTCATGAATACCCTCGTCCGGACAAAGCCCCGGCTTAATGCCTGCCCCAAGTCCGGGCAGCAGACGCGTAACCTTTCCCTTTTCCCCGCCAAAAATAATGCTGCCTTCCGCATCTACCGCAATGACCTTCGTCTGCAGCCCGTTTTCCCGGATGTAGTCCACGCAGCCCCGAATCGTTCCGCAGGTGCTAACGCCGCAGAACAAATAATCCAGCTTGGGAAGATCGGCGGCCATCTCCGCCATCGTCGTCCGCTGATGGGACAAGGCATTGTTTTTGTTGCCGTATTGATTCGGCCAAAAAGCATCCGGCAGCCGCTTCAGCCACCTGCGAACGCGGGCAAGCCGTGCGGGCACGAATTCTCCCGTCTCCGGATCAGGCTTCTCGACCAGATCAATTCTCGCACCGTAAGCCCGGAGCACGCGAAGATTCGCTTCCGTTGTTTTGGGATCTACCACGCATATAAACTTAAAGCCCATCGTGTTGCACAACTGCGCAAGCCCTACCGCCAGATTGCCCGAGCTGGACTCCACGATAACGGAGCCGGGTTTTATCCGGCCATCCAATAACGCGGCCTCCAGCATAGCCTTTGCCGGACGGTCCTTTACGCTTCCGCCGGGATTATGCATCTCCAGCTTCGCGTATACCTCAAAATCGGCATGACCAAACAGTCTTCCAAGCTTCACCATGGGGGTATTGCCAATCATGGACGCAACATTATCGTAAACGCTCATCCATGATCCCTTCCTTCGCTGCCCTGCTGCACAAACAGCTTTTTCTGCTTAATCGGCTTTTTCCCCGTTCCCTCCGGCGTAGCGGAGTCCGTATCTTTGCCAAGAAACAAAACATCCATTTGTTCCAGCAGACCGCCCCGGATCATCGCGCCGATCGCGGGAATCGTGCTATGCAGTTCATCGCGAATCGCAGTCCGCACGTCTTCATTTAAATCATCGGCTGTCGTAATGTTGACCTGAAGCTTATTGCCGTTCACAAGCACCTTCACTACGGCCTGCCGGACATGCTTGAAGATCGCATTTTCGATATCGTAAATGCTGATTTTTTCCCCATGCTTGAGCTCCGGTCCGACCCGCTTCACAATAGCATCAAAGGTGGTCATCCGCTTGCCGTCCCGCTCTTCGACCCTTAAATCGCGGACGACATCGTAAGTGACGAAACGAAGCGCCGGGAAACGCCGCCGCACAAGCGAGGTTAACACCAGGAGCTGCTCTCCGGCAGGAAGCTCGACGTCGGGCAGACCTGCCTCTGCAGGTTCCACGCCCTCGGCTATAATGCCGTCCATAACCACATACCGTTCGATCGACCGGTCATAATAAGCAATTGTTCCAATCTCGATGCTGCCCAGCGTATCCATTACATCCCGTTCGGTAATGCCAAGACGTTCCGCAACCCGCTGACGCCACGCGGGCGGTGCCGGCTCCCCAACCAGAATGACGCATTGCACGCCCCAGTTAAAATCCGCAGGCGCAACGCGAAGCATCCCGTCAAGCAGAGAAGGCATCGTATACAGCACATCCGGTTGATACTCCGCAATACGGATCAAATGGGCGGCTGCAGGCAGGCCAAAAGGAACCGATTCGCATGCAAGACCTAGCTCTTCGAATATTTGCACCGCCGTAGCTTCCGCATGCCCCGTCCCCATATCGCTTAATGCCCGGGAAACTTCATAGTTTTTGAGGAGCTCCGCAAACATTTCTTTTTTATACTGAATATAAGCATCCTCGTCGCTGGCATCATAATAGATAGCTTTTCTTTTATTGCCGCTTGTACCCGAAGTCCGGTAGACATTCCAGTCTAGCGGAACAGCCTTCTCGTCGCTCTCGTAATAGGGCAGCAATCTGTCCTGCGTGAGAAGAGGAACATCCTCCCAATTGAAGCTTTTATTATCCCCGGTCATTTCTTTATACCAAGGATACAGCAGTCTCACTTCCTCCCATTTGGCGCGTAGAGAAGGTAAATTCATAGAAATAGGCATGAAGCATCCTCCATTTCAGTCGATCATTCTACCATTCTATGCGCCCCAAAAGAGAATCGCCCCCGCATAAGGCCCACTCGAAGCAGAAAAGGCAAGCATATCTTATTTCTGTAAGACTACCATGTCAGGAAGACGGAGGAAGATTGTATCCCTATGAAAAAAAGAAGAGGCGTATATAACAAATGGGCCAAAACCATTGTTCTAAACCAAAAGGCTTCAACCCGTAGTCATGTTCCGCATACTCTCCCGTTTAGCGAAAGATCTTTGAAGAGCATGCTGCGACTCTATCAAATGGTCTATGTAAAACCAAACAGCGGCTCTCACGGCGTTGGGGTTATGCGGGTAGAGCATAAGAACGGTACCTATTCCTATCAGCTCGGGGCAAAAAAGAGAAGAAATTTGACCTGGGCACAGCTTGTAGCTTCCTTGACGTACAAAATCCAAGGCACCAAATACATTATTCAACGCGGCATCCATTTGTCCAGATTCAAAAACCGGATCTACGACCTGCGGGTCGAAGTACAATTAAACGAATACGGGCGCTGGCAGATTACAGGCATGCTTGCCCGGGTTGCCCAGCAAGGCATGGCCGTAACCAACGGGGCGCAAGGCGCCGAAATCTACACCTTCAGTTCCGTTATAGCCTCCCATGGCGGAGCAGCGCTTGTTCGCAAGGTAACTTCACAGCTGAACAGCTTGTGTATCGAAAGCGCGCATATGCTCAAGGCCAAGTATCCCTTCTTGATCGAGCTGGGCTTCGACATTGCGCTGGACCAGCAGCTGCATCCTTGGATTCTCGAAGTGAATACAACCCCTGAGGCTATTCCTTTCAAGAAGCTTCCGACGCGCACGATGTATAATCGCATTCTCCATTTGCGCAAATTGAATGCCCGCAGAACTTAAGCGTGACAAGGAAAAACTTATTTGCTCTGATATTTTGAACAAGCTTTTTGAATAACTTCTATAGTAGGTCGACGCTTACGAAAACAAGAATTGCTTGCGATTTCTTAAGCCAATGCTTACGAGGAGGGTTCAACAGGATGTCCATCGTTCAAATGGAGCAGATTACGAAGCATTACCGCATGGGCGGGCAGCGTTACACGGCCTTGCAGCATATTTCGCTGGAAGTGCAGGAAGGCGAATTTGTTGCCATTCAAGGGCCGTCCGGCTCCGGTAAATCTACGCTCATGAATATCATGGGCTGCCTGGACACTGCCGACAGCGGCACTTATGTGCTGGAGGGCAGACGGGTATCGGCAATGAACGATAATCAACTGGCGGATGTGCGCAACAGGAGGATCGGGTTTATTTTTCAAAGCTATAATCTGATACCAACCTTGTCAGCCTACGACAATGTAGAGCTGCCGTTAATCTACCGGGGAATTCCCGGGCATCAGAGAAAAAAAGCGGTGCTGGATACGCTCGAATCGGTTGGGCTGGGCGGACATCTGCACCACCGCCCGGCGGAATTGTCAGGGGGGCAGCAGCAAAGGGTCGCAATTGCGAGAGCGCTTGCAACAAATCCTTCGATACTGCTCGCGGATGAACCTACGGGCGCGCTCGATTCGCATACGGGAAAAGAAATCATGGCGCTTTTAACCAAGCTTCATGCGGAAGGCCGTACGATTATCCTGATTACCCATGATCAGGCGGTGGCTTCGTACGCGGATCGAATCCTATATATTAGAGATGGAGCTATTGCTTAAATCTTAAGCCTCATTGCTTTCCGGCTGTATGCGGAGGGTTATGGGGCTTTTTGGCGTGCGGAAGCGGCGAAATTGACTTCTTGCGCCGGACAAGTTACTTTTAGACAATAAACAATGGCAAGTCAACGCAAGAAAAGAAAGGGTTATGTAAAATGTCGCTTACGCATGCAACTTTTGCCGGAGGATGCTTCTGGTGTATGGTTACGCCTTTTGAGGAGCTTCCAGGCATTCACGGAATCGTATCCGGTTATATGGGAGGCCATGTGGCCAATCCGACTTACGAAGAGGTTAAAAAAGGGACAACCGGTCATCTCGAGGTCGTCCAGATTACGTTCGATCCGGCGGTATTCCCTTATGAACGCCTGCTTGAGCTATTCTGGCCGCAGATTGACCCAACCGATGACGAAGGACAGTTCCAGGATCGCGGGAGCCAGTACCGCACCGCAATCTTCTATTATAACGAGGAACAGAAGGAGCTCGCCCTTGCTTCCAAGCAGGCGCTGGCGTTATCCGGCCGCTTCGACAAGCCGATTGTGACGGAGATTCGGGAGGCGGAGACGTTCTACCCGGCGGAGGATTATCATCAGGATTATCACAAGAAGAATCCGAAGCATTACAAAGAAGACCGCGCCCAGTCCGGACGCGACGAGTTTATTGAGCAGAACTGGAAATGATCGTTGTCTTCACAAAAAGAAACCCGCTTGGCCTGCCGTTATTGTAAATACGGCAAGCAAGCGGGTTTCTTTTTTATCCAAGCTTTACGATTGTCCGGCCGCGCACTTGACCTTGCAAAATAAGGGCAAGCTCCTCCGGCAGCTGCTCCAGCTGGATTTCGTTTACGATCGTGTTGCTTAGCATTGCAGGCTTCAGGTCTGAGGCGAGGCGCTCCCAAACCCGGCTACGGAGCTCCATCGGACATTCCACCGAATCGATGCCAAGCCAGTTCACCCCTCTAAGAATAAATGGATAAACCGAGGTCTCAACTTCAACCCCGCCGGTTAATCCGCTTGTGGCAACGGATCCTCCGTATTGGAGCGTGCTCAGCAGGTAGGAAAGTGTTTTCCCCCCAACCGGATCCACCGCAGCCGCCCAGAGCGGACGCCGGATCGGCCTCTGTTCCGTTTCCGTCAGTTCATCCCTGTGAATGACATGCTTGGCGCCAAGCTCCTTCAAGTAAGCCTCTTCGCTGAGTCTTCCCGTGCTGGCCGTTACCTCGTAACCCCGTTTGGCAAGTATGTTGACGGCAACGCTGCCTACCCCGCCGCTTGCACCCGCGACAACGACCGGACCTTTCTCCGGTGTTAGTCCGTTATCCTCTAGCCGCTGAACGGATAACGCCGCCGTAAAGCCCGCCGTTCCTAGGATCATGGCCTCGCGTTGCGTAAGCCCGGTTGGCAAAGGAACAACCCAGCTTGCGGGAACCCGTGCCAGCTCGCTGTATCCCCCATAATGCGTTACGCCAAGACCATAGCTTGTTACGATGACTTCATCCCCCGGCTTATAACGCGGATCCGTAGATTCGGTAACGGTGCCGGAAAGGTCGATGCCCGGGATATGCGGATAGCTTTTTATCATTCGCCCCCAAATTCCAACCATCCCGTCTTTATAGTTCACGCTGGAGTAGGCGACTCGAACGGTTACTTCTCCTTCGGGCAGATCGGCGGTAGTCAGATTTTTAATCGTTAGCGTTGGCGCTTCTTCCCCATTGTTATCTGCTACTAAAGCACGGAAGTGATCCATTCTTGCATCCACTCCTTCGGTTTCGTTTCTTCTATTGTACCGGAAAGAGAAGGGCACATCCAAATCGGGGAAGACTAATTAGCTCTTGACGATCCCAAACGCAAAGCCGTCATAGCCTTTGGCTCCAACCGTCTGGATAGCCGTTGCCGTCATTCGCGGATCCTCAGCCAGCAGTTCCATGAATTTGCGTACGCCTTGAACGCGGGGATCCGTGCTGTGTCTGTTTATCACCTCTCCCTCGCGAACGACATTGTCGCCAACGATAACCGTGCCGGGACGGGAGAAGCGCAGCGCCCATTGCAGATAATGGGGGTTATTCGGTTTGTCGGCATCAATGAAAATGAGGTCAAAAGGATCCGCCCCTTCCTCCTCCAGCTTTGCTAATTGCTCCAGCGCTTCACCGACCCTTATCTCTACTTTTTGGCTGAGTCCGGCTAATGCGATATTTTGACCGGCGACAACCGCATGATGGGGATCAAGCTCCAGTGTGATCAGCTTTCCGTGCTCCGGCAGTGCCCTTGCCATCCAGATCGTGCTGTAGCCGCCAAGCGTACCAATCTCCAATATCCGTTCCGCGCCAATCATCTGAGCATAGAGGCTGAGCAGCTTCCCTTGATTCGGCGCCACGTCGATGGCGGGCAGATCGGCCTCTTTGTTGTTTGCCAGCACCTGCTCCAGAATGGAGTCCTGCTGAATGAGCTGCTCCGTCAGGTAGGCATCAACTTTTTCCCAAGTGTGCAATGTACTCATCATAATCACTTCTCCTCGCTTTGAATTGACTTTCTACTTCCATAGTAAGCGAGTTATAATGATAAGAATAATATATGTTTTTCTTGAACTTATATATTTCATATATAGATTGATTGGAGGAGCCGCGTTTTGAATTTGCATGCCTTGCGTTTGTTTCATACGATTGCGGCAGCGGGGAGCGTAACCCGCGCATCCGAGCTGCTGAACATCAGCCAGCCTGCGATTACGGCCCAGATCAAGAAGTTTGAGAAAGAGCTGATGCTCGATCTCTTCAAGCCTCAAGGTAGAGGAATCGCGTTAACCGATGCAGGCGAGGAGCTTTCCGTGCTGGCCAAAAGACTGTTTGCCGTGGAGCATCAGATCGAGCAATTTGCCGTGAACTACCGCAGCGGCACCATCGGCAGCATCCGGCTTGCCGCTACCTATTTGCCTGCCCACTTCCTTATCCCGGCTTGGATCGCCAAGTTCAAGCAGCAGTTCGAGCAGGTCGAAATGAATATCACGACAACCAACTCAACCGGGGCCTTACAGCAGCTGCTGGACGTCGAAGCCGATATCGCCATATTTGGCGGAATGGCCGAGAATTATCCGGACACGATTCAGACAGAAGAATTGTTTCAGGATGAATTATGGTTTGTTGTAGCGCCGGGCCACCGGTATGCCAATCAGCAGGTTACGCTGTCCGAGATGATGAAGGAGCCATTTGTCATGCGCGAGGAAGGCAGTTCGACACGCGAACGCCTGCTGTCCTTATGCCGCACCTACAATTCCGCCGTTCCGACCATTTCCCTGCAATTCAACGGATTGCATGAAGCAATCACTGCCGTGATCGCAGGCTACGGCGCCAACTTCGTCTCCTCCCTCGTCGTCCGCGATTACGTCGAACGCGGCGACCTCGCCCGCGTCTATGTGGAAGGGATCAATCTCAAGAACACCATCGCCATCTGCACCCGCATAAACGAGCCGCTCCCCGCCTCGGCGATGAACCTCGTGCAGATGATCCGGCAGAATCCGTATGTGAGGTAGAACCTCGCATACGGCTATTCCAGCTCATCCCTCTGCAAGTCGGGTTTTTCCTCTTATTTTGAACTTAGAGCAGCAGGCTTTTTGCCTGCTATTGCCCCAGCTCCACCATTAAGACGCAAAAAAGCTGCCCCATTGGGGACAGCTTTCCGTCTGCTACAAGCCTAGCAGCTTGTAAATCACCTTCGCGCTTTCGGCCCGGGTTGTGTTGCCTTGCGGGTCGAATTTGCCTTGGCCCTTGCCGTTGATGAAGCCAAGCTTTACGGCTGCATCAATGGGCGCTTTTGCCCAGTCATGGATAGCGGCGGAATCGGTGAAAGTATTGCCTTCCGTATTGCCTTCCGTATTGCCTTCCATGCTGCTCTCTACTTTCTTGCCGCTTTTCGCTTCGTACGCGCGCATAAGCATAACCGCCATCTCTTCGCGCGTAATGACTGCGTTTGGCGCAAAGGTTGCAGCGGTACGCCCTTTGATTATGCCCGCTTCTGCCGCCGCTGCAACGCTATCGGCATACCACCTGCTGGCTGCTACATCCGCGAAGCCAGCCGGCTTGGTCGCCTGCAGGCTCATAGCCCGAACAAGCAGAGCTGCAAATTCGGCACGTGTCACGCTGCGTTCCGGTTCAAATCGGCCGGCCGTTACGCCAGTTATAACATGCTTAGATGCAAGTTCTGTGATCATTCCCCATGCCCAATGAGTCACAGGAACATCTCCAAAGGTCTTCGCATACTCCAATGCCGCATACTTGGAGAAATGCTGGATATTCGCCGTAATTGTACCGTCTGCATTAAACGTTCCCCCGACATACTCCAGCTTGCCGTCGTCTGCCACATAGTAAATACCGGTCAGCTTTTTGTTTGATTCGCTATCCAGCTTAAATGTCAGCTTCAGCGCTTCGTCAAACTTGCTTAATACCGCCGCTTCCTTGCCATTGCCATCCACTAGCGCCAGGCGGAAATCAACTACGGCAGAAGCCGGGCTTAGCTCCGCACCGTCTGACGCAGCAGCTTTTTTCAGCAAGTCCTGCTGCGCCGCTGCATCAAGCGGCTTAAGCTGCAGGACAATATGCGAAGCAGCACTAGACGCAGAGCCTCCCGCTATCTTCACCAGCTCTTGCAGCATCGCGCTTGGGATGAGCAGCGCCAGATCTCCTTGCTTCAGCTCCAGCGGCTTGCTGCCCAACAGCTCAGCAGCCCCCACCGGCAGGAGTACTTCCGTTTTACCCTCAACCGCAACAGTCACTTTACTGTCGCCGGCTTGCTTAACCGCATCCTTCAGCTGCTGTTCGGTCACCGTTACCGAAGAGCTGCCCGGCGTCACTCCGCCGCCGCTGCTGCCACTGCCATTTCCGTTGCCGTTACCATTGCCGTTTCCGCTATCGCCGCCGTCTCTCGTAATTACAAGCTCCATCGTTTTGGTCGCTTGCGAGGCGCGGCCTTTATCCGTGTACCAATCCTGCGCCAGCGTCTCGGCGCTTGGTTCAATGTGAAGCGTAAAGCGGTTCTCGCCCGGCTCAAGCGGAATATTTTCCGCATACACGTTGCCGTAAGCATCCATTGCTCCATCCGCCAGCGGCTGATCGTTAATCGTAAAGGCCACGCCATACGGCACATTGGCGCGCAGCGTAAACGATTCTTCATCCGTATCATACGAAATATTCTCGCCGTAAGAGATACGCGGCATTGTCAAAATCATAGGCATATCAACCCAACGCAGGACGTAATCGTCGACGACCATCGTATTGCCGCCCTGGTTCTTGATTGTCAGCCTCATATTCGTATCGGTCGAGGAGTAAGCATAGTTGCCGGCATCCACGGTATCGCTTGCCAGCCGGGCATGCGAGGTAAATGCCTCCGTCGCCCAGGTGCCGCGGGTATATTTGTACTGGATCGACTTGCCCGCCATCATTTTGAAGCTGTATTCCACCACATCTCGGGTTGTGGCGCCGCTTGGAACGGACAGCTTGTTGCCTGCCGAATTCCAGCCGTTCAGATCGCCCGCCAAGTAAATATCGTCCTTGACCGGCGTATAGCTTGGCAAATGAACGCGGAGCTTCACATCAACCATAACAAGCTTTGGCGTCACCGATTGCTCGCCCGAGTAAGCCCGGTTATACGCGTTGTCTACGGCAGCTACCTTGTACGTATAAGCCGTATCGTTGCTGACCGTAAAGTCCACATAAGACACCGCTGTTTTGGCCGCCGTTGCAATCTTCACAAATCGCGAATCCGCCGTCTTGCGGAAAATCTCGTAATGATCCACCGTGGTTTCTTCGGGATCCTCCGTCCAGTTCAGCAGCACGCGGTTGGATTCCACCGCAATCTCCGCAAGCACGGGGGCCTTCGGAGCTTCGGTATCCGAGCTGTCTGCCTGAACCGGCACCGCTGCCTCGGCCGATTCGGTATACGACTCGCCGTTATCCGTAGATACCCTCGCAAAATAATGATACGTGCCCGCTTCCGTTGGTTCAAAAGAAGCCCAGTATACCTTTCCGCCGTCTTCCGTATCGGATTTATAGCGAAGTTTGGTATCCTCAGCCGTCGCTTTGCCTGCCCCCTCTTTATAGAACGCAAGGCGTCCAATGACGTTTGGCGCTTCCTTGCCGGCATACGCCGCGTTGTCCGTCAGACCGGGAATATCAATCGTTACTTCAATATCGGAGGTCTTATGGCCAACGCCAAGCGTTACTTCCTCCGACTGCTTCGTAATTTCCACGCTGCTGACCGGGAACGATGGCGTAGCCGAGCCGTATTCGCTGAGCGGGCTTTCACCGTCTTTCGTCACGGCCGTCACCGTGTAGTAATATTTTTTGCCGTTCACGACATTCGTATCGGTCCAGTTTGCATCTGCCGGCTGCCCTGCCAGCTGCAGCTGCCCGCCTTCAATCGCCGCGCGGTATACGTTATAGCCGGAAGCGCCGGCTACCGCATCCCAAGTCAAAGCCACCTGCCCGTTGCCGCCGGTCGCACGGATATTCAACACCTGCGGAACCTGAACCAGCTCCGAGTTCGACGTCATCATGAGACCGCTCATCGCTTTTACCGTCAGCGTCACTTTGCCACCGGCAACAGATGCTTCTACATTGCTGCCAAGCTGGTCTTTCAGCGTCAGTCCTTCAGGCAGGAAGCCTGCCACATCCGCTTGAATGGACGCATCCGAAGAGCCCCGGTTCACCACGACAAGGCCGCCTTGGCTGCCCGTTTTCCGTGCATAGGCAATGACATCGCCCGTAATATAAGCCGTCTTCAGTTCGCCTGTACGGAACACTTCATTGTTCTCGCGTACAGTGCCTGCCTTTTGATACGTTTCGAACAGAGAAGCATATTTCCCAACCCCGGTATACTCTCCACCGGATTCCGATACGCGCTCCCAAGGGAACGTACGACGGGAGTCGGGATCTTTTGTACCGGCAAGACCAACCTCATCCCCGTAATAAATCGTTGGCGCACCCGGATAACCCATTTGGAAAATGGCCGTCAGCGCCTGCATCTTCAGCGCTTTGTCCGACGCCTCCGGCGCGATCGCCAAATGCTCCTCTTCCCATTCCGGCTTATCGTATTTCGTTATCGAACGGATCGTATCATGGGAATCGACCAGATTGAGCATCACTTTCCAAGCCTCCGCCGGATAATCCTCGCGGATCGACTCCAGCGCATCGTTAAACTGCTGGGCGTTGCCGCCAAGGATAAAGCTTTGCAGCGCGCCGCGGAAACGGTAGTTCATCACCGAATCGAACTGGTCCCCAAGCAGGAACCGCGTAGCTACGCCCCACTCTTCGCCCAGAATAATCGGCTCCGGAATGGTCTCGCCATTGCTGTCCTTGCGGCCTTCCGTCGACTTCACCGCTTCGCGGAACTTCTGCCAGGTGCCCGCGGATACATCCGGCGCAACGTCGAGCCGCCAGCCGTTTGCCCCCATCCAGCCCCAGCGCTGCGAGTTCGCCTTCTGCATCATCGCTGAAGCTTCTTCGTCCGTCTTGCCCGTCAGATTATGGCCGATAACGAGGTCGCGGTAACCTTGAACGTTCCATTCATGGTTGCCCGGAAGGCCTTCCGTATCGCCGGCTGCAGGCGTCGGCGCATCAATGACAGGCAAGGAATCGTAACCCCACCAGCCTTCGTATTTGTAATGGCCGTCTACCTTTTCATTGGTTACCGTAAACCAGGTTGTAAAATCAAAATCGTCCGGATACGCGTAATGCTTGCCCGTAGCCGGATTGATCTGGGCGGTAAAGGAATCAATGACCTGCTGTTTCGCAACATCAAGCGCCAAGCCATTGTCATTCACTTTGTCGTACACTTTTGCCCAGAACTCGTAAGCTCCGATCTCCGGGTATTTCTCATAGCGGTCAAAATAAATCGAATCATCGCCGACATGGTTAAACACGCCGTCAACAATGAGCATAATCCCCATCTGATGGGCTTTTTTCGCAAATTCGGTGAAAATGCGGTCGGAAGCTACCCTCGTCGCTTCGTAATCCAGCCCTGAGCTTGGATCGCCGGGCGTATTGTACACCGGCTCGCCAAACATCGGATCCAGATGCTCGTAGTCGGTCGCATCGTACTTATGGTTCGAGCCTGCCCAGGCAACCGGGTTGAAGTAGATGACGTTTACGCCAATGGACTTCAGGTAATCAAGTTTCTGCGAAGCCCCTTGAATATCGCCGCCGTAGAACTCGTTCGTCCATACGCCGTCCGATTTCGCATCCGGGAAGTAAGGCTTCTGCTCCGGCGAGATCCGGTCCGGATTTTCCGGCACGGTCGACCAGGTTCCGTCTACCTGATCCGGCGTTGGATCATTGGCCACTCCGCCGTCAAAATATTGCAGTTCATAGCCGCCCTTCGAAGTCACGCCGGCCGTTGCGCCATCTCCATCGGCTGGACCGCGGTAGCCGTCCTCCGTCTTCGCCCGGTTATTGTCTTTGTTGCCGTCATAGAACCGGTCGGGGAAAATCTGATACACAATGGCATTTTTCATCCAATCCGGCGTCGTAAAATCTTTATCGTAAACGGTCAGATCGTAAGGCAGCACGCCTTCATCCGCCGTTGTGCCGGTACCGCCGCGCGAACCGTCATCGCCGTATTCCACCTTCGCCGTTCCGTCGATCAGAATAAATTTATAACCCCATACCCCGATGCCCTTGAACGTCGAGCCCGGGATCGTCACTTCCCAATAATCCTTGTCGTCAAAGGAAGTCGCTTTGTGCATATCAAAAGCCGAAGCAAGCCCTTCCGGGTTACTCAGCTCTACCCGTACAACCTGCGCGTCGCCCGCTTCCGTCGCGATGCGGAGCGTTACATCCTCTACGCCTTCTTTTATCGCGCCAAACGGCTTCTTGTAAGTAACCGACCGGGAATCAAACAGCAGCTTGTCGCGCTTGATCATCCCGTCAAACTGGCTGTCCGCCGGCTTGTAATTCGTCACGATCGTCCGCTGCGCAGGCACGGTGCTGAACGTGATGTCGGCCGGATCCAGTGTCGTCAAAATAAAATTGTCGTTGCCCGATCCGTAATTATCCGCCGACCAATCGTCGCCCTGAACAACCTTCATCTCATAACGGCCTGCAGGCAGCGTACGCTGCAGCTTATAGACCGAGCCGTCAAAGTTGTAATCGACAAAGAGCTGCTTCGCTTGATCAGGCGCCCATGCGCCCTCGCCAAACTGCGTCTGAATGTCGCCAACAAGCCGCGGCCATTCCGCAGCGTCAAGAACCGGCGTGTATTGCGGAATGCCGCTTGCACCCGGCACGCTGATCCGAACTTTGCCAAGCTCGTCATTGACATAGAAATTCACTTTCGATGGAGCCGCCAGGTCAAAAGCAAAGTTATTGCCGTTGTCCGAATAACCGTCCCAGGTACCTTGTCGGACCAGCTTGAACTCGTAATGGCCCGCGTCCAGCACGGTCGAATAAGCGTAAAACTCGCCAACGAGATGGCTCATGAGCGTATCCGCCGAAGCGTTATTCCACCCTTGGAAGGAACCGGCAACCACCCATTTGGCGCTGCCTCCCAGCTGGTTGGCGAATACATCCGCAACTGGAGCATTGGCCGGCTGCTCGCCAACCAGAATTTTACTGTTTCCGTTCGACGTTTCCGAATTCGCAGGATCCTGGAACCAAATGCTTGGCAGCCCCTCAGCCGCCGAAATAAATTTATACGTATAAGTCCCGTCCGCCAGCGATTCAGCCGCAAAAGTGTAGTTACCCTCGCTTAGCACCATTTCATGCTGATCGTCAAAAGCATTCGCGTCAAAGCTTCCCGCCACCTTGAAATGCGGCGTATAGCTTAGATGAATCTTGCTGTTCTCGTCCGAAGTCACGCTCAGGTTCGGATTATCCAGCCAGTTGCCGTTCACCAGAAACTTGTAGCCATAGGCCTTGTTAGGCGCATCGCCCGTCACCTCTGCCGTGTACGTACCGTCACCGTCCCCATCGGTCAGCGTTACGGCCGGATCGCTCCAGCCGTTGAAATCGCCTTTGGCCGTAATGCCGACCGATGATTTCGGCAGAACAAAATGAATCGTGCTACCCTCCGCATAGGTTCCGCTGACAGCGCTTGCTTGAACCTGCTTGGGCATCAGCCCCACCACCTGAATAACCATCATGATCGCCAGCAGCAGCGACCATACTCTTGTCTGTTTTCTGCTCCTCACATGCTTCATCATATGCGCGTAATCCTCCCTAGTACCTTCAATTTAGGCAAACGATTGCACAACAAGACGCAAAAAGCTCCTTTCCGCCGATAAAAAAAGCTATCCCTTGGGTTAGAAGAGATAGCGGGGTTGTTCCGGCTTTTGCAGTAAAGACCGGAAGGCATTGCCCTTAAATTAGGCATTTATCAGCTTAAGTTCATTACCCTCATCCTATTATGAAAACGCTTTACAGTCAATAATCCGTTAGAAGAAATTTACTATTCGACAGAAACGATAAAAATATGAGCAACCGTTTGCGCATATTGGACTATTGAAAAGATGGGATATAGGCGGTACGGGCAGTATCGGCTGCCCCTCCTTCTACGCCTTCACCGCATCGTATGCGATCAGCCAGCAATCCCGGTATTCCCCCTCATGCCACTCATGCTTCTCCAGCAGCTTCACCTTCTTAAAGCCGCACTTCTCATACACTCTTAGCGCTCTTGCATTCCAGGCTTGCGGGTCCATGACAATCTTCCGCGCTCCCCGGTCGTTAACCAAATAACGCACCGTTTCTTTGATCAGCCCCGTGCCGATCCCCTTGTTCCAATAACGAAATTCGCCAATGAATTGATCCATGCCATAGATGCTGCCCGCTTCATCCGAGAGTCCGTAAATCTCCCTTTCCTCTTCCCCAATCTCATAAAATTGCAGATAGCCGATATCGGCTCCGTTATATCGAATAATGCAGGGAATAATCTCTTCCCGATCCTCGTAAAAATGCTTCCGGACCAGTTCCGCGTCAAGCGGCCTGTCCCTGCCCTCGTAAAATTCCAGCACCACCGGATCGCTCAGCCAACGGACGAGCAGCCCCGCATCCTCCGTTTCAAGCGTGCGGAGACCAACCTCTTTCCCTTGAAAAAGAATCATCGTTTCACCTCATTATTTGATCAGATGCTGCCTATACGTCAGCGGAGCCACGCCCATGATCTGGCGGAAAATTTTACTGAAATACGAGGGGTTCGCAATTCCTACCCTGTAGCCGATTTCCGATAACGGCAAGGATGTCTTGCGAAGCAGCGAGCAGGCATGCCGGATCCGCGTCGCCTGGGTATAGGCCACAATCGTTGTGCCGGTCGACTCCTTGAACAGGTGAGCCACATGATAAGGCGACAAATGAAGCTCGCCTGCCAGGTCCTCCAGCCGGAACGGCTCCATATAATGCTTCTCTATCCATCCGATAATTTCTTCCACATGAAGATTATGCTTCTTCAGATAAGCCGATTCCCCGTCCGGGCTTTGCTTTAACTGATGCACAAGGCTGAGCAGGAAGACGCCCATGTTTTCCTCGAAATCCGCCTCTCTCTTGCCGCCCATCGTTAGACTGAACTGCCTCAGCAAAGCGACAAACGGCTCGCTCTCCGGCATGGCGTTCACCGGATGCACATTGGCCTGCTGCAGCATTAAGCGCTGGAAGAAGCTTTTTAAACTCGGAAAATCATTCAAATACCCATGCAGCACAGCCGGCTCGAACAGCAGCACGCTGCGGATGAAGGGTTCCGCCTCCGTCACCTGAATCTGAATCCGGTGCATCTGCAGCGGCGGGAAAACCAGCAGCGTATTGGGCTCAATCGAATACGATTTTCCGTCGATAATGAGCAGCCCCCGGCCCTCATGCACATACGTAAGCTCCATCTGGGAATGGGCATGAAACACCTCGCGGAAATAGTCCCTGGACGTTCTGCGGTACTCGTATTCGAATAATCTCTTTGCTTGAACCATCCGATTCCCACCTTCTCAAGATAACCGCAAGATATAAACATTTTACCGCAAAATCGAGCGACAAAGGATGTCTTTTTCCATATATCCTAGAAGCAATTCCACTAAAGGAGATGTTTCTCGCTTGAATAAATCAGATGGCATGAATTATGCGCCGCAAGGCAAACCCAATCCGGTCGTATCGCCTGGGGAGTTTCAATTCGCGGCAATCGCGCTGGACCACGGGCATGTCTTCGGCATGTGCAACGGATTGATTGAAGCAGGCGGCGAGCTTGTATACGTGTACGATCCGGATCCGGAGAAGGTTGCCCGGTTCGTCAAGAGCTATCCTCAGGTTAAGGTTGCTGCTTCGGAGGAGGAAATTTTCGCCGATTCCCGGATTCAACTGGTTGCTTCCGCGGCTATTACTTCGGAACGCTGCGCGCTTGGCCTTCGGGTGATGCGGGCGGGCAAAGATTATTTTACGGACAAAGCCCCGCTCACAACGCTGGAGCAATTGGAAGACGCCAAGCGGGTTTCCGCCGAGACCGGACAAAAATACATGGTTTACTACGGCGAAAGGCTCCATAACGAAGGAGCTTTATTCGCCGGCCAACTGATCGAGCAAGGAGCGATCGGACGGGTCGTGCAGGTTATGGGCTGGGGACCTCATCGGACGAATGCGAAATCCAGACCGAAATGGTTCTTCGAACGGGAGAAATACGGCGGCATTATTTGCGATATCGGCAGCCATCAAATCGAGCAGTTCCTGTCCTATACGGGAGCTAAGGACGCGCAGGTCGTACAGTCCCGGATCGCCAACTACCATCATAAGGACTATCCGGAGCTGGAGGATTACGGCGATGTCATGCTGACGGGCGATAACGGCGCGGCGGCGTACTTCCGGGTGGACTGGCTGACGCCTGACGGGCTGAGCACTTGGGGCGACGGGCGGACGCTTATCCTTGGCACGGAAGGTTATATCGAAGTCCGCAAATACGTGGATCTTGCCAGGAGTCCCGAAGGCGATCAGGTGTACATGGCTAACCAAGAGGGAGAGTTTCATTTTTCCGTGAAAGGTCAAGTTGGTTACCCGTTCTTCGGTCAGCTTATTCTCGACTGCATCCACCGTACGGAAAATGCCATGACTCAAGAGCATGCTTTCAAGGTTGCCGAGCTTAGCGTATTAGCCCAAAATCTTGCGGTTCGCATGGAATAGGGGAGGATTTCACGATGCTTAAAGTAGCGATTATTGGATCCGGGGCCATCAGCAGAGCCCATATTGACGCTTATCAGAAATTTTCGGACAGATGCCGGATTGTTGCCGTTACGGATATTTACTTAGACAAAGCCGAGAGCCGCATTGCCCAATGTGGACTTACCGAGGCGAAGGCATACAGCGATTACAAGGAGCTCCTGGAGCAGGATATCGATCTGGTCTCCGTTTGCACGCCCCCTTACACGCATGCCGAGATTGCCGTTGACTTCCTCCGCGCGGGCAAGCATGTCCTGGTCGAAAAGCCGATGGCCTCCTCGCTCGAAGAATGCGATGCCATGAACCGGGCGGCCGAGGAAAGCGGCAAGCTCCTGTCTATCGTTGCCCAGAACCGCTTCCGCACGCCGATGATGAAGCTTAAGGGAGTGCTCGACAGCGGGCTGATTGGCCCCGTTGTCCACTCGCAGGTCGATTCCTTCTGGTGGCGCGGTCACTGCTACTATGACCTGTGGTGGCGCGGCACGTGGGAGAAGGAAGGCGGCGGCTGCACGCTTAACCATGCCGTTCATCATATCGACGCGCTGCTCTGGATGATGGGCCGGCCAGCCGAGCTGCAGGCGTTCATGAGCAATACGTCGCATGATAACGCGGAAGTGGAGGACCTGTCGATTGCGATGCTCAAATTCGCGGGCGGCGGTCTTGGCCAAATCACGAGCTCCGTCGTCCATCACGGCGAAGAGCAGCAGCTTATTTTCCAAGGCAAAGCAGCACGGATTTCCGCCCCATGGAAGCTTGTGACCTCCAGCTCCATGGATAACGGCTTCCCAACGCCGAACACGGCTCTCTCCTCCGAAATTCAAGCCTATTACGACAACCTGCCGGAGGTAACCTACGAAGGGCATGTCGGGCAGGTCAACAACGTATTGTCCGCGATTGAAGGCGGGGAATCTCTGTTGATTGACGGACATAGCGGACGCGCGACGCTCGAGCTGATTCTTGGCATTTACAAATCCGCCAGCACCGGGGAAAAAGTTACTTTCCCGCTCGCCGCCGATGATCCGTTCTATACGCGCCAAGGCATCCAGGACAACGTCCCTCATTTCTACGAAAAAGGGGCCTCCGTCGAGAACTTCCAGGACCTCACGATTACGACAGGCAGCAATTTGTGAGGCTAGCAGATGGACGTGGAGGAATAAGACCCTGTGGGGGTCTTATTCTAGCTGAAGTTACTCTACTGGTAATGAATAAGACCCTGCTGGGGTCTTATTTCTTTAGGAGCAGCTTTAATGGGTCAGTTTCGTCACTCGCGCTTGCGAATAAGACCCTGCAAGGGTCTTATCACGCTTCAAATTACCCTACTATTGCTGAATAAGACCTTGCGAGGGTCTTATTACATCTGCACGCCTTCTAATCAGGCCAGTTTGGATACACGCGATGGCAAATAAGACCGTGCCAGGGTCTTATCGTATTCCAAATTATTTACTATTGCTGAATAAGACCCTGCGAGGGTCTAATTTCATCTGAGTGGGGGATTTTGCAAGCTGTTTGCCGCTTGTTCTGAGTAATTAAGCCCCTTAGGGGCCTTAACTCCACCTAAGCTAACTAATTTTATTACCCTAAGGTCCCTCAGGGACCTTAAGCTTCTGCAAGCCCACTATTTGAACACATTTGGGTACCATAGCAATGGGACCTCCTCTCTATATTGGATCCCATCCAACGTAATTGCACATTTGACCTCACTTTCCAATCTACATTGGATTTAATACACCATAATGCACGCCTAACTGCCAAGTAACCCCTCAATGGTCTTAAACTAAAAAGTAGACACTTCGT